>NZ_CP188256.1:637262-955893 GCF_049994875.1 Cellulomonas sp. McL0617
CCTGCGCGTCCTGGACGTCCTCGAGTCCGCCTCCCTCAGCCTTGCCGACGGGGGCCGCCTGACCCCTGTCGACGCCCACGCACCCTCGCTGGAGACCATCGCATGAGCACGCTCCAGGGCGCTCGCGTCCTCGTGACCGGCGGGGCCGGCACCATCGGTTCCACGATCGTCGACCAACTCGTCGACGCCGGCGCGGCGCACATCGTCGTCCTCGACAACCTGGTCCGCGGCCGTCGCGAGAACCTCGCAGGCGCGCTCGCGACCGGCAAGGTCGAGCTCGTCGAGGGCGACCTGCGCGACCGCGACCTCGTGCACGACGTGACCCGCGGGCAGGACATCGTGTTCCACCAGGCAGCCATACGGATCACGCAGTGTGCCGAGGAGCCACGTCTGGCTCTCGAGGTGCTGGTGGACGGCACGTTCACCGTCCTCGAGGCCGCCGTCGAGCACAAGGTGGACAAGCTGATCGCCGCGTCGAGCGCGTCGGTGTACGGCCTCGCCGAGCAGTTCCCGACGGGGGAGCGGCACCACCACCACAACAACGACACGTTCTACGGCGCGGCCAAGTCGTTCAACGAGGGCATGGTGCGCAGCTTCCGGGCGATGTACGGCCTCGACTACGTGCTGCTGCGCTACTTCAACGTGTACGGGCCGCGGATGGACGTGCACGGCCTGTACACCGAGGTGCTCGTGCGCTGGATGGAGCGGATCGCCGACGGCAAGCCGCCCCTGATCTTCGGCGACGGACTGCAGACGATGGACTTCGTCGTGACCGGCGACATCGCGCGCGCGAACCTCCTGGCCGCGAGGAGCGACGTGGTGGACGGCGTCTACAACATCGCGTCCGGCACCGAGACGAGCCTGCTGGGCCTGGCGCAGGCGCTACTCCGGGCCATGGACTCCGACCTGCCGGTCGAGCACGGGCCGGAGCGTGCAGTCAACGGCGTGACCCGGCGGCTGGCGGACACCACCGCGGCCCGGGTGGACCTCGGGTTCGAGGCGGAGATCGGCCTGGAGGACGGCCTGCGCGCGCTCGTCGAGTGGTGGCGCCCGCTGCGCAGCGAGATCGCGGCCGGACGCGCGCTGAGCCCCGCGGGGTCACCCGCATGAGCCGCATCAACGTCATGCAGCCGTGGTTCGGTCCCGAGGAGATCGCCGCGGTCAGCGAGGTCATCGCCTCGGGCTGGGTGGCCCAGGGGCCGAAGGTAGCGGCGTTCGAGGCGGCGTTCGCGCAGGCCATGCAGATCGAGCACGCCGTCGCCGCCTCGTCGTGCACCACGGCGCTGCACCTGGCGCTCGTGGTCGCCGGCGTGCAGGCCGGCGACGACGTCGTGGTGCCGTCCTTCTCGTTCATCGCCACCTCGAACGCGCCGACGTACGTGGGCGCTCGTCCGGTGTTTGCCGACGTTGACCCGCTCACCGGCAACCTCACGGCCGTGTCGGTCACCGCCGCGCTGACCGACGCCACCCGCGCGGTGATCGTCGTCGACCAGGGCGGCGTGCCTGTGGACCTGGACGCCATCCGCGCCGTCACCGACCCGCGCGGCATCGTCGTGATCGAGGACGCCGCGTGCGGCGCCGGCTCGACGTACCGCGGCCGTCCCGTGGGCGCCGGCGCAGACGTCGCGGCGTGGTCGTTCCACCCGCGCAAGATCGTCACCACCGGGGAGGGCGGCATGCTCACGACGCCGCACGCGGAGTGGGCCCAGCGCGCGCGGATCCTGCGCGAGCACGCGATGAGCGTGTCCGCCGCTGCTCGGCACGCCAGCGTGCTGGCACCGCCGGAGGAGTACCTCGAGGTGGGCTACAACTACCGGATGACCGACCTGCAGGCCGCCGTCGGCATCGTCCAGCTCGGCCGGCTCCCGGAGGTCGTCGCGCGTCGTCGCGAGATCGCCGCGACATACGCGAAGCAGGTCGACGAGCTGCCCGGCCTGCGTGCGGTCGCGGACCCCGAGTGGGGAACCTGCAACTTCCAGTCGTTCTGGGTCGAGGTCGGTCCTGAGTTTCCCCTCGACCGCGACGGGCTGCTGGCCCACCTCGCCGCTGCGGACATCTCCGCCCGTCGCGGCATCATGGCCACGCACCGTCAGCCCGCGTACGCCGGCGCCGCGCACGCCCCGCTGCCGGTGACCGAGCACCTGACCGCCACGACGCTCATCCTGCCGGTGTTCCACCAGCTGTCGGAGTCGGAGCAGGCCCGCGTGATCGACGCCCTGCGCTCGGCCGGTCCCGCGTGACGCCTCAGCTCATCCTCGTCGCCGCCAGCGGCCTCGCCCGTGAGGTGCTCGCGGTCGTCCGCGCGCACACGGACTACGAGGTCGTCGGCTACCTCGACGACGACGTCGCCCGGCACGGGACGATGCTCGACGGCGCCCCTGTGCTCGGCGGCCTCGACAGCGTCACCGACCACCCGGGCCCGGACCTCCTGATCTGCGCCGGCCGTGGTCGGTCGCGGGAGCTGATCGTCGAGCGGTTCGAGGCGCTCGGGGTCTTCCCCGTCCGCTACGCGACCGTGGTCCACCCGAGCGTCGACGTGCCGGCAGGCTGCGACATCGGCACCGGGTCGATCGTGCTGGCCGGGGTCGCACTGACCACGGCCGTGACCGTCGGCTCGCACGTGGTGGTGATGCCGAACGTCACGCTCACCCACGACTGCGTCGTGCAGGACTTCGGCACGCTCTGCGCGGGGGTGTCGCTCGGCGGCGCCGTCGTCGTCGGCCGGGGCGCCTACGTCGGTATGAACGCTGGCGTCCGCGAGCACGTCCGCGTCGGTGCCGGCGCGACGCTGGGCATGGGCGCCGCACTGCTCGAGGACCAGCCCGACGGCGAGACGTGGGTCGGAGTGCCGGCCCGCCCCCTGGGTGAGGAGTCTGGCCGGGCCCGGCACCGCTGGGCCGTCGGGGCCGCGTCACCCGAGAACGAAGCTGTGACCATCGACGAAGGAGCACGCGCGTGAGCAAGATCCCCCTGGTGGACCTCGGTGCCCAGCAGGCCGAGATTGCCGACGAGGTGCGTGCCGGCCTCGACGAGGTCTTCGCGGCCACCGCCTTCATCGGCGGCCCGGCGGTCGGCCGGTTCGAGGCCGCCTACTCGGCGTTCAGCCAGGTGTCCCACACGATCGGCGTGGCCAACGGGACCGATGCGCTCGAGCTCGCGCTCCGTGCCGCAGGTGTGCGCGCCGGCGGCGAGGTGATCATCCCTGCGAACACCTTCATCGCGACCGCGGAGGCCGCATCCCGCATCGGCGCGGTCCCGGTCTTGGTCGACGTGGATCCCGTGCATCTGCTGATGGACCCCGATGCCGTCCGCGCAGCGGTCGGTCCTCGCACGGAGGCAATCGTCCCCGTGCACCTGTTCGGCCAGGTCGCGCCCGTCGAGGAGATCGGCAAGATCGCCGCGGACGCAGGTGTGCCGATGATCGAGGACGCGGCGCAGTCCCAGGGCGCGACGCGCAACGGTCGGGCCGCTGGCTCCTTCGGGCTGGCCGCCGGGACGAGCTTCTACCCCGGCAAGAACCTGGGGGCGGCCGGCGACGCCGGGGCCGTGACGACGTCCGATGCCGACATCGCCCGGACCGTGCGGGTGCTGTCGGCCCATGGGTCTGCGGTGAAGTACCAGCACGAGGCGATCGGTATGAACTCGCGCCTCGACACGGTGCAGGCGGTGGTGCTCGAGGCGAAGCTGCGTCGGCTCGAGGGCTGGAACGACGCCCGCCGGGCGGCCGCCGCGCGGTACGGCGAGCTGCTGGCCGGCGTCGACGGCGTGCGAGTGCCGGTCAGCGCCGAGGGCAACCAGGACGTCTGGCACTTGTACGTCGTGCAGGTCGACGATCGGGACCGTGTGCTGCGGGAGCTGAACGATGCTGGGATCGGCGCCGGCATCCACTACCCGACCCCTGTGCACCTGACGGGCGCGTACGGCGGGCTCGGGCTCGGCGTCGGAGCGTTCCAGGTCACCGAGGCCGCCGCGCTCCGGATCCTTTCACTCCCGATGTACCCGCACCTGACGGTCGCGCAGCAGGAGCGTGTGGCCGAGCAGCTGCGAACCTCCGTCGGGTGAGTGCTGTGGACACGCCGGCCGTCAAGCGACGCCTGAAGCTCGGACGGGAGCGCCTACGACTTGTCGCGTCGCGGGCAGAAGTCCTTTCCCCTGTCGCTTCAGACGGACCGCAGGCGACCGTCTCGGTCGTGGTTCCGTGCTACAACTACGGCCACTACCTGCCTACGGCTGTGAACAGCATCCTCGAGCAGCCCGGTGTACAGGCTGAGGTCATCATCGTCGACGATGCGTCTCCGGACGGGTCCGTCCAGGTTGCGCACGCTCTAGCCGCGCGGGACCAGCGGGTCCGGGTGGTCGAGCACGTCAAGAATCGTGGCCACATCGCGACGTACAACGATGGCCTCGAGCAGGTCTCGGGCGAGTTCAGCGTCCTCATGTCGGCCGACGACCGTCTCGCACCGGGCTCGCTGTCCCGAGCGGTCGACCTCATGCGCTCGCGTCCTGACGTCGGCATGGTGTACGGCGCGGCCGTCGACTTCACGGACGAGCCACCGGAGGTCGGGACGCGTCCCGATGCTTGGGCGGTGTGGACGGGAGCTGACTGGTACCGAACCCGCGTGCGGGCCGGCACCAACGTCATCAGGTCGCCGGAGGTGGTCCTCAGGAGCAGCGTCCAGCGCCGCATCGGAGGTTACGACCCGGCCCTGCCGCATACGGGTGACCTCGAGATGTGGCTGCGGGCCGCATCGGTCTCTGCGATCGGCAGGGTCGCCGGCTCTGCGCAGGCGTTCTACCGTGTCCACGCGACAAACATGCACACGGCTACGTTCGAGCGCGACTCCGCCAACGGCATGATGGTGGACCTCGAGCAACGGCTCGCTGCGTTCGACGCGGCCGACGGGTTTGCGCGCGGTCGGCTCGCTGGCGTCGACACGCTCACGTCGACGGCACACCAAACCCTCGCGGCCGAGGCCCTCACGCTTGCGGCGCGGGCCCACTGGTGGGGCCACACGGAGCTCTGGCCCGTGGAGCAGCTCGAGGAGTTTGCACTTCGCACCGACCCTGGTGCTCCGGCGAGCCGGGCGTTTCACGTGCTGGAGCGCTCGCGGCGGCGTGGCCGAGCCGCCATGTTGGCGAGCGAGATCGCCGACCGCCTCCGTTGCGACCGCGCCGAGCGGCGGAGGGTACGCCTGGGTCTGTGACGTATCCGAGGATTCAGAGCCTCGCGAGAAACTTGAATCGCCGCGCCAGGCCGGTACGCGACGTCAGCAATCCCAGGGCGTCCGTGTAGACCGCCGGCGACACGAGGCGGACGACGACCAGGTGGGTGACCAGGACCGCCAAGCTCACGCACGCCAGTGCGAGGATCGGGGGCAGTGAATCCTCGGTCACGCGGAGAACTCCGAGCCCCACGGCCCCCGACGCGACCACCGACAAGGCCGCTGAACCCATCACGCGGGCGAGCTTTCCTGGCCCGATATCGATCAGCCTGCTGACGAGCCACCACCGCGCTGCTGTGGCGATCGCTGCTACGCCGACGAAGCCCGCTGCCACGGCCGTGAGACCGTGCGGCGCTGCCACGATGGTGACTGCCAGGGTCAGCCCGTCGATGACCACCGCGTAGGCCAGCCAACGCCCTGGTCGCCCTGCACCGTAGAACAGGCCGTTATCGATGCCGGCGCCAAGTGTGAGGATCGCCGCGACCGCGAGCGCTTGTGCGACGGGGATGCTCGCGCCCCAGTTGGGCCCGAAGATGAGCGGGATGAGCAACGAGCCACCGACTGCCACCACCATCATCACGGGCGAGACCGCGGCGTAGGACAGGCGCAGCGCTCGCACGTAGGCGCTGCGGAGCCGATCGCCGGATTCTCGGATCTTCGCGAATACGACGGTCGACACGGGAACGATCGCCGAGCCGCCCATGTCCTGGGCAACCTGGATGAGCCGCTGCGCGATGCTCATGTACCCGAGCGCGGCTGCCCCGAGGACGTTTGAGATCACTGCCGCCTCAGCGGCCGCCCGCGCGGTCGCCACCATGTCCACGGCGACGACGTTGCCGCCGTAGCGGGCCATGAAGCCGAACTCGAGCCGGGAGAATTCCAGTGTGGGGCGCCATCCCGCGGACCGCCAAGCCAGGACGCAGGCGATCGCCTGGGACGTGACGATCTGGGCGACCAGCGCCCAGGCGCCGGCTCCACGAAGGGCCAGCACGACGGCGATGACCTGCGACACGACCACTCCGATGGAGGCCTGCACCGCCAAGAGTCGAAACTGCATCCGGCGGCGCATGAGTGCCGTCGGGACGGACGAGAGCACGATCGCGGCGACGGACAGAGACATGGTCTGGATGACGGGTGTCGCCGCGGGGATGCCGAACGCGCCGGCGAGGAGCGGGGCTGACAAGATCATTGCCCCGCACAGCGTGGCGGCGACGCTGATCGAGAACCAGAACCCAGTGCTCAGGGTCCGTTGGCTCAGGCGGGGCGTCTGCACGATGTAGGTCGTCAGTCCTAGGTCGGACAGCAACAGCACGAACGGGGTGATTGCCGACGCCGCGGCGACCGCGCCGAAGTCCTGCGGCTCGATCAGTCGGGTGAGGATCGCGATCGTCGCCAGGCCGGAGATCCGTACGAGCCACTTCTGCGCGGTGAGCCACAGCATGCCGGCGGCTGCGGAGCGGCCCAGCGCACCGGTCGACGACGCATGGTCGTCCTTGTGTTCCTCGGCGGCGGTGTCGTGCGTCATCTCGACACCTGCGTGTCGACGACCCGCCGCAGGATGCCGGCATGTGACCCGATCATCTGGTCGCGGCTGTCGGCGGGCACCCGCCGAGCAGCGGCCAGGCGCTCGGTGGCTGCGATGGTCGCCAGGGCGTTGGCGAATGCCGTGCGTGAGGGTTGGTGCAGCCGCCGGCGCGCCCGCGCAACCGATCGACGCGTGAGTGTCGAGCCCGACGGGTTGGGTGCCACTGCGCCACCGACCCCGTCGGTGCCGACCAGCTCACGCGCCCCTCCGACGTCTGACATGACGACGGGCAACCCGAGCGTTCGCGCCTCGGTGGCGGAGACCGGCCAACCCTCGAAGTACGAGTTCAGGGCGAAGATGTCCGCGGCAGCGAGCAACGTGCCCGCGTCGGAGTCGCCGAGCAGGTTCACGCGGTGCCCGAGTGCGTGGCTGAGCCGTAGCTCGTCCGCACGGCGGTACTCCAGCCAGTCACTCGGCTCGCCCGCGATGACCAGACGCAGTCGGCGGTCGAGGGTCGCGGCCTGGAGGAACGCGTCGACGAGGCCAGCGGCGTTCTTCTGGATGTCGTACCTGGCCAGGCTCACCACGACGACGTCGTCGCGCACGTCGACGCCCAGGATCTCGGTCAGCTGCGATCGCGCCACGCTCCGGGAGGGCGCGGACTCGACCACCGACCGCGGTGCACCGTTCGGCACCAGGGTGACCGCGCCCGGGCCTGGCTCGCCGACGTGCTCGAGATGGTCACGCCGCACCGCATCGCTGACTGCGATGGTCACCGTGGCAGCGTGGCTCAGCCGGGCCGTTGCGGCCCACGCGAGCGGGCTTCGGTAGAGCTCGACGTTGTGCACGACCGGGACCAGAGGCAGGCCGGACGCAAGCAGGGCATCGATCATCGGCGGAGTTGCCGTGTGCACCTGGACCACGTCTGGTCGGTTCTCGGCAAGGGCGGCTGACAGGCCTGCTGCGCCGTCGACGACAGTCACGGACACGCCTGCACGTCGCAGGGCCTCCGCCTGTCGACCCCCGTGCAGCGTGATGACCCTGCACGCGATCCCTCGCTGGGGCAGCTCACGGGCGAGGATTCCGACCACTGCCTCGACGCCGCCGATGTCGAGGGTCTCCGTCACCAGTGCGCACGCGACGCTTTGAGCCCTCTCGGGCTCGCCGACGGCCGCTCGTTCGGTGACCTGCACGGCGGACGTCGTCGCTGGGATGCGCGGTATGTCGTGGAGGCCGAGAGCGCGTTGCGTGAGGGTGCGCGCGTGGCCGAACCTGATCCGGGCAGGAAGGACGTCGACGAGCCCCGTGAGCACGGTCAGCGCCGCGTACCCGGTCCCGTGGAGCGCGCGCGCAGCGCGGTCAGGGGGATGGGCACGCATGAGTTCGGGTCGCCCGGGCGCCCCGTCGCTCACGCTCGTCGACCGGTCCGTGGCGTGCCCGTCTGTGCTCAGCCGTGGCACCATCAGGACACCTCACTCCGGTCGTGCGAAGGGCTTTCTTCTGGCCGGCCGCCTTGCCGACGATAGGTGACGGCGTGTGCACCGTCACGCGATGTGCGGCGAATTCACCCCGTTCGTACCGGGCCGGTCGGAGGTGTCGAAGGGCGCCGACAGATCGCGGCGCGCAACTGCGGCACGCGCGGCCACGGCCACCCGTAAGAGAGCCGCATGGCCAGCCACCATCGCGCGGAAGCTGTCGTCGGCCGCAGGTATGCGGTGGCCCGTGCTGCTGCGGACCGTTCGTGTCACGGCCCCTACGGCGGTCGCGACGTCTCCGGCATTCGTCTGGTGCCGAGCCCTGCGGCGCGCCGCACGTGCGCGGCGGTCTGAGACGGCGGCCGCGGGACCGCTCGCGTTGGTGATCAGCACGGATCCGTGCGCCGCTCGCTCCACGAGCTCCACCGCGCCGCCGGCCTCGCTGATCACGATGGGCAGGCCAGCGGCCACCGCTTCGGTCGCCGCGAGCGGCCAGCCCTCGAAGAACGAGTCCAAGAGAAAGGCGTCAGCCGCAGCCAGCAGCGTGGCGGCATCCGAGTTCCCCAGGAGGTGGACACGGTCACCGTCGGGATGGCTGCGGCGGATCGCGTCGGCGCGCCGGAACTCGAGCCAGTCCGACGGATCGCCTGCAACGACGAGGTGGACCCGCAGCGCGGACGGGCGCGCGGACAGGAAGGACGCCACCATCCCGGCGATGTTCTTCTGGGAGTCGTAGCGCGCCAGGCAGGCGAAGACAACCTCGTCTGCCAGCGGCGCGTCGAGGGTGCGAGTGAGTTCGTCGCGCGCGGCAGACTGCACCTGGTCCGTGACGGCGGGCATGGGCATAGCGCCGTTTGCGACGACCACGATCTTCTCGGCCGCACTCGCGGGCACCCGCTCGACGTGGAACTGGCGGACGAGGGTGCTGACCGCGATCACGGAGTCGGCACGCGAAAAGAGCGCCGCCGTGCTCCTCCATTTGTCGGGCGAGTAGTGGATCTCTGTGTTGTGCAGCACGGGCACGATGGGCACACCCACACGGTCGGCCGCATCGACGAGGTGGTCGGGAGCGCTGTGCAGCTGGATCACGTCGAGGCGGGCGCGGGCCATCAAGTCGGACGCCGAGGTCGTGTCCGGGGCGATGATCACCTGGACGCCGAGACCTCGCAGGCGGGTGGATCGCGCTCCCTCCACCGGGCACACGACGACGGGCTCGATCCCCTCCGCCCGCAGACCTTCGGCGAGCATCTCCACGACCCGACCGACTCCGCCGATGTCGAGCGAGTCCGCGACCAGACCGCAGCGGAGGTCGGCCGTTCGCGCCGCTCCGTTGTCGACCGACGGCTTGAAGGCGGCTCCGTCTACGGCGCCCAGCGATGCGAGCGGGCGAGACAAGAGCGCGCGTGCGAGCGGATGCACGTAGCCGTACCTCAGACCCGGGGACGTCAGGTCGATCGCGGCTATCGCGGTACCCAGCACCCATGCCGACGACCGTGCCGTCGCGTGGGCGATACCGCGTGCCCATCGAGACCCGCCTCGGTGTACCGATATCTCGCCCATCGCGGCTACCGCGCAAGCTCCGTGCGGGCTTCCACGACGGGTCCGAGGACGGCGGCCGTGCGTGGGCGCAGTCCGAACGGGGCGTTGCGGCGCGCGGGCCAGGGCGCACGCAGGCCCGGTACGGCTGGGGAGCACAAGATCCATGCGCCGGTGTCTTGCGCGACACCGATCAGGTGCGGCAGTCCGGCAAGTGCGGGTGCGAGTGCCTTCACTGCGGCTCCGTCGACCCCTGCGATGAGCAGCGCCCTGCCGGGGCTTCGGGCGGTGACGGACTGGCCGAGGCCTTCGGCTGTCGTGGCCGTCACGGCGACATCGCGCCCGCGCCGCCACAGGAGCGTCGGCTGCCACGCCTCGACGTCCGCGGACGTCGGCAGGACGTTGACAACGTCCACGCCTGAGGCACTGACGATGTCGAGCACGTCGTCGATCGTCAGCCGGACGTCGCCGAGCACGACGTCGCGAACATGCTGACGGCCGTGACGGGCGAGCCGCGCGGCGGCAACGGACTCGCGGATCCACGTCGCCACGCCGTGACGACGGCGCCACGCGGCACGCCAGCGCGCCCGTTCGCCTGGGGCTCGGACGACACCGCATGTGGTCCTCAGCGGGAGCAGGGCGGGGTAGAGCTCCGCGATGCGGTGGTGTGCCTCGGCGAGCCGGTCCAGGTTCGTGGTCATGCTGTTGTGGGTCAGCACGACATCGCTCGTCGTGATCCGCAGCCCTTGATCGCGCACGCGGGCGCCGTACTCGACCGCGTAAGCGTGCCAGGCCAGGTCGGGATCCTCGCTCAGCGGCTGCTCGAGCACCCGGTCGCGCTCGATCATGAACAGCACCTCGTCGACGCTGTCGACCTGGGCTGAAGGTGACGAGGGTGCCCCGATCATGACGACCCGGTCCCGCACCACACCCGCCACCGAGCCCGATGACGTGATGCCGACTGCTCCGAGGAGCCCGGTCCCGGGGTCGTCCTTCAGGGCGGCAGCGGCGGCCTCGAGCGCGACGAGTGAGTGGAGGTACACGTCTTGGTGGACGAATACGACGACGTCGTGACGTGCGCGGCGCGCACCATCGTTGAGTGCCGCGCCTGCGGAGGCGAAACGACCGTCCCGGTTGTCGACCGGGAGGTACTCGGTCTCGGGCGCATCCGGCAGCCCGGCGCGGATCGAGGCGTCCAGGCACGTGGTGCGGACGTCGAGGTCGTTGAAGACGCAGACGATCGATACCGGCGTTCGGCGTGGATCCGTAGGCGTCATCGTGACCTCCTCTCGAGCGCCCGGGCGTCGCATCGAACGTGTCGACGATAGGGGACGAAAGGGGCACGTTGGACGGCTGCGTCCAGGTTCACCCGGCGGAGGTCGGCCGGTACTGAGCCGGCTGTCCGAGCGGGTGATGCGGCCTCATCGCGTCCCGTGCGACGATGCGCTGCACTCGCCGACCGATCGAGCCGTGAGGATGACCCAGGTGCCTGGTGGCCCGCGTGGCACACCCGAGCGGGTGGCCGTCGTCGTCGTGACGTTCAACAGCGTCGACGTGGTGCCCGGCCTGATCTCCTCGCTGCCTGCCGGGATGAGCGACCTCGACTGGACCCTCGTCGTGGTCGACAACGATTCGCGCGACGGCACGGCAGAGGCGATCGAGTCGATCGCGCCGGAGGCA
Source organism: Cellulomonas sp. McL0617 (assembly GCF_049994875.1). GTDB lineage: Bacteria > Actinomycetota > Actinomycetes > Actinomycetales > Cellulomonadaceae > Cellulomonas. The sequence goes on from NZ_CP188256.1 coordinate 648,701, forward strand.
GTTGTCGTGCGGACCGGTCGTAACGGCGGATACGCCGCCGGCATCAACGCGGGCGTGCGGGAAGCCCAGGGGTGCACCGCCGTGCTGGTGCTCAACCCCGACGTCCGCCTCGGCACCGGATGCGTGCCCGAGCTCTTGGCGGCGATGGGACGGACCGGCGCGGGCATCGTCGTCCCCCGCCTGAACGACGCACGCGGGGACCTCATCGCCTCGCGACGCCGCGAGCCGACCTTACGTCGCGCGTTCGCGGACGCAGTCCTCGGTGCAGAGCGGGCTGGCCGGGTTGGCCACGTCGGGGAGGTGGTTACCGACCCGCGCGAGTATCAGGTCGAGAGCGCGACCGACTGGGCAGAGGGCTCCACGTTGCTCCTCTCAGCCGACTGTCTGGCTGCCGTCGGGCCGTGGGACGAGTCGTACTTCCTCTACTCCGAGGAGACCGACTTCGCGTTGCGCGCACGCGACCGCGGCTACCGCACCTGGTTCGTCCCGACCGCGCACGCCGTGCACCTCGAGGGCGGTTCTGCTGGCAACGCTGCTCTGTGGCGGCTGCTCGTGGTGAACAAGCTGCGGCTGTACAGGCGTCGGCACAACGCGGTCATGGCTGCGTTGTTCTGGGCAGTTCTCGTGGGCCGGGAGGGTAGCCGTGCACTCATCGGCAAGAGGACCAGTCGGGCCGCACTGCGCGCCCTTCTCAGCCCAAGGTTCCTCGCCGACCGCCCCGGCCCCCACAGCATCGTCACCTGAGGCGCTTGACGAGCCCCTTGAGCGAGAGCCGGGCGCGTTCGACGGCGGATCTCGGGTCGAGCGCCGCGCGCGTGATCGACTCGGCGGTGTCGTCGCGAGTCGCGCTGAACCGCGGCTGGAGCCAAGCCCCTGCGGCCCCAGGTCGTCGGTCCGACGTGTAGACAGCCTCGTACCCGAGACGACGGAGCCAGCTCAGTGTCGTCCGGTCGTACTGGCCGCGGGGCAGCGCTGCCTCCGTGACGCCCCCAGCGATCCCGGAGATGACGTCGCGAGCGTCCACGAGCTCGCGCTGACGGGCGTCGGGGGTCAGCGACCGCCACGACACGTGGTCCATGCCGTGCGAACCGATCCCCATGCCGGCGTCGCGCAGTGCCACGACGTCGGTCGAGGCGAGGCTCCCCGGCACGTCCAGGCGCCCCGCCAGAACGAAGAACGTCGCTGTCAGGCCCCGTTCTTGCAGTGCGGGCATTCCGAGCTCGACGTCTGACGCGTTCCCGTCGTCGAACGAGATCGCGAGCGTCGGCCACGGTGCGATCGCGTCGAGGATCCGTAGGAAGTCGTTGTGCGTCACCCAGTAGCGGGCCTCGTCTTCGTCGATCGCTCGGCCAGGGTCGCCGATGCCGTGAAAGCAGATGTTGTGCACGGGTGGCTCGCCCATCACGCGTCCCTCGCGGCGCCGTCGGTCCGGCTTGAGGTGTCGGAACCCCAGTCGTCGCTCTCACGGCGCGCGCGCTGCTCGGCGACGAGCGTCAGTACAGCAAAGACGACGCCGGCCGGTGCGAGCCAGGGTCTGCGCAGCACGACGTCGAAGAACCAGCTGAACGGCTGCGAGCTGCGGACCTGGCCGACGGACGCGTCGGTAGTGGCCCGCCGACGCAGCGCGGCATTGCCCCGCCGGACGCGCGTCAGGCGGCGTAGCAGGTCCGTCGTGTGGCGGGGCGTCTCGACATCGGTGTGGACCGAGGTGACGATGATGCGCTCCCCGGCCGAGAACAGGGAGTCGAGGAAGAGGTCGTCGGCGAGGATCTCCGGGAACCGGTCGAACCGCGCCCGACCCTCATCGGAGAGTGCGATCATCCCCCGGCCGTACAGGCCGGTGCGTGCGGCCGGCAGCCTGGACTGGATCGCGAAATAGCAGCGGACGGCGAGCGGCCGACCGGTGAGCACCAGTCGTCGGCAGGGCGCGGCGGCAAGGGGCTTCGTACCGCCGTTCGTCGGCAGACCGGCCAAGGCTGCGGCGACCGCCCGTACTGAATCCGTGGTGACGGCGATGTCCGCGTCCAGATAGACGCGCGGATAGCCCTTGGCGAGCGCGTCGCCGGCGTCGAGTGCAGCCGCCTTCCCTGGGGTGGGCCGGTCGATGACGAGGACCCCGCGGGCAGAGGCTCTCTCCACGGTGTCGTCCGTGCAGCCGTTGGCGACGACGATGACGTCGAGCTCCCCCGGGGTGCTCTTTTCGAGCAGCAGGTCAAGGTTGCGGCCGATCACGGCGGCCTCGTTGTAGGCGGCGATGACGACGCTGATCACTAGGCCTCCAGTCGTCAGCCAGGGTCGACTTCTCGCGGTTCGCCGGACGGCCCCGAGAACGAACGCCGGACCGGCACGGAACCGCACCGGACGCGATCCCCGAGACTACGGGATCACGTCCGGTGCGGTTCAGGCAGACGGGACGTCAGGAGATGGCGTGTCCCGCGTTCTTCCCGTCCTGCCAGACGTTGCCGCTCATCGTGACTGCCGGCGAACCGACAGACGTGAACGGGCCGTAGGCACCTCCGTTGGGGAACACCACGGTGGTGATGTGGTTGTTGGAGATGACCACGTCACCCACCCGCGACAGGACATCGACGCCGGGCTGGTATCCGCCGTAGACGGTGTAGGCGCCGCCTCCGAGCAGGTTGCTGTCGATGAGGATGTGCTTCATCGACTCCGCGGACCCGGTCGACAGGAGGATGGCGGAGGTCCCGCCGTTCGCCACGATGATCGTGTTGTGCACGATCCGGACGTTGTCCGACCCCAGCGACTGGATGCCGTCGTTGTGCGACTCAGCGGTCAGGACGAGGTCGTGGATGTACGAGTCGAGCACGTTCACGTTGTCGCCGATCTTGAGGCCGTCGACGGTGCCGTGCACGTTGACCCGCGTCAGCGTGTAGTTCCGGCCGGCAACCGCGGCATCACTGTTCGTGTTGTTGAGACCGTCGAGCTCGGTGTCGAGGACCTGGAGGCCGGTGGCGCCCTCGTCGTTCAGCACGAGCCAGTAGCCGTTCGCCCTGATCACCGAGTTGCGGATCGTGACGTTGTTGGCTCCGGCCGCGATCACGAGCGGGGTCGTGATGACCTTGGAGTCGATGACCGTGCCGGCCTGGGTGATCCGCGAGGGACCCGTGTAGGGCGTGAGCGCCACTCCGGCCGGCACACCGGTGGTGGAGGCGTTGGGGAATGCTCCGACCGGTGCCGGCGGCGTGGGAGTCGGCGTGGGAGTCGGTGTCGGTGTCGGCGTAGGCGTAGGCGTCGGCTTGGGCGTGGCGGTCGGCGTCGGGGTCGGCGTCGGCGTCACCGTCGGGGTGGGCGTCGGCTTGGGCGTGGCCGTGGGGGTCGGCGCAGGCGTCTTGGTCGGTGTCGGCGTGGGCGTCGCGGTCGGGACCGGCGGGGCGGGGGTCCCGGACGTCGCATCCGTCGGGGCGAAGACCGCGTCGACCCAGTACTGGCTGCGGTTCCACGTGTTCTTGGGGAACGCGGAGGACTTGCCGTAGGCGTAGGTGCCCGTGTGACCCAGCGGGACCGACAGCAGCGGCGTCGTGGACCCGGACATGAACTGCTGCGTCTGCATGTACCGGCCCTGGGGCGCGAGGTACGACGCGACGTAGCCGCCGCCGGCCGTCAGGCTGACCGGCTTGTCGAAGTAGACCGTCTGCCACCCCTGACGCGTCTCACCGGAGAACGTGGCGGTCGCGAGGCGCTTGCCCGTCGCGTCCCAGAGGTTCCCGATATGGGTCCCACCGTTGTCCGGCGTCTTGTAGAAGCGGACCCCGACGACGATGCCGTCCTTGGCCGGGGTGAACGGAGTGCCCAGCTCGACGCTGTTGGTGTCGCTGTCCTGGACGCCGACCGGGGTGCCGTCACCCCAGATGGTGACCTTGCCGGGAATTGCCGCTGCCGACTGCGCCGCAGTGAGGGGTGCGCCAGAACTGGCAGCAGTCAGGGTCACGCCGACGACTGCGGCGGTTGCCACGACTGCCAGGACGCGTGCCAGCGGGGTTCTCCGCGGCGGCACTCGATGCGTGCTCGATCGGTTCATGAGGTCTTGCTCCCATCCATCGCGGCGCCGCGGGGGCGGCCCGGTGGACCGCTGGCCCATGTCTCCGTCCGGAGGGGCGCCGTTGTGTTGCGTTCTGATAACGAAGCGGCCCTCATGCTGACATGAGTGAGGGTAGCGGCAAACTTTCACCCGGTCGGGTCAATCGGATAATCCCGGCGATCGGGCGCTGATCTGGGCAAACGTCCAATCCGGAAGAATGCCGCCGTTGTCTCACTCCGTGAGATTTTGGTAACCGCTTGCCCGGGGGCACTAACGCGAGGGGGGCCCTCGAGTCGTGACGGCCTCTGACTGGAGCGATGGCGCCTGTGACCGCTTTGGACCGACATGGGATGCTTCTGGGACCATGACCGATACCCCGCAGGTCGAGCCGATCGACGACGCGAGCGTGCCCGAGGTGGCGCGCTTCCTGCACGAGAACCTGAACCCGCGACTGTCGGTCGACGAGTGGGCGCGGGCGATCGTCCCGCCGTGGCCCGTCGCCCAGCCACATCACGGATTTTGCCTGCGTGTGGGCCAGAATCTGGTCGGCGTCTACGTCGCGTTCTTCTCCGAGCGGGTTGTCGCGGGGAGGGTGTGGACGGTCTGCAACCTGGCCGCGTGGTGCGTCCTCGACGGCTACGGAGCGCATGGCCTGCGCCTCCTGCGAGCTCTTCTCGCGATGGGCTGCGACGTCTACACCGACCTGTCGCCCAGCGGCTCGGTGGTGACGATCGACGAACGCCTCGGCTTCCGGCGGCTCGACACGACCACGGACGTCCGACCTTCACTACCCGCCATCCGGGTGAATCATCGGGTCGAGGTGGTAACGGACGAAAGCCGCATCCCGGACCTGATCTCGGGCGCCGATCTCGAGGTGTTTCGGAGCCATCGGGGGGCGGAAGCAATCTCGAACGTAGTATTGCTTTTCCGTGGACAACCATGCTATGTGATCTACCGCCGCGTTCGACGGAAGCGGCTTCCCCTCTTCGCCTCGATGGTCTACGTCGGCGACACCGCGCTGTTCGGCCGGGTGGTCGGTCGGCTGAGCGGCCACCTCCTCGTGCGGGGCATCCCGTTCCTGCTTGCCGAACGTCGCATCGTCGGTGGTCCCGTGTCGCTCTCGCGGACGATCCAGGGGCGCCCGAAGCTGTACCGCGGGGCCGGTGTCTCGCCTGCGGACGTCGACGACCTGTACAGCGAGATCACCTGCGTGCGGTGGTGAGTTCACCCCTTCTGTCCCGGATCCGGGGAACGGGGATCAGTACGCTGACGCCGTGGTGACCGTCTGGCACGACCTCCTGGCATCGCGCGCTCTGTCGTCCGCCGACGCCCCCGCGCTCTCGTTCAAGAACGAGACGTTGACCTATGGGGAGCTGTGGACGCTCGCGCGCCGATGCGGTTCGGCGTATGCCGGCCTCGGGTTGGCGCGCGAGGACCGGGTAGCCGTCTTCCTCGAGAAGCGGCCGGAGACCGTGGTCGCGTTCCTCGGGGCTTCGGTCGCCGGCGCCGCGTTCGTGCCCGTCAACCCGTTGCTCAAGCCCGCGCAGGTGGCGCACATCCTCGTCGACAGCGGTGCGCGGGTCCTGGTGACCTCGGCGGCACGGCTCGACCTCCTGGCCGACGTGGTCGCTCACAGCCCGGACCTTGAGCACGTCGTCGTCGTCGACGGGCCGGGCGTGGCGCCCGTCGGGGTAGCGGTGCACGGTTGGGCGGACCTCCTCGACGACGCGACGGCCGAGCCACCGCCACGCGGGATCGACCTCGACATCGCGGCCATCCTCTACACGTCGGGCAGCACGGGCCTCCCCAAGGGTGTGGTCCTGAGCCACCGCAACCTCATCGTCGGCGCGCAGAGCGTGAGCCAGTATCTCGAGAACACGTCCGACGACGTCATCCTGTCGGTGCTTCCGCTGAGCTTCGACGCCGGGCTGTCGCAGGTGACGACGGCGCTGAACGTCGGCGCCCACGTCGTCCTTCTCAACTACCTCGTGGCGGCCGACGTCCCACGGGCGTGCGCCCGATGGAAGGTGACCGGCCTGACGTGCGTCCCGCCGTTGTGGATCCAGATCGCAGGGCTGGACTGGCCCGCCGAGGCCACGGAATCACTGCGCTACTTCGCGAACACCGGTGGCCGGATGCCGAAGACCACGCTCGACCGCCTGCGGGCCACGTTCCCAGCAGCCCGGCCCTACCTGATGTACGGCCTGACCGAGGCGTTCCGGTCCACCTACCTGGACCCGGCCGAGGTCGACCGCCGTCCCGACTCGATCGGCAAGGCGATCCCGAACGCGGAGATCCTCGTGGTCCGTCCGGACGGGACACGCTGCGACCCGGGGGAACCCGGCGAGCTCGTGCATCGCGGCGCTCTTGTCTCCCTCGGGTACTGGGGCGACGAGGAGCGGACATCGCAGCGCTTCCGGCCCGTGCCGGGCCCGACCACGGGTCGACGGCTGCCGGAGCTCGCGGTCTGGTCCGGCGACACGGTCGTCGCCGACGACGACGGCTTCCTCTACTTCGTCGGCCGCGCCGACGAGATGATCAAGACCTCGGGGTACCGGGTGAGCCCGAACGAGGTCGAGGAGGCGGCATTGGCCACCGGCCTCGCACTGGACGCGGTCGCGTTCGGAGCAGAGGACGCGAAGCTCGGGCAGCGGATCGTCCTGGTGGTGGCTCCCGAGCCGGGCCGGACGCTGGATCCGGCAGCTCTCCTGGCCGCACTGCGCAGCGCACTGCCGGCGTTCATGGTGCCCGCCGAGATCGTGGTCAGGGATGCCGTGCCCCGATCACCCAACGGCAAGTACGACCGCACCCTCATCAGGTCGGAGCACGGGTCGTGACGACTTCCAGCACGATCGCCGCCTTCGAGCAGGTCGACGGCCAGCTCGCTGTGGGCGGGGTCGGGATCGACCGCCTGGCGCGGCGCGTCGGATCGACCCCGTTCTTCGCCTACGACCGCGGTCTCGTCGGGCAGCGCGTCGCTCAGCTGCGCGCCACCCTGCCGGCGCGCCTCAGTCTGGGTTACGCGGTCAAGGCGAACCCGATGCCTGCCGTGGTCCAGCTCCTTTCGTCGCTGGTCGACTCGCTCGACGTCGCCAGCGCCTACGAGATGCGCGTCGCGCTCGACACCGGCATCACTGCGGGCCGTGTGAGCTTCGCCGGCCCCGGCAAGACGGTCGCGGAGCTCGAGCAGGCTGTCGCCTCCGGCGTGACGATCGAGGTCGAGTCGAGCGGTGAGGGTCGCCGCGTCGTCGCCGCCGGTGACGAGCTCGGGATCCGGCCGCGGGTGGCGATCCGCGTCAACCCGGACTTCGCGGTCCGCGGTTCGGGTATGCGGATGGGCGGTGGCCCGCAGCAGTTCGGCGTGGACGCGGAGCAGGTCCCCGAGCTCCTCAAGGAGCTCGACGCCGCCGGTCTCGACCTGCTCGGCTTCCACGTGTTCGCAGGCTCGCAGAACCTCTCCGCCGAGCTCCTGACGCAGGCGCAGGTCCGAACCGTCGACCTCCTCCTGGCGCTGAGCGCGGACGCGCCGCAGCCGGTCCGCTACGTCAACCTCGGTGGCGGCTTCGGCGTGCCGTACTTCCCCCAGGACCAGCCTCTCGACATCGGCGCGGTCGCCGAGAACCTCGCCGAGCAGGTGGACGGTCGGCTCGCGCCCGCTCTGCCCGACGCCGACTTCGTCGTCGAGCTTGGTCGCTACCTGGTCGCCGAGGCGGGCGTCTACGTGACACGCGTCGTCGATCGCAAGGTCTCGCGGGGGAGCACCTATCTCGTGGTGGACGGTGGGATGCACCACCAGCTCGCCGCGTCCGGCAACCTTGGCCAGGTCATCCGCCGCAACTACCCGCTGGCGGTCGGCGCACGCGTCGGCGCGGACCCGGAGGAGACGGCGACGGTCGTCGGCTGCCTCTGCACCCCGCTCGACCTGCTCGGCGACCGCGTCGAGCTGCCCCGAGCCGACGTGGGCGACCTCATCGTCGTCTTCCTGGCAGGCGCCTACGGGCTGACGGCCAGCCCGACGGCGTTCCTCGGCCACGCTGCGCCCGTCGAGATCCTCGTCTGAACCCCCGAACCCTCACCAAGGAGCCTCATGACCACCGACCTCCTCGACGACGTCAAGAACGTCGTCGTGACCACGCTGAGCATCCAGGATCGCGCGGACAGCCTGTCGGCTTCGAGCCCGCTGTTCGGCGCGGTGCCGGAGCTCGACTCCCTCGGGGTGCTCGAGGTCGTCACCACCCTCGAGAGCCGGTTCGGCATCACGATCGCCGACGAGGAGTTCTCGGGGGAGATCTTCGAGACGCTCGGTGCGCTCACCGAGTTCGTCGAGAGCAAGCTCGGCTCGGCCTGACGGCGCGCCCCGTGCGACCTCCGCGCGTCCTGATCATCGTCCAGAACCTGCCGGTCCCGCTCGATCGCCGGGTGTGGCTGGAGGCGCAGGCGCTGACTGCCGCCGGCTACCGGGTCAGCGTGATCTGCCCCAAGGGCCCAGGTGATCCGGCACGAGAGGTGCTCGAGGGCGTCGCGATCTACAAGTACCGACCGGCACCGGAAGCGAGCGGGCTGCTCGGGTTCGTCGTCGAGTTCGTGTACTCCTGGCTGCGCACGGCAGCGCTGTCGGTCGTGGTCCGCCGCGAGCGAGGCTTCGACGTCATCCAGGCGTGCAACCCGCCGGACACCTACTGGCTGCTCGCGCTGCTGTGGCGGGTGGTCGGGGTCCGCTTCGTCTTCGACCACCACGACCTCAACCCCGAGCTGTTCCGGTCGCGGTTCGGGGAACCACGCTCGTTCGCCGCGCGAGCCCAGTACCGCGGCCTGCTCTGGCTCGAGCGCCGCACGTTCCGCGCAGCCGACCGGGTCATCTCGACCAACGAGTCCTACCGCCGCGTCGCGCTCGAACGCGGCGGTGTGCCGAGGGAGCACACGGAGGTCGTGCGGAGCGGTCCCGACACCCGTCGGATGCGGCCCATCGTCCCCGTCGGTGACCCCGGCGAAGGCGTGCACCTGCTCGTCTATCTGGGAATCATGGGCCCGCAGGACGACGTGCACGTCGTCCTCGAGGTCATGCAGGAGCTCGTGCACGTCCGACGGCGCAACGACGTCCGAGTGGCCCTGCTGGGGTTCGGCGACACGCTCGAGGAGCTGCGGGCCCTGAGCACGTCGCTCGGCCTCGACGAGTACGTCGAGTTCACTGGTCGCGTGGGCCCCCGGGAGATCGGTGACTACCTGAGTGTGGCGAGCGCGGGACTCGGTCCGGATCGGAAGACGCCCCTCAACGATGCCTCCACGATGAACAAGACGATGGAGTACATGACGTATGCGGTACCTGCCGTGTCGTTCGACCTCGCAGAGACCGCCTTTTCGGCCGGCGACGCAGGAGTGAGCGTTCCGTCGGGGGACATTCGCGGGTTCGCTGACGCCGTCGAACGTCTGCTGGACGATGACGACTACCGGGTTGCACTCTCGTTGGCGTCGCGAGATCGCGCGGTCGCGGAGCTGGACTGGCGGCCTCAGCGAGCCCGGTACGTCGGCGTGTTCGATGCCCTGCTGGGCAACCGGTCGACCCCTGTGTCGGACGACATGGTCCTTGAGCGCGAGGATCCCTGGGGTCGGACGTATGTCGACCTGAACGAGCCGGGCGCGCTCGAGTCGTTCGTGCGCGCTCGGGGTGCCGGCGCGACTCAGCGCGGCGCCGGCGGTACGTGAACCGGATCTGCGACGCCGAGCTCACCTGTCGGCTCCCGGAACTCGATGACGCCCGGGTCGACCGTGACCGCGGCCGGGCGCGGCTGTCGCACGGCTACGCGAGGCTTGCCGTGCGGATCTCGGTCGCTGGGCCGGAGCCGGATCAGAGCGCCGGCGATCCCGAGCGTGAGGAAGAGGGTTCCCATCGTCATCGGGAAGCCGAACCCGTCAAAGAACGCCAGTGACACCGAACCCGCGATGATGCCCGCGACCAGCGACAGTGCCAGGTCACGAGCGCTCTCGTCCGACCAGCGCCGTCGCCGGTGCAGCAGCACAGCGATCGCGGTGAGAGGGATAGCGATGAATGCGATGGTGCCCACGATCCCGACGCTCACGAGCAGCCCCAGGTAGTTGTTGTCGAAGATGCGGTACTTCGGCAAGAACGTGCCCAAGCCGCGCCCGAACCATGGCGCGTGCTCGATGAACTGCAGGGCGACGGCATAGCTGTCCGTCCGAGACGTGATGCTCGGGTCGTCCTTGGCGTTCGCGAACATCCCGCGCACAGAGCTGAACAGGCGAGGAACCGTGGCGCACAGCATGACCCCGACAACGAGGAAGGAACCGCCGACGCGCCAGCGCAGGACCGGTGGCCAACCGATGAGGAGCACGATGAGACTGATCGCGAGACCGATGTATGCGGAGCGCGACATCGACAGGGCGAGAGCCAAGGAGATCGTCGCGACCGGGAACCATCGACGGATCAGCGAGGCACCCTTCGGGTGGAGTGCCGTGTGCAAGGCGATCGGAAGCAGGATCGACAGGAGTGCGCCGAACTCGATGGGGTGCGTCGCAGTGCCCGATATCCGGACCTGACCGTTCCGGAAGAATGCATCGACGCCCGTGGACGCGGTGAGGCCGGGGATTGCGATGCGATCGACCAACGGCTGCTTCGTGACGAACTGTGCCAGTCCGACCGCTGCCATGATCCCACCGACGAGAGCGAACCGACGAACGAGCACCTCGAGATCGTGGAGCTTGGTGAGACCGTCGTGGGCGACCAGCATGGCCCCGGACCATGACAGGACGACGAGCACCCCGACATCGGCGGGACTGAGCTCGTCCGGATCGAGTGGTCGCGTCATCGCGACGACGTAGCTGATGCCTACCGCTACCAGGAAGATCGAGAGCGCGACACGGATCGGGCGTCGCGGGCCGGTGACGCTGGCCGAACGCCAGAGCTCTGCGAGCAGCCACACGAGGGCACTTGCGAGGCCGAAGAGCGTCGATGGAGCTCCGGCGCTACCCAGCGGGTGGAACACCAGCCGCGACGGGATGCCGAAGAGCAGAACGATGTAGACCGTGATCCAGGCGAGGACGCCCGTCCCACGCACGACGTCGCGACGCGGGAGGGATGCGGGCCCCTGGCTACGCGCGGGGTGCGACTCGGGTCTCGTCGCCGTCACGCGCTGACTCCTCTTCCGTTCGAGGCGGCCACTCTGCTCCGTACGGCTCCTCGGCGCGCCAGAAGTCCTTGCTCTCGATCCCGTGGATCCGCAAGGGCCACTCAGCGGCCGGTTCGTCGAGCGCGGTGGTCTCCTCGGACTCCTCCCTCAGGCCATCGTCGGCGTCAGGCTGGACGTGCTCGGGCTCCGCAGCAGGCGTCGGCTCGGGCTCGGGTGCCGGCGGCGCGGACGCGGTCCCCGCATCCCAGACCGGCGTTCCGTCGTTCGCGCCGGAGGGATCCTGCGCGGGCGGAGCGGCGGTGACTCTGGATGCGGGCCTGACGATCGGCTTCGGCGCGACAGCAGGAGCGGCCTCGTCGGCATCCTGGGCGACTTCGGCCAGCGTCCTCGCACGACGTCGTTCGGCCCGCCGCGCGGCGAGGCTGTCGAACGCGACGGCCCCGACGAGGGTCAGCATCAGGCCGAGGCCTGCGGCGCCGATGACCGCGCGCAGGGTCGCCTTCTTCACCGTCGTAGGCGTGCTGTCGACCGACAGGTCCATCGAGCCCACGCGCGACTTGGCCGGAGCGTCGACCCGGTCCTGGAGCGTCGTCAGCGCACCGGGCAACGTCCCCAGGACACCGTGCAGGGCCGCCATGGCCCCGCTCGGCGACGGGTCCTGCACCTGGATCAGAATCAAGGGTCCTCGAGAGAGCGGGTCAAGGACGATGTCGTACGTCGCGTTCGGATAGCTCTTGGCGAACGTCTGCCGAGGCTCATCGCCTGCGAGGTAGGCCACGACGAGCGCCGCTGGCTGCTCGAGGCCACCCAGGGAGAGCAATGGGTTGGAGCCATCAGCCGGGGCCGCCGAGGGCGGCAGCAGCAGGACGCTACCGTTCGCACTGTACGTCGGGGGTACCGCGCCCTTCGCGACGTACACGAGCCCGGCGGTCAGCGCGAGTCCGAGGAGCACGACGTACCAACGTCGCAGGAGCGACGCGGCGAGTGCTGTGAACTCCATGTTTGTTGCTCCGATCGAGACTGCCCGCCAGGGGCTCCGTGGGGAACGACGACGGGTGCGTTCAGGTTAGCCGGGGGCCTTCCACGTCGAGCAGAGGGTTCCGGAATCCTGTCCGTTTCATCACGATTTCTTCATCCGTTGACGCGTATGTGACGGATCGTCTCCATGTCAGACTTCTAGTCGTGGCAGGAGGGAACCCGCGGTGACCATCTGGGACACGACGCAAGCGTTGCTCCGTCACTGGTACGTCCTCATCGGTGCCGTGATGATCGGTTTGCTCGCCAGCTACAGCGCCATGCACGAACCAGGCGTCTATTGGTCCCGTGCAGAAGTGACCTTCCTGGCCCCCACCAGCGCCGTGAACCCGAACGCGCTGACCGTGACATCCAGCGACCTGATCATCGCCGCAGGCGCGGTGGCCAAACGCGTCAACGGCAACGTCGTCTGGAACCAGATGGCGGACCCGGCTGCGACGATCGTCGGGCAGGGCATCCTGGATGGTTCGACCGTCCAGCTGCCCAACTACGGAGGCCAGTGGTCGAAGGTCTACTCCCGCCAGGTGCTGGACGTGCAGGTAAGTGGCCCGACGCCTGAGGATGTCCGAGCACGGCAGCGCACGCTGATCGACAGGATCAACACCGAGCTCGCCGGGCTGCAGAAGGGGACGCGGGCGTCCGACCTGATCACGACGACCGTCGTACCTGCCGATCCGTCGATCTTCTTCTTCGGGGGCAGCCCCATGCGAGCGGTTGCCATGATCTGGGTGCTCTGCGGCGTGGGCGTGTTCGCCGCTGTGCAGATCCTCGAACCGAGGGCCTTGCGTCAGCGTTGGGCCGGGGTCGTCCCGCCGGACGTTCCACGCCACCGGACGACGAGCAAGGCAGGGCGCGCCTCCGCGACGACGGCCCGCGGGTCCGAAGTCGGGGGCGCCCGTCGGTCGGCGCAGCGGTGAGCAGATCAAGCCCTGACCGATGCGGGTCGCGGCCGGGGCAGAGGTCCCGGTCAGAGCGAGTTCCCGCGATGCGACCGCAGGGTCCTGCGGAGCAAGGCCGCCCGCTGAGCTCCGACGCGTGGATACGTGAACTCGCGCGATGCGGCCTGCGCCGCTGCGCCGTAGGCGCGTCGCGTCTGGGCATCCGCCGCGAGAGCGCGGATCGCCGCTGCGATCTGACCGGGTGAACCCGAGTCGACGATGATTCCGGTACGTCCGTCCTCGACCAGTCGTGCCGCTCCCATGGGTGTCGTGATGATCGGAAGTCCGGCGGCGGCGGCCTCGTAGGTCACCTGGGGCCCACCTTCCTCCCACGTCGGAAACACGAAGACGCTCGCCCGGGCGTAGAGCTCCGCCGGGTTGTTCACGTATCCCGACAGCCGCACGCGTCCGGATCGGGTGTGGGACTCGACGAGCTGCCTGATCTCCTCGTCGACCGTCCCTACCAGGAGGAGCTCGCCGTCGACGTCGATCGATCTCCACGCCTCCAGCAGCTCTGGTACGCCTTTGCGCACTCCGATTCGCCCGACGAAGATGAGGCGGAATGTTCCGGCCGCCTCGGTCGACTTCGCGCCCTCGAACCGCTCGGGGCTCCATCCGAAGGTGGTCGAGAGGAGCTGGTCCGATGAGAGGCCTAGAGCCAGCAAGGAGCGTTCGACTTCAGGGTTCGACGCGAAGAAGTAGTCGTACAGCTCGAGCTCAGCACTCTCGCCGGCGATCGCATCGGACGTCACGGTGTGCGTCGGTGGAAGGCCGAGCCGCGCGTAGGCCGCGTCCAGGATCGGCCCAGAGGTGGCCAGTGCGGAGTTGATCATCTCCCTGACGGTGAGCAGTCCCCGTGAGTGCGCCTCGACGATCAGGTGCGCGGGGGTTCCGGGCCAGAAGTGCGCGACGGTGGTGCCCGGATCCGCCCGAGCTAGCACGGCCCGGAACTGGCTCTCGAGACGGCGGAGTGCGACCGTTTCGATCCGCGGCCAAGGGAGCCGACCGGTGACGAAGGGAAATGGTGCGTGCACGGTCACGTCGTCCGAGAGCGGTGTCCGCTGTCGGCCCGCGAACACTTCCACGATGGTCCCGTCAGCGGCCATCCCGTGTGCGAGCTGCGCGCAGCTCTCCGCCGGTCCGCGCCCGCTGAACGAGTAGGGCGCGTACACCAGGCAACGCATCACTCGCGAGCCGGGCCTCATCGGACGACCGCGGGTGACCAGGCGCCGGGGATCAGCACGGTTGGTGTGGAGTTCGAAACGGCCTTGACGCTCCAGACGTCCGTCGTCCCGGCTTCGTTCACACGCGGCAGCCCGTACAGCAACGTGTCGTCGTCGAGCCACTCGGCCTGGTCGTCGAGACCCTTCGTTGCGGGCAGCAGCGTCTCCTGACCCGAGGCGAGGTCGAGGACGGCCAGGGCCCATACCGGCTGGCCGGAGACCTTCTCGACCACCTTCTTGTACGCGACCTTCTTCCGGTCCGGTGAGACCGACGGGCACTCGGCGTTCTCGTGGACGGACGTGAGGGTCCGCGCCGACAGCGAGCCCTTCACCAGCCACGTCTTGCCGGCCGACTGAGAGGCTGCCGTGGCGTAGAACGTGGCGTCGTCGATGAACGTCACGCCCCAGATGTTGCGGTCCGTCGGGTTGAAGGGCTGCCCGTTGACGGTGAGCGCGAATTCCTCGATGTTGCCGAGGTCCGTCCCGTCGACCTTGTGGACCTCGGTGAGGGTGGAGAAGCCGACGCTCGCGTACGAGTGGCCGGTCACGAACGCGGTCGTGGCGACCAGCGTGCCGTCGTCGGACAGCCGCGTGCGGCTCGGGATCCCGGGCAGGCCCCACGTCTTGACGGTGCCGAACGAGCTGTCGAGCACGTCCGCCTCCCAGCGCGTGGCGATGCCTGCGACCGTGCGCAGGCATGACGCCGACGAGCCGGCCACGTCCACACGGTCGCACGCGACGTCGGTGAACGCGCGGGGTCCGTCCGGGGCATCGAGAGGGACCGCGGCCACCAGCCCGTACTCGTTGCCCGGCAGCGTCGATCGGAAGACGATGTGCGGTTTCGCCAGCACGCCGGCCAGGTCCGTGGACGCCACGGGTGGCGCCGACGCGACGGCGTCCTGGTGGGACCTCCAGGCGTTGTACACGTACCCACCGACCGCCAGCACCACCACGAGCGTGACGACGACGAGGATCGTGACGCGAGGCGACCAGCCCCTCACAGGCCGACGCCCGCGGCCTCGAGGGCCTCTTCGGGCTGGTCGAGCCTCCGGACGGTGATCCATGCGACCGGGATCGCGCACGCGAGCAGGACCGCGACGGAGAGGATCGCGGGTCCGCGGCCGACCGTGAACCAGAGGACCCCGAACGCCGCGGAGGCGGCCATCCGGGCGACGGCGACGACGGTCTGCGCTGTGCCGATCGCTGCGGCGCGCGAGCTCGAGGGCGCGAGCCTGCCGACGAGGGCCGACATGACCCCGTCGGTGGCGGCGTAGAAGGCTCCGAGCAGCACGAGGGCGGCGATCGTCGAGTAGGCGGACGCGGTCGCGATCCCTGCGCACACGTACGCCGCGGCGAGGCCGACGTGCCCGAACACGAACACCCGGGCGCGCCCGAACCGGTCAGCGACGCGCCCCATCGGCGTCGCGAGCAGCATGTACGCGATGTTGGTGCCCACGTACAGCAGCGGGAACCACTTCGTCGCGAAGCCGTCGCGGGACTGCAGCGAGAGGTAGATGAAGCCGTCGCCCACGGTCAGCAGCGCGAGGCCGCCCGCGGTGAGGAAGATGCGCCGCAGACCCGGCTCGACCAGGAACGACCAGCTGAACGGACGACCGGCCGGGGCGACGCCGGGGATGTCGCAGGCGCAGCCCTTGCACTTGGGGAGCTTGCGCTCTTCGCGCGTGCGGTGCTGCGTGATCCACGCCGCGCGGCGCGGGCGCATGTCGGGGACGAGCAGGACAAGGGCGGCCAGGCCGAGGATCGCAGCGCCGAAGGAGATGACGAAGACCGTGTGGTACCCGTCGGGGATGGCCCAGAGCACGCAGAACGCGAGGAGCGGTCCGAGTGCGGCGCCGACGGTGTCGAGGGTGCGGTGGACGCCGAACGACCGGCCGAGCGCCCGCGGGTCGGAAGACGCGGTGATCATCGCGTCGCGGGGTGCAGTGCGGATGCCCTTGCCCACCCGGTCGAACGCGACGACGGCCGTGAGGGCGCCGAAGCTGCTCGCGATGAGCAGGACGCCTCGGGTCACGGCGGACAGGCCATATCCGATGACCGCCACCCACTTGGGGTGGTCGCCCTTGTCGGCCGCCCAGCCGCCGGCGATCCGCACGATGGCACTGGCGCCCTGCATGAGCGCATCGAGGAACCCGTAGGCCAGCGTCGACAGCCCGAGGGCGGTGGTGACGTAGAGCGGGAGGACGGCGGCGACCGACTCCGACGAGATGTCGGTGAGCATGCTGACGACGCCCAGCGTCACGACGACCGAGGAGACCTTCTTGCGGCGGGCGGCCCGCTCTGCGCGGAGCTCCTCGGGCGAGGCGGCCTTGTCGCGGGGCGCGGGGCGGTCACGCAGCGAGAGGTACACGCCGCGTCACCCGGCCGTCGTCAGTGTGCCGGCGACGGTCAGGTCGGTGCCGCCGCCGGCGCGGTCCCGCACCGTCAGCACCAGCCCGTCGGGTCCGCGTGTGAACGCGGTCGCGGTGGAGCCGGCGATCGCGGGCGAGTCGCCGACAGCGAAACCTGCGCCGCCCAACGCCGCGACGTAGGCGCCCGTGACGTCGGTGGGCGCGGCGCCGCTGCTGCCCTCGAGTCCCACCTGCAGCCTGGTGCCCGACGACGAGACGGAGCTGGATACGACGTCGACCCCCGCGAGTACGGGGACGACGTCCTTCGGGAACCCGGCGACGAGCACACCGCTGGCTGCGGCCGTGGCAGGCAGCGGACCGGTGAGTGAGGGTCCTGGCGCGGCCGCCGGGGCCAGGCCGGCGGGACCCGGCTTGCGCGCGGCAGCGTCCGGGAGCGTCTCGGAGGCGCTGGTCGCGGACCCGGATGCACCACCAGCTGTACCTGCGGGCGTGGTCGACACCGCACCTGACCCTGCGCTCGGCGGGGTGGCGGGGCTCGTCGCGCCGGGACCGGTGGTCGAGCCGGCGACTGCCGGTCCGGACGGCGGTGCGCCGGCCGTGCCGGTGCTGTCGTGCGCCGTGCACGCGGCCGCCGAGCCGAGCACCAGCACCGCCGCGAACGCGACGCCGCAGCCGCGCAGGGCGGTGCGGGTGCGGCGGCTGGGGGGCATCGACTACCTCGGGGGCGTGGAGCTGTGGCGTGAGACACATGCGCTCAAACGGGACATATGGAACGTGCTCACGGTACCTACGCAGATACCCGGGAAGGCCGCTCGGGGGTCTATTTCACCCGAGCAACCGGACCCCGCTCACACGTTCGGTCCAAGTCTGTGAACCCGCTGTCAGACCGCGAGCCCACCCACCAGGTGGTCGGCGATCTCCAGGGCGCAGGTCGCGGCCGGCGAGGGCGCGTTGAGCACGTGCACCTGCCGCCCGGTGCGCTGCACCAGGAAGTCGTCAACGAGCGACCCGTCCCGCGCGACGGCCTGCGCGCGCACGCCCGCGGGGGAGGGCACGAGGTCGTCCGGGACGATCGCTGGCACCAGCTGGGCCAGGCTGCGGGCGAACGCGTGCCGGGACAGCGACCGCACCACCTCGCGCGCCCCGGGCACGACGTTCCGCGCGCCCATCCGCCACAGGCCGGGCCACGTCAGGGCGTCGGCGGCGTCGCGCAGGTCGACGTCACGCCAGCGGTACCCCTCCCGCGCGAGGGCGAGCACAGCGTTCGGGCCGGCGTGCACGCCGCCGCCGATCATGCGGGTCAGGTGCACGCCGAGGAACGGGAACCGGGGGTCCGGCACCGGGTACACGAGGCCGTTGACCAGCTCGGACGCCCGGTCGGTGAGCTCGAAGTACTCGCCCCGGAACGGCACGATGCGTGCCTCGGGGCTCAGGCCGCAGGCGCGGGCCACGCGGTCGGCCTGCAGTCCGGCGCACGCGACCAGCGCGTCGGCACGCAGCTGCGTGCCGTCGGTGAACCGCACCTCGACGCTGTCGGGGTGCTCGTCGGCCGACTCGACCTGCGTCGACACCAGGATCTGGCCGCCCCCGTCGGTGACGTCGAGGGCCAGCTCCCGGCAGATGCCCACGTAGTCGACGATCCCCGTGCTCTCGACCCACAACGCGTCGACGCAGGCGACGTGCGGTTCGCGCTCGCGTGCACCGGCCTTGCCCACGAGCTGCGCGGGCACGCCGTTCGCCCCGGCGCGGTCGGCGAGCCGGTGCAGAGCGGCCACCTGGTCGTCGGACGTCGCCACGACGAGCTTGCCGGTGATCTCGACCGCGACGCCGCGGTCGCGCGCGAACTCGGCCATGCGGCGCGCGCCCGCCACCGACATGCGCGCCTTGAGGCTGCCCGGCGCGTAGTAGAGGCCGGAGTGGATGACGCCGGAGTTGCGGCCGGTCTGGTGCCGCGCGAGGCCGTCCTCCTTCTCGACGACGGTGACGCGGTGCCCGTCGTGCGTCAGTCGCGCGGCCACGGCCAGCCCGACGATCCCTGCACCGACCACCACGACGTGCGACACGGCCACTCCCTCGGTTGCTTGCTCCTGCGCGCAGGCTAGCCGGTCGCGTGTCGGTGTCGGCTCGTAGACTGGTGGTCGCACCCCGGCTCCTTCTGGATTCGGGGCGTTCCTGCTGCCTCGACAAGGACCCCATGGACCTCTCCGGCCTGCTCCCTGCCCTCCTGACCGACCCCGCCGCCGCCGAGGCGGTCGACTCGGCGCGCGCCCGTGGCGAGCTCGACGTCGTCGGACCCGCCGGGATCCGCCCGCCGCTGCTGGCGGCGCTGGCGCAGCGGCGTCCGCTGGTCGTCGTGACGGCGACCGGTCGCGACGCCGACGAGCTGGCCGCGGCGATCCGGTGCTACGTGGGTGCCGACGACGTCGCGGTCCTGCCGGCCTGGGAGACGCTGCCGCACGAGCGCCTGTCCCCGCGCAGCGACACGGTCGCGCGCCGGCTCGCGGTGTTCCGTCGCCTCGCCCACCCCGAGGGTGCGGGGTACGCCGGGCCGATCCGGGTGCTCGTCGTGCCGGTCCGTGCGTTGCTGCAGCCCGTCGTCGACGGGCTGGGGGACCTCGCGCCGGTGTCGATCAGGACGGGCGACCGCGTGGACCTCGCCGACCTGGCCGAGAAGCTGGCCGGCGCCGCGTACACCCGCGTCGACATGGTCGAGCGGCGCGGGGAGTTCGCAGTCCGGGGCGGGATCGTCGACGTGTTCCCGCCCACGGAGGACCACCCGCTGCGCGTCGAGCTGTGGGGTGAGGACGTCGAGGAGATCCGCTGGTTCTCCGTCGCCGACCAGCGCAGCCTCGAGGTGGCCGAGCACGGGGTCTGGGCGCCGCCGTGCCGGGAGATCCTGCTGACGGACGAGGTCCGCGCGCGGGCCGTCGAGCTCATCCCGCAGCTCCCGGGCGCCACCGACATGCTCGACCGGCTGGGCCAGGGGATCGCGGTCGAGGGCATGGAGTCGCTGGCGCCCGCCCTGGTGGACCGCATGGTGCCGGTGCTGGACCTCGTCCGTGACGACAGCCTGCTGGTGATGATCGACCCCGAGCGGGTCCGCCGCCGGGCGCACGACCTCGTCGCGACGACGCAGGAGTTCCTGGCGGCCGCGTGGACCTCCGCGGCGGCCGGTGCCGCGACACCCCTGGACCTGTCCGCGGCGAGCTTCGCGTCCTTCGCGGAGGTCCGCGCGCTGTCGGCCGTGCGCGGCCTCGGCTGGTGGACCATGAGCCCGTTCACGCTCGACGTGGACGCGGCCACGGAGGCCGACCCGCACACGGCCGCCCGCAACCAGGCGCCGGGCGAGCTCGCGGGGATGGCCGACGACCTGGTGGCGACCGCGCGCACGGTCGTCCTGGCGGCCCGGGACGTCGAGAAGTACCGCGGCGAGGTCGACCGGGCCGTCGCCGACGTGCGCGTGCTGCAGCAGGCGGGCTGGCGGCTCGTGCTGGCCACGGAGGGGCACGGGCCCGCGCAGCGGATGGTCGAGCAGCTGCGCGCGGCCGAGGTGCCGGCGCGGCTCGTCGCGACGATCGAGACCGAACCCGAGGGCGGGGTGGTCCTCGTGGTGCCGGCCCCCGTCGGGACGGGCTTCGTGGCCGAGCCGCTGCACCTGGCCGTCTTCTCGGAGTCGGACCTGACCGGGCGCGCAGGCACCAGCACCCGGGACATGCGCAGGATGCCGAGCCGTCGGCGCAACGTCGTCGACCCCCTGCAGCTGCGGCCGGGCGACCACGTTGTCCACGAGCAGCACGGTGTCGGCCGGTTCGTGGAGCTGGTGCAGCGGACGATCGGCACCGGACCGAACGCGACCACGCGTGAGTACCTGGTGATCGAGTACGCGTCCAGCAAGAGGGGCCAGCCGGGCGACCGGCTGTTCGTGCCCAGCGACCAGCTCGACCAGGTGACCAAGTACGTCGGCGGCGAGTCGCCCACCCTGTCCAAGATGGGCGGCGGGGACTGGGCCAAGACGAAGGGCCGCGCCAAGCGGGCCGTCAAGGAGATCGCCGCGGAGCTCATCCGGCTGTACTCCGCCCGGATGGCCACCACCGGGCACGCGTTCGGCCCGGACACGCCCTGGCAGCGCGAGCTCGAGGACGCGTTCGCGTACGTGGAGACCCCGGACCAGGCCGCGACCATCGACGAGGTCAAGGCCGACATGGAGAAGCCGATCCCCATGGACCGCCTGGTCTGCGGCGACGTCGGCTATGGCAAGACCGAGATCGCGGTGCGCGCGGCGTTCAAGGCCGTGCAGGACGGCAAGCAGGTGGCCGTGCTCGTGCCGACCACGCTCCTGGTGCAGCAGCACCTCGACACGTTCAGCGAGCGGTACAGCGGCTTCCCGGTGAACGTGAAGGCCCTCAGCCGGTTCCAGAGCCCCAAGGAGTCCAAGGAGGTCGTCGCGGGCCTCGCCGACGGGACCATCGACGTCGTCATCGGCACGCACCGCCTGATCACCGGCGAGGTGCACTTCAAGGACCTCGGGCTGGTGGTGGTCGACGAGGAGCAGCGGTTCGGCGTCGAGCACAAGGAGACGCTCAAGGCGCTGCGCACCAACGTCGACGTGCTGTCGATGAGCGCGACCCCCATCCCGCGCACGCTCGAGATGGCTGTCACCGGCATCCGCGAGATGTCGACGCTGGCCACCCCGCCCGAGGAGCGGCACCCGGTGCTCACGTTCGTCGGCGCGTACGACGAGCTGCAGATCACCGCCGCGATCCGGCGCGAGCTGCTGCGCGAGGGCCAGGTGTTCTACGTGCACAACAAGGTCGACTCGATCGAGCGGACGGCGTCGCGCCTGATGGAGCTGGTGCCCGAGGCCCGGGTCGCGGTGGCCCACGGGAAGATGAACGAGCACCAGCTCGAGCAGGTCATCGTCGACTTCTGGGAGAAGCGGTTCGACGTGCTGGTCTGCACGACGATCGTCGAGACCGGGCTGGACATCTCCAACGCCAACACCCTGATCCTCGAGCGCGCCGACCTGCTCGGTCTGAGCCAGCTGCACCAGCTGCGCGGCCGCGTGGGCCGTGGGCGCGAGCGGGCGTACTCGTACTTCCTCTACCCGCCGGAGAAGCCGCTCACCGAGACGGCGCACGACCGGCTGCAGACCATCGCCGCGAACACCGACCTGGGCGCGGGCATGGCCGTGGCCATGAAGGACCTCGAGATCCGCGGCGCCGGCAACCTGCTGGGCGGCGAGCAGTCGGGTCACATCGAGGGCGTCGGCTTCGACCTGTACATCCGGATGGTGGGCGAGGCGGTGGCCAACTTCCGGGGCGACGTCGAGGAGGAGGTCCCCGACGTCACCATCGAGCTGCCGGTGGACGCCCACATCCCGCACGACTACATCGCGCACGAGCGGCTGCGGCTCGAGGCGTACCGGAAGATCGCAGCGTCCCTGGACGCGACGGCCCTCGGGGACGTCCGAGCCGAGCTCATCGACCGGTACGGGCCGGTGCCCGCCGCGGTCGACAACCTGTTCGAGGTGGCCGAGTTCCGGATGCACGTGCGGAACGCGGGCCTGTCCGACGTCACCGCGCAGGGCAAGTTCGTGCGGTTCGCGCCGGTCGAGCTGCCCGAGTCGGCGCAGCTGCGGCTCAAGCGCCTCTACCCGGGTGCGGTGCTCAAGCCGGCGGTCCGCACCGTGCTGGTGCCCTGGCCGATGACCGCGCGGATCGGCGGCAAGCCGGTCCAGGGTCGCGAGGTCATGCTCTGGGCACGCCAGTTCATCGACGCGATCGTGCGCGGGGACGTCTCCGCGGCCGCCACGGTGGGCTCCAAGCGGGCCTGAAAACCCAGGCGGTGGCCCTACGATGAGCCCCGATCGACGGGCGACGACGCAGGAGGTCTCGGTGAGGGTGTGGGGCAAGCGCTCGATGGTGGGTGCCCTCGTGGCGCTCGCGACGGCAGCGGTGCTGTCGGCATGCGCCGGGCAGCCCGGTGCGGCGGCGGTCGTGAACGGCACCGCCATCCCGGCCTCCGACCTGCAGTCGGCGCTGGACGAGCTCGGCCCGTACGTCCAGGGCGCATCACCCTCGGCAGTGCTCAGTGTGCTCGTCGTCGAGCCGACGGTCACGCAGATGGCCGCCGAGGCCGGCGTCGCGGCGTCCGACGCCGACGCGAAGGCGTTCCTCGACTCGGTGGTCAAGCAGACCACGCCCGACGCGAACCCGACGTTCGGCCCGGCCTCGATGGCGATCGCCCGCTACTTCGTCGCGTTCACCAACCTGTCGAACAAGTCGAGCCAGGAGGCGGTCACCGCCGAGATCACGAAGCGCACTGCCAAGCTCGACGTCACGGTGAACCCGCGGTACGGCACTCTCGGCAAGAACAACACCATCACCGCGGCCACCCCGCCGACGTGGATGATCGAGCCGACGACCGCGCCGCCGTCGGACGGGACGACGACCAACCCGGACAGCAGTCCGAGCCCGTCGGCCACCCCCTGATCTCGTGACCGACGCGTTGCGTGAGCTGGTGCGCGTCATGGATCGGCTGCGCTCGCCGGGCGGCTGCCCGTGGGACGCCGAGCAGACGCACGGGTCGCTGGTGCCGTACGCGCTCGAGGAGACGTACGAGCTCGTCGAGGCGATCGAGACGGGCGACCGCGCAGGGCTGCGTGAGGAGCTCGGCGACGTGCTGCTGCAGGTCGTCTTCCACGCGAGGATCGCGGCGGAGGACCCCGACGACCCGTTCGACGTCGACGACGTGGCCGCCGACCTCGTCGCGAAGCTGGTCCGCCGGCACCCGCACGTGTTCGGACCGGACGCCGCCGACAGAGGACGAAGAGGCACCGACCTGCACGTGCAGTGGGACCAGCTGAAGAACGCCGAGAAGGCGCGCGAGTCGGCGCTCGACGGCGTCCCGCTCGCGCTCGGCGCGCTGGCGCGCGCGCAGAAGGTCGCGGACCGGGCTGCGCGCGCCGGACTGGCGCAGCAGCCGGCGCCGTCGGGTGACGACCTCGGGGACCGGCTGCTCGCGCTGGTGCTCGAGGCGAGGTCGACCGGCGTGGATGCCGAAGGGGCCTTGCGGCGCTCGGCCGCCGCCTGGGAGAAGGCGCTGCGAGCGAACGAGGGCACGACCGGCTCGACCTGACCAGTACCGGACGCCACCCCCCGGCCGGACGACGAAGGAGCGCATCGATGCGGATCGGCATCCCGACGGAGAGTCGGTCGGGCGAGCGGCTCGTCGCGGCGACGCCGCGGACGGTGGCCCGGCTGGTGGCCCTGGGATACGACGTGGTGGTGCAGCGCGGCGCGGGCGACGGGGCCACGTTCGGCCCCGGCGCCTACGAGGTTGCGGGTGCGCGGACCGGGGACGCCGACGAGGTGTGGGCGGCGGACGTGGTCGCCAAGGTGAACCCGCCGACGGCCGAGGAGGTCCGGGCGCTGCGGCCGGGGGCCGTGCTCGTGGCCATGCTCTCGCCGGCCACCCGGCCCGAGCTGGTCGAGGAGCTCCACGCACGCGGCGTGACCGCGCTGGCTCTCGACGCGGTGCCCCGGGTGTCCCGGGCGCAGGCGCTCGACGTGCTGAGCACCCTGTCCAACGTCGCCGGGTACCGGGCGGTCGTCGAGGCGGCGCAGGTCTACGGCGGCATGTTCACCGGCCAGGTGACCGCCGCGGGCAAGACACCTCCGGCGCGGGTCTTCGTCATCGGCGCCGGGGTGGCCGGGCTCGCCGCCATCGGCGCGGCCGGCGCGATGGGGGCTCGGGTCCGCGCGTTCGACGTGCGGCCCGAGGTCGGCGAGCAGATCGAGTCCATGGGTGCGACGTTCGTGCAGGCGGCGGCGGCTCAGCAGGCGGTGAGCGCGGACGGCTATGCCAGCGCGCTGACCGCCGAGCAGGAGGTGCTCACGGCGCGGATGTACGCGGCGGAGACGGCCGACGCCGACATCGTCGTCACGACCGCGCTGGTGCGGGGGTACGCGCCCACCACGATCACCGCCGAGATGGTGCACGGGATGCGGCCCGGCAGCGTGATCGTGGACCTGGCCGCGTCGGGCGGCGGCAACTGCGAGCTCACGATCCCCGGGGAGGTCGTGGTCAGCGACGACGGCATCACGATCGTCGGCTACACCGACCTGACCAGCCGTATGCCGCAGCACACCTCGCAGCTGTTCGGCACCAACGTGGTCCACCTGTTCGAGCTGCTCACGCCCGGCAAGGACGGCGAGCTGGTGCTCGACCTCGACGACCCGGTCCAGCGCGGGATGGCTGTCACCGTGGACGGCGAGGTGCTGTGGCCACCGCCGCCGGTCGCCGTGTCGGCGGTGCCGCCCGTGCCCGTGCCCGTCGTCCCGAGACCGCCCGTCGACACGCAGCGCCGCGCGCAGCGACGCTCGATCGTCCTCGCGCTCGTCGCCGTCGCCGTGCTCTTCGGGATCTCGTTCGCACCGGCCGCGTTCCTCGGGCACTTCACGGTCTTCGCGCTCGCGGTGATCGTCGGGTACTACGTCATCTCGAACGTGAGCCACTCGCTGCACACGCCGCTCATGGCCCAGACGAACGCGATCTCGGGGATCATCCTGGTCGGCGCACTGCTGCAGATCGGCGACGACGACCCGCTGGTGACCGTGCTCGCGGTCGTGGCGGCGAGCGTCGCGAGCATCAACGTGTTCGGTGGCTTCCTCGTCGCCAACCGCATGATCCGCATGTTCCGGAAGGACGCCTGAGGTGCCCGGGTCCTGGGCCCAGGCCACCTACCTGCTCGCCGCCCTGCTCTTCGTCCTCAGCCTCGCCGGGCTGTCCAAGCAGGAGACCGCACGCCGCGGCAACGTCGCCGGCATGGTCGGCATGGTCCTCGCGCTGGTCGCGACGATCGGCCTCGCGCTGGACCACTCCGAGCGGCCGGTCCCGGTGACCGGTGGGCTGATCCTGCTGGTGCTCCTGATCGGCGGGACCATCGGCACGTGGCGGGCCCGACGTGTCGAGATGACGCAGATGCCGGAGCTCATCGCGATCCTGCACTCGTTCGTCGGGCTCGCGGCGGTGCTCGTCGGCTACAACTCGTTCCTCACCGAGCCGGCCGACCCGGCGCACCTGGTCGAGGTGTTCCTGGGCGTGCTGATCGGCGCCGTGACGTTCGCCGGGTCGATCGTCGCCTACCTGAAGCTGTCGACACGGATCCGATCGGCGCCGCTCACGCTGCCCGGCCGCAACGTGCTGAATCTGGCGATGCTGCTCGCGTCGGGTGGCCTGCTGGTCTGGTTCCTGGGCTCGCACAGCGTGGTCCCACTCGTCCTCATGACCGTCGTCGCCCTCGCGCTCGGGTGGCACCTGGTCGCCTCGATCGGCGGCGGGGACATGCCCGTGGTCGTCTCGATGCTCAACTCCTACTCCGGGTGGGCAGCCGCGGCGGCCGGCTTCATGCTCGGCAACGACCTGCTGATCGTCACCGGAGCGCTCGTCGGGTCGTCCGGCGCGATCCTCAGCTACCTCATGTGCAAGGCGATGAACCGGTCGTTCGTCAGCGTGATCCTGGGTGGGTTCGGCGCCGAGGGCGGGACCGTCGTCGCGTCGGACGGGGAACAAGGCGTGCACCACGAGGTCTCGGCGGCGGACGTCGCCGAGCTCCTTCTCGAGGCACGCAGCGTGGTCATCACCCCGGGCTACGGCATGGCGGTCGCGCGGGCGCAGTACCCGGTCGCGGAGCTCGTCGAAAAGCTGCGTGCCCGCGGGATCGACGTGCGGTTCGGTGTCCACCCGGTGGCCGGCCGGCTGCCCGGCCACATGAACGTGCTGCTCGCCGAGGCCCGCGTGCCCTACGACATCGTGCTCGAGATGGACGAGATCAACGACGACCTGGGCGACGTGGACGTGGTGCTCGTGATCGGCGCCAACGACACCGTCAACCCGGCAGCCCTCGACGACCCGGGCTCGCCGATCGCCGGCATGCCGGTGCTCGAGGTCTGGAAGGCGGCCCGCGTCGTGGTGTTCAAGCGGTCGATGGCCACGGGCTACGCGGGCGTGCAGAACCCGCTGTTCTTCCGCGACAACACCTCGATGCTGTTCGGCGACGCCAAGGAGCGGGTCGAGCAGATCATGCTCGCCGTCGGGGACGCGGTGTCCAAGGCCGAAGGTCCATACTCGGCCGCCGCCGAGGCCCACTAGGGTGAGGTCGTAAACCCACCCGCTCGTCGAAGGAGCACCCATGGCCAGCATCGAGGCCGTCGGCGCCCGCGAGATCTTGGACTCGCGCGGCAACCCCACTGTCGAGGTCGAGGTCGCCCTCGACGACGGCACCATCGCCCGTGCCGCCGTCCCGTCGGGCGCGTCCACGGGTGCGTTCGAGGCCGTCGAGCGTCGTGACGGCGACGCGGCCCGCTACCTGGGCAAGGGCGTCGAGGAGGCCGTGAACGCGGTCATCGACGAGATCGCCCCCGAGCTCATCGGCTTCGAGGCGACCGAGCAGCGTCTGGTCGACGCCGCGCTGATCGACCTCGACGGCACCGCCAACAAGGGCAAGCTCGGCGCCAACGCGATCCTCGGCGTCTCGCTCGCCGTGGCGAAGGCCGCCGCCGACTCCGCCAACCTGCCGCTGTTCCGCTACATCGGTGGCCCCAACGCGCACGTGCTTCCGGTCCCGATGATGAACATCCTCAACGGTGGGTCGCACGCCGACTCCAACGTGGACATCCAGGAGTTCATGGTCGCGCCGTTCGGCCCCACGACGTACCGCGAGGCCCTGCGCACCGGCGTCGAGATCTACCACTCGCTCAAGTCCGTCCTCAAGGGCAAGGGCCTGGGCACGGGCCTCGGCGACGAGGGCGGCTTCGCCCCCAACCTGCCGAGCAACCGCGACGCGCTGGACCTGATCCTGGTCGCCATCGAGAAGGCCGGCTTCACGCCCGGCGTCGACGTGGGCCTCGCGCTCGACGTCGCCGCCACCGAGTTCTTCAAGGACGGCGCCTACCAGTTCGAGGGCAAGGCGCTCTCCAACGAGCAGATGTCGGCGTACTACGAGCAGCTGGTGAACGACTACCCGCTGGTCTCCATCGAGGACCCGCTGTCCGAGGACGAGTGGGAGGGCTGGAGCCACCTGGTCGCCACCATCGGTGACAAGGTGCAGATCGTCGGCGACGACCTGTTCGTCACCAACCCTGAGCGTCTGCGCAAGGGCATCGAGCTCAAGTCGGCCAACTCGCTGCTGGTCAAGCTCAACCAGATCGGCACCCTGACCGAGACGCTGGACGCCGTCGAGCTGGCCCAGCGCAGCGGCTTCACGACGATGACCTCGCACCGCTCCGGCGAGACCGAGGACACGACGATCGCGGACCTGTCCGTGGCCACCAACGCCGGCCAGATCAAGACCGGTGCCCCGGCCCGTGGCGAGCGCATCAACAAGTACAACCAGCTCCTGCGCATCGAGGAGGAGCTGGACGACGCCGCCGTGTACGCGGGCCGTTCGGCTTTCCCCCGCTTCAAGGGCTGAGCACGACGGAAGGCCGGTCGCCCTCGCGGGTGGCCGGCCTTCGGCGCGTCCGGGGCCGGCTGCGCTCGTGCATGACCGGGCTGCTCGGCGCCGCGCCGGTCCGGCGCGCCCGCAGGGAGCGGGGTCCGGCGACCTCGGCGTGGGCCGGGGCAGAATCGCACCATGTCTGCCCCTCGACGCCCGGCGTCTCCGAGCGCGCCCCGGCGGCGTGCGGCGCCGCGCACCGGGACGGGCGCGGGAGCGGCCTCGACGCACCCCGCGGGAACGGCGGCGCCGTCGGGATCCGGCGCGCGGGACGGGTCGACGAGCGCGCCCGACGACGGTTCGCGATCGCCCCGGGCGTCGACGACCTCCAAGCCATCGCCACGACCCCCTTCCGCAGCGCGCCCCTCGTCGTCGGCATCGCGCCCCTCCGCGTCGTCGCGACCCGCGGCCACGGGCCCCGCGACCCGAGGGGGACCGGCCACCCCGGCGCGCGGCACCGCCCGGGCGGAACGGTCGCAGCTCACGGTGCCGCGACTGTTCACGGTGCGGGCGATGGTGTTCGGGTGCGTCCTGCTGCTGGCGTTCGTGCTGGTCTACCCGACGCTGCACTCCTACCTGCGGCAGAAGGCCGAGGTCGACCAGCTGCGCGCGCAGGTGAGCGCGGCCGAGCACCGCAACGACGACCTCCAGGCGGACCTGGACCGGTGGAACGACCCGGCGTACGTCGCCACGCAGGCACGTGCACGGCTCTCGTTCGTGCTGCCCGGGGAGAAGGCGTTCCGCGTGGTCGACCCGCAGACGGTGCCGGACACCGCCCCGGTCGAGCAGGGCCCCGCCGCGGCGTTGGACACCGGCGGGACGCAGCCCTGGTACGCGTCGGTGTGGGACTCGGTCCAGGTGGCCGGGACCACGCCCGTGCCGGCGACGCAGGACGGCCGTCCCGCGGACGTCCCGACGCCGGCTGCCCCGTCGCCGGGCGACAATGGGTCGCCGACCCCCGCGCCGGGCGGCTGACGCACCCGCAACCCGAACGGACCTTCTCTCGTGACACGCACGCCGCTGGACGCCGTGACCGACCAGGACATCGCCGTGCTGGCCGAACAGCTCGGCCGGCCGCCCCGCGGTGTCGTCGGCATCGCGGCCCGGTGCGTCTGCGGCCGCCCGCTCGTGGTGCGCACGGCCCCTCGCCTCGACGACGGCACCCCGTTCCCGACGACCTACTACCTCACGAACCCGCCCGCGGTCGCGGCCGTGAGCACGCGTGAGGCGACCGGTTTGATGAAGGAGCTCACCGCCCGGCTCGCCGACGACGAGGAGCTCGCGGCCGCCTACCGGCGCGCGCACGAGGCGTACCTGGCCGACCGTGAGGAGCTCGGTCACGTCGAGGAGATCGCCGGCATCTCCGCGGGCGGCATGCCCACCCGGGTCAAGTGCTTGCACGTCCTTGTCGGGCACGCGCTCGCGGCGGGGCCGGGCGTGAACCCGATCGGCGACGAGGTCCTGGCCCTCATCCGCGACGAGTGGCGCCCGGACCGCTGCACCTGCTGACCCGGACCGGCCGTGCCGGGGTGCGAGGATGAGCGCGTGACGCGTGTGGCTGCCATCGACTGCGGGACCAACTCGATCCGGTTGCTGGTGGCGGACGTCGATCCGTCGGCCGGCACCCTGGTGGACCTGGACCGGCGGATGGAGGTGGTCCGGCTCGGGCAGGGCGTGGACCGGACCGGTCGGATCGCCCCGGAGGCCCTCGAGCGGACGCTCGACGCGGCCCGGCGGTACAACGACATCTGCACCTCGCTCGGGGTCGAGGCGATCCGGTTCGTCGCGACGTCCGCCTCCCGCGATGCCGAGAACCGCGCGGACTTCGTCGACGGGGTGCGTGACGCGCTCGGCGTGGAGCCCGAGGTCGTCGAGGGCACCGAGGAGGCGGAGCTGTCCTTCCGTGGCGCCACGGGCGTGCTGGCGGGACGGCATCCGGGTCCGTTCCTCGTCGTGGACCTGGGCGGCGGCTCGACGGAGCTGGTGCTGGGGAGCGACACCGTCGAGGCCGCGTACTCGATGGACGTCGGCTGCGTCCGGCTGACCGAGCGGCACCTGCACTCCGACCCGCCGACCGTCGACGAGATCGCTCGATCCCGGCGTGACATCCACGCCGCCCTCGACACGGCCTCGGCCCACGTCCCGCTGGGCAGGGCGGTCACGCTGGTCGGGCTGGCCGGCACCGTGACCACGGTGACGGCGCACGCGCTCGGCCTGGCCACCTACGACCCGCTGGCCATCGACGGGTCGGTCCTACCGGTCGCACAGGTGCTCGCGGCCTGCGACGACCTGCTGGCCCGCGACCACGCCGAACGCGCGGCGCTGCCGTTCATGCACCCGGGACGGGTCGACGTGATCGGTGCCGGCGCCCTGGTCTGGCACGAGGTGGTCGCCCGGGTGCGTGACGAGGTCGCGCGGGGCGGGGGAGAGCTGACCGACGTGGTCACCTCCGAGCACGACATCCTCGACGGCATCGCGTGGAGCGTCGCGACCCGCTGAACGACGGGCGAGACACGCCGGTGGTTCACTCTGGACGGTAGTGCGCACTGTGTAATAGCGTCGCGCTCGCGGGGGTCGCAGGGGGTCCCCCGCACCAGACCGGACAGGGAGGTCGCATGGACACCACCCAGCTGCTCAAGGGGGTGCTGGACCTGGCCGTGCTCGCCGTCGTCTCCGACGAGGACGGGTACGGGTACGACGTGGTCCGGCGGCTCCGCGCCGCGGGCATCGAGGAGGTCGGCGACGCGTCGGTCTACGGGACGCTGCGCCGGCTCTACTCGTCGGGAGCGCTGACGTCCTACGTCGTGCCCAGCGATGAGGGCCCGCACCGCAAGTACTACGGGATCAACGCCCAGGGCCGGGCCATGCTCGACGCCCAGCGCAAGGACTGGCAGGAGTTCGCGGGCACGATGGGGCGCCTGCTCGGGACGGAGGTCGTGCGATGAGCGTGCTGGAGACCACGGACGTCATGGACGTCGCCGCGTACGCCGCGGCCGTCCGCGCCGCACTCGACGGGCTGGCCCCCGAGCAGGTCGAGGACCTCACCGACGACCTCGAGGCGGACCTGGCCGACGCGCTCGCCGACGAGCGCCACAACGCGCACGGCCGCGGGGTGCTCGAACAGTTCGGACCGCCTCAGGAGTACGCCGCCGAGCTGCGGGCCGCGGCCGGGCTGGCGCCAGTGGCCGTCGAGGCGGCCCGTCGCACCACCCGCGAGGTGCTGGGCACGCCGGTGCGCGCGGTCCGGCGGGGAGGTCGCACGCTCCTGGGCGCGCTCCGCGAGAAGCCGTTCTGGCCGCCGGTCGAGTCGTTCCTCGTCGCGCTGCGCCCGTTCTGGTGGATCCTGCGCGGCTGGGTCGGCTACCAGGTCCTCTGCTACCTGGCGGGGGCGACGACGATGCGGTGGCTGCCGCGAAGCCTCGTCCAGTGGGTGGTGCTCGCGGTCGCGGTCGTGCTCAGCGTGCAGTGGGGACGCGGCATGTGGAACAGGTCGCGGTCGTTCTCCTGGGTCGCCGGCGCCGCCAACGTCGCGGCCGTGGTCCTGGTGCTCCCGGTCTTCGTGACCGTCCAGGGCCAGGTGCACCGCTGGGAGACGGTCTACGACAACTACGCCCGGGGCGCGTTCAGCCCGTCGGTCCAGACGCAGGTGGTCTACAAGGACAAGGCCGTCGACGGCGTCGTCGTGGACGGGATCCAGGTGAGCAACCTGTTCGCGTACGACGCGGCGGGCAACCCGCTCACCGACGTCCAGATCTTCGACGACCGCGGTCGCCCGGTGCGCACGACCTTCGACAACGGCGCCGGCCAGTTCTTCTTCCCGGAGACCAAGGAGCCCTGGTCGTTCGTGAGCCGGACGGACGCCGACGGCCGATCGCGGTGGAACGTGTACCCGCTCAAGGGCGCCCCGACCTCGCAGTTCACGTTCGCCGACGACGGCACCCACGCCCTGACCGGCAGCGCCACGGCGTCGATCCCGCCGCGCCCGTTCGCCAAGGCGCCCGCCCTGGACGCCTCGGCTGAGTCCTCCGTCGCGGCCGACGCGGTGGCCCCGACGCCGGTCCCGACTCCCTGAGGCGGTGGGACGGCGCACGGACCGTGCGCCGTCTCACACCCCCTGGGAGTGCACTGTGCGCATGATCACCGGGTTCGGGCAGGACGTCCAGGGTCCTGCGCCGCTACCGTTGAGGCATGCCTTCTTCCTCGGACGTCGCCAGCAGCCCGGCCACCGTGGAGTCGCCGGTGCGCTCGGCCAAGCCCCGCAAGGTTCCCCGCGTCGTGGTGCTCGGCGGCGGTACCGTCGGCCTGTACACCGCGCGCCGGCTGCGCAAGCGTCTGGGCAAGCGCGAGGCTGCGATCGTCGTCGTAGACCCGCGCCCGTACATGACGTACGCCCCCTTCCTGCCCGAGGCCGCCGCCGGGTCCATCGACGCGCGCTACGTGGTCGCCCCGCACCGCCGCGCGCTCAAGGGTGTCGACGTGCTCCAGGGCAAGGTCAGCCAGATCAACCACGGCGAGCGCACGGTCGAGATCACGCCCGAGGAGGGCGAGGCCTACTGGATCACCTACGACCACCTCGTCGTCGGCCTGGGCTCGGTCGCTCGCACGTTGCCCATCCCCGGCCTCGCGGAGGTCGCGATCGGCTTCAAGAACGTCGAAGAGGCCATCGCGCTGCGCAACCACGTGCTCAACCGCATCGACATGGCCGCGAGCACCTGGGACCCGGAGCTGCGTCGCAAGATGCTCACGTTCGTCTTCGTCGGAGGCGGCTTCGCCGGCGTCGAGGCGCTCGGTGAGGTCGAGGACATGGCCCGGTCCGCGGTGAAGTACTACAAGGCCATCGAGCAGGAGGAGATGCGCTTCGTCCTGGTCGAGGGCTCGCCGCGCATCCTGCCCGAGGTCAGCGAGGAGCTGGGCGGCTACACGCTCCAGGTCCTGCGCAAGCGCGACATCGAGATCTACCTCTCCACGTTCCTGTCCAGCTGCGTCGACGGTCACGTGGTCCTGTCGAACAAGGAAGAGTTCGACGCCGAGACCATCGTCTGGACCGCGGGCGTCAAGGCCAACCCGGTGCTGCAGAACTCGGACCTGCCGCTGGACAAGATGGGCCGACTCATCTGCAACGCCTACCTCCAGGTGACGCAGGAGGACGGCACGGTCGTCCCCGACGCGTACGGCGCCGGTGACTGCGCCGCGGTGCCGGACCTCTACAACCCCGGCAAGTTCTGCCCGCCCAACGCCCAGCACGCGCTGCGCGAGGGCAACCACCTCGGCGACAACCTGGCCCGCGTCCTGCGCTCGGCCCCGCCCACCGAGTACAAGCACAAGAACATCGGCGCCGTCGCCTCGCTCGGCATGTACAAGGGCGTCGCGCAGATGTTCGGCCGGATCAAGGTCAAGGGCTTCCTCGCCTGGGTCCTGCACCGCTCGTACCACGTCGCCGCCATGCCGACCTTCAACCGCAAGATCCGCATCGCCGCCGGCTGGACCGGCGCGCTGCTGCTCCGCCGCGAGGTCGTCGCGCTCGGCAGCCTGCACGACCCGCGCGCCGAGTTCCGCGCCGCGTCCGTGCCGGCCAAGCCGCGCGTGGTCGAGGAGTCCGCCGCTGCGCCGGTGAAGGAGAAGAAGGCCGCCTCGGCCTGACGCTCGTCGACGAGCCCCCGGTCCCTCGCGGGCCGGGGGCCTCGTCGTTCCCTGGCAGGATGAGCGGCGTCCGCCCCCGTAGCCCAACTGGCAGAGGCAGCCGGCTTAAACCCGGCCCAGTCCGGGTTCAAATCCCGGCGGGGGCACGCCGGCCCGCTCGCACCGTCACGCGTTCGGTGGGTGGGTCCTCAGGCGAGGCCCGCGGCCACCTCGGACTGCTCGATCGTGGCGAGCCAGTCGCGCTTGGTGGCGCGCCAGCCCTCGTCGTCGGCGCCCAGGCGCCAGTAGCCCGACACGGACAGCTGGTCGCGCCCGACGCCGCGCTCGGTGCGCACGTGGCGGCGCAGCTCGCGGACGGCACCGGCCTCGCCGTGCACGAACGCGCTGACGGGGTGCGGCAGCGGCGGCAGCGCGGCGACGCCGTCGACGAGGGCCAGCCCGGGCACGCCGAAGCCCTGGTGCACCCAGTGCACGAGAACCCCGGCCGGCGCGGTGAGGGGGACCTCGTCCTCGGCGTCGTGCACCTCGATCACGACGTGGCCGACGGCGTCGGGCGCGAGCCGCTCGAGCGCGACGGCGATCGCGGGCAGCGCGCTGGCGTCGCCCGCGAACAGGTAGGACGCGGCGGTCGGGTCGGGCGACCAGGCGCCGCCCGGGCCCTGGACCAGCACCTCGTCGCCGACCTTCGCCCCCTCCGCCCAGGGACCCGCGACGCCCTCGTCGCCGTGCACCACGAAGTCGAGCGTGAGCTCACCGGCTGCGTAGCCGCGGACCGTGTACGCGCGCTGCCGCGGCTGCTCGTCCGGCGCCAGGGACGCCCGCACGGCCTCGATGTCGAGCCGGCCGTCGTCGCGCAGCGGACGCGGGGCCCCCGCCGGCAGGAACACGACCTTGACGTAGGAGTCGGCGTGCGGGGAGGGATCGAA
Source organism: Cellulomonas sp. McL0617 (assembly GCF_049994875.1). Taxonomy (GTDB): domain Bacteria; phylum Actinomycetota; class Actinomycetes; order Actinomycetales; family Cellulomonadaceae; genus Cellulomonas. Next base: position 683,513 of record NZ_CP188256.1, read on the forward strand.
CGCGGCCAGGCCGGGTCCGCCGACGACCACCCGGACCATCGTCGCCGAGAGCTGTTCGGTGCGGAGCACCTCCGCGACGAACGGTGCGGGGCGGGTCTTGGCCTTGGCGGCCGGAGCGTCGGTCATCGGTGTCCTTCGTCTCGGGAATGGCTCCACGCTAGCCCGAACCCGCCTCAGGACCGGCCGGCGTGCGCGTCCAGGTCGTCGTTGAGCCTGGTCAGCAGGTGGGCGAGCAGCTCGCGGTCCGTGGTGCTCCATCCGGTGAGCACGTCGTTGTAGACCTCGGCGCGCGCGACGCGCGTCCGCGCGAGCGCCTCGACGCCGGCGGGGGTCTCGGTCACCACCGCGCGCCGACCGTCGCGTGGGTCCCGCTCGCGCGTGACGAGCCCAGCGGCCTCCATGGCCAGCACCTGGCGGGTGATCGTCGACGCGTCCAGCCGCAGGTGGTCCGCGATCGCGTTGATGCCCACCGGTCCGGTGGTGTCGAGCAGGCGGAGCACCAGGTACGCCGAGCGCTCGAGCGTCACGTTCAGGCGGTCGCTCGCGCGTCGGTTCCGGTCGGCCAGGCGCAGCAGGAGGGCCACCTGGGCCTCGATCTCGGTCACGGCGTCGTCGTGTGACATGGGCTCACTCTCGGGGTACGAGCTCTCGGCGTGCGAACTTTCGGTCGGGGGGAGCTGGATGTAGCATACAGGTAAGTACCTGCACCATACAGATAAAGGACCGACGTCAGTGGCCTCCACCCGCATCGAACCCCACAAGACCGCGATCTACGCGACCGCGCTCACCGCGTTCTTCGCCATCGCCGGCATCGCCATCGTCGACCCGATCCTGCCGGCCATCGGCGCGGCGATCGGGGCGACGACATGGCAGATCGAGCTGCTGTTCACCGCCTACATCGGCGTGATGGCCCTCGGCATGATCCCGGCCGTCATGGCGACCGGTCGGTTCGGCTACAAGAAGGTGCTCATCGCGGGCGTGAGCACGGTCGCCGTCGCCGCCGTCCTCGCCTCGCTGTCCAACGGGATCGTGCCGCTCGCCGCGCTGCGCGGGCTCTGGGGGCTGGGCAATGCGATGTTCTTCGCGACGGCCATGGCCCTGCTGGTCTCGCTCGCGAGCGACAAGAAGTGGGTGGTGGAGCTCTTCGAGACCTGCGTCGGGCTCGGGTTCGCCGTCGGCCCGCTGATCGGCGGCCTGCTCGGCCAGATCAGCTGGCGCGTGCCGTTCTTCCTGTGCGGGATGTTCATGGTCGCTGCGCTCGTCATCGCCGTCACGCGCCTGAAGGACCCCGAGGAGAAGCCGGCGCCGCTGCGGTTCACCGAGGTGTTCCAGCCGTTCCGTCGCCCGGCGTTCGTCGCCCTGTCGGTGGTCACGGCCACCTACAACTTCGTGTTCTTCATCGTGCTGGGCTACACGCCGATCTTCCTCGGCCTGGACGTCGTCCCGCTCGGCCTCGTGTTCACCGCGTGGGGCATCGGTCTCGCGGTCGGCATCCTGGTGGTCGGGCACCGGCTCGCGCACCGCTTCGGCGCCGTGCAGACCGTCGGCCTGGCGATCGCTGTCCTGCTGGTCACGCTCGTCGGCCTGGCGACCTCTCACAGCACTGCGCAGTCGGTCGTCGTCCTGGTCGTCGCAGGCGTCGCGATGGGCATCTGCAACGCCAACCTCACGGACCTGGCGCTGGCCATGGGTTCGCCCGACCGCCGCGTGACCACCGGCGCGTTCAACCTGGTGCGCTGGGGCTTCGCGGCGCCCGCTCCCGTCGTGGCCGGCCTGCTGGCCGAGCACGTCGGCCTGGCGTCGCCGTTCTGGGTGGCGTTCGGGGTGCTCGCGGTGGGCGTCGTGGCGTTCCTGGTGACGGGTCACCTGATGGCCCGCTCCGTGGGCGAGCGCGTCCTGTGGTCGCGCTGGAACAAGGACGCCGAGGCGCTCGAGGGCGCCCCCGAGGAGGCGCTGGGCGAGCTGGTCTGAGGGACGACGAAGGGGGCGGTCGACGAGGACCGCCCCCTTCGTCCGGCAGCGTCAGGCGTCGCGACGCTTGAGCAGGTACGCCGCGACCCCGAGGACCACGACCACCCATGCGACGAGCACGCCGTAGCCCTGCCACGCCGTCAGGTGCGCGCCGACCGTGCCGGCGACGTTCTGCGCGATCTGCGCGTCCGTCATGGTGATGCTCTGACCGGCCGAGCCCGGCAGGAACGGCTCGACGTACTTCAGCGGCTTCCAGGGCACGATCGCGAAGATGATCGGGATCACGAGCAGGAGCCCGAGGATCGTCGACACTGCCGCCGCCGAGTGGCGCATGAGCGCGCCGAACGCGAACGCGAGCACGCCGATCGTGGCGATGTACAGCGCCGTGCCGAACAGGGCGCGCACCTGCTGGGAGTTGCCGAGATCGACACCGATCCCGACGCCGTTGAAGAACAGCCACTGCAGGCCCGCCGAGGCGGCGACCGTCACCAGGCTGAACGCCAGCATCGAGAGCGCGGCCACGAGCCCCTTGGACCACAGCACCGGCAGCCGCTTGGGTGCGGCCGTCAGGCTGGTCCGGATCATGCCCGTGGTGTACTCGCCGGTGATGGTTAGCGCACCCAGGATCGCCACGGCGAACTGGCCGAGGTAGACGGCTGCCTGGAACGCGTTGAGCGGGTCGGACCGGTCGGCGTCGGACGGACCGCCCTGCGACTCGGGCGGCGCGTTGTGGATCGCCAGCGTGATGAGGACGACGAGGGCGACCACCGTGAACAGGAAGATCGCGAGCGTCCAGAAGGTCGAGCGGACCGACCAGAACTTGATCCACTCGCTGCGCAGCAGGTGCGGGAACGAGAGCTTGCCCTTGCGAGCCGTGACGGTCGGGGTGGCCGGTGGGGTGGCGACGGCGGTGCTCATCGTGCGACCTCCTGCGTGTGCTCGGTGGGGACCTCGGACGAGTGGTACTCGACCGAGTCCTGGGTCAGGGTCATGTAGGCCTCCTCGAGCGAGCCGGAGACCGGCGTCAGCTCGTGCAGGACCAGACGGTTGGCAGCGGCGAGCTCGCCCACCTGCACGGTCGTCGCGCCGATGATGGTGAGCACGCCGGCCTCGTCGGACGTCACCGTGACGTCGGGGCCCTGGAGCAGGCCGGCCAGGTCGGTGGCCTGCGGGGACACGACGCGGACGGTCGCCTGCGTCGCCTGGGCGATCACGGTCGCGGTCGGACCGGAGGTGATGATGCGGCCGCGCCCGATGACGAGCAGGTGGTCGGCGGTCAGGGCCATCTCGCTCATCAGGTGCGAGGACAGGAACACGGTCCGGCCCTCGGAGGCCAGGTAGCGCACGAGGTTGCGGACCCACAGCACGCCCTCGGGGTCGAGCCCGTTGACCGGCTCGTCGAGGATCAGGGTGTGCGGGTCGCCGATCAGGGCGGCCGCGATGCCGAGCCGCTGGCCCATGCCGAGCGAGAAGCCGCCGACCCGGCGCTTGGCGACCGCGTCGAGACCGGTCATCGAGATGACCTCGTCGACACGCTTGTTGCCGATGCCGTGCGTCGCGCCGAGCGCGCGCAGGTGGTTGCGGGCGCTTCGGCCGGTGTGGACCGCCTTGGCCTCGAGCAGTGCGCCCACCTCGGTCAGCGGCGAGTGGTGCTGCACGTAGGGCTTGCCGTTCACGGACACCGAACCGGCCGTCGGGCGGTCCAGACCCATGATCATGCGCATCGTGGTGGACTTGCCGGCGCCGTTGGGACCGAGGAACCCGGTCACCCGGCCCGGCTCCACGGTGAACGTGATGTCGTCGACCGCGGTCTTCGGTCCGTATCTCTTGGTCAGGCCTTGTGCCTCGATCATTGCCAGATCCTCATCGTCGGGAGCACGTGCACGAGAACTTCCAGGGACGACCCTAGGCGGCATTCCTGACCCGCTGCATCGACCCATGGGAGGAGGACGCCGCTCCGATCGGAGGATGGGACGCATCGACTGGAACGATCCCCGGTCCCACGGCGTTCGCTACGGTGACAGACTCGTACAGACGCGCCCGATCCGTCCAGGAGGACGCCATGGCCAACCCGATCTTCGACAACAGTCCTGTGTTCCAGGACCCGGTCCAGCGCCGTGGGCAGAAGCCCGCCCCGGCGGGCGCGACGACGTACGCCACCACCGGTGCAGCCGCGACCGACGCCGCCTCTCTCGAGGCCCTGTACGGCTCGCCGTCGGCGACCGCGCGCGACACCCGGCGCATGACGTACGACGACGTCATCATCCGCACGGCCGGGCTGCTGGCGATCCTGGTCGTCGTCGGCGCCGCGACCTGGGTGCTCGCGCCCGGCCTGTGGTTCGTCGGCGCGATCGTCGGCCTGGTGCTCGGTCTGGTCAACGCGTTCAAGAAGCAGCCGAGCCCGCCACTGATCCTGCTCTACGCGGCGTTCGAGGGGATGTTCCTCGGCGGCCTCAGCAAGTTCTACGAGGACCAGTGGAACGGGATCGTCGGGCAGGCCGTGCTGGCCACGCTGTCCGTCTTCGCGGTCTCGCTGATCCTGTTCCGGTCCGGCAAGGTCCGCGTCACGGACAAGTTCCGTCGCACCGTCCTGCTCGGCCTGATCGGCTACTGCCTGTTCTCGCTGATCAACGTGGTGCTGTGGCTGTTCACCGGCATGCACGACTTCGGTCCGCTGCGCTCGGGCTGGCTCGGCATCGCCGTCGGGCTGATCGCGGTCGGCCTGGCCGCCGCGAGCCTCATCATCGACTTCGACTCGATCAAGCGGGGGGTCGACAAGGGCGTCCCGGCGAAGCTCGCCTGGGTCGCCGCCTTCGGTCTCGTCGTCACCCTGATCTGGCTCTACCTCGAGCTGCTGCGGATCCTCGCGATCTTCCGCAACTAGCCCCGCTCGCATGGTCGGACCGCTGCCCGGGTGCGAGGATCGCACCCGGGCAGTCGTGCGTCCGCTGCCCGTCCCCGAATGCGACGGAGCACCGTGAAGTACGCGCAGCACATCTCCGAGCTCGTCGGCGGCACCCCGCTGGTCAGGCTCGGCACCGTGACCGAGGGCCTGGCCGCGACGATCCTGGCCAAGGTCGAGTACCTGAATCCCGGCGGATCCGTGAAGGACCGCATCGCGCTGAAGATGATCGAGGCCGCCGAGGCGTCCGGGGAGCTCAGGCCCGGCGGGACGATCGTGGAGCCGACGAGCGGGAACACCGGTGTCGGGCTCGCGCTGGTGGCGCAGCGCAAGGGCTACCGCTGCGTGTTCGTCTGTCCCGACAAGGTCAGCCAGGACAAGCGGGACGTGCTGCGGGCCTACGGCGCGGAGGTCGTCGTGACCCCCACCGCCGTCGCTCCCGACCACCCGAACTCGTACTACTCGGTGTCCGACCGCCTCGTGCGCGAGATCCCGGGCGCGTGGAAGCCGAACCAGTACGCCAACGTCAACGGTCCGGCGAGCCACTACGAGTCGACCGGCCCCGAGATCTGGGCGGACACCGACGGGCGCGTGACGCACCTGGTCGCGGGCGTCGGGACGGGCGGCACGATCACCGGCACGGGCCGCTACCTCAAGGACGTCTCCGACGGACGGGTCGTGGTGATCGGTGCGGACCCGGCCGGCTCGGTCTACTCCGGGGGCGATGGTCGGCCGTACCTCGTCGAGGGCGTCGGCGAGGACTTCTGGCCGACGGCCTACGACCCCACGGTCCCCGACCAGATCATCCCCGTCTCGGACGCCGACTCCTTCGCGATGACCCGGCGGCTGGCGCGCGAGGAGGGGCTCCTCGTCGGCGGTTCCTGCGGGATGGCCGTGGTGGCCGCCCTGCAGGCCGCGCGCGACCTGCCCGCGGACGCCGTCGTCGTCGTGATCCTGCCGGACGGCGGGCGGGGCTACCTGTCCAAGATCTTCAACGACTCGTGGATGCGGTCGTACGGGTTCCTGGCGGCGGCGGAGGGCGCGACGGTGGGTGACGTGCTCCGGACGAAGACGGGTGAGCTGCCCGACCTCGTGCACACGCACCCGAACGAGACCGTGCGTGACGCCATCTCGATCCTGCACGAGTACGGCGTCTCGCAGATGCCCGTCGTCGGGGCCGAGCCCCCCGTCAAGATCGGCGAGGTGGCCGGGTCCGTGAGCGAGCGGGTGCTGCTGGACGCCGTGTTCTCGGGGGACGCCGAGCTGGCCGACCGCGTCGACCGGCACATGTCCCCTGCCCTGCCGCTGATCGGGTCGGGGGAGAGCGTGCAGTCGGCGCGCGAGGCGCTGCAGAAGGCGGATGCCCTCATGGTGGTGGACGACGGGTCGCCGGTCGGAGTTCTCACCAGGCACGACCTGCTGGGGTTCCTGGCGAGGTGATCCCGGTTCGTCCAGAGGCCGGCTCAACCGGTCCCGAGGTCACACGCGCAGTCGCGTGAGGCCGTCGACGAGCCCGTCGACGAGGAACGCGAAGCTCACGTCGACGTCCTCGGGCATCCCGAAGCCGCCGCCCAGCTCGAGGACGATGAATCCGTGCACCGCGGCGCGCACCGCGCGGACCGCGTGGATGCAGCTCTCCGGGGGCACGCCGAGCGCCTCGACGCCGCGGGACAGGTCAGCGATCACGGCGGCGCCGGCCTCCTGGACCTCCCACGCGGCCGGGTCGTGGACCCACGACGTGCCCTGGATGGCGTCGTACCGGCCCGGTGCCGCGAGCGCGTAGTCGCGCATCGCGTGGCCCATCTCCGCGACCGTGTCGAGGTCGCACGTGAGCGCGGCGAACTCCCGCACGCAGACGAGCGCGACGTCCCGCCGCAGGCCCGGCAGCCCGTCCACGTGCTTGTAGAGGCTGGGGACCGCGACACCGGCCCGGGCCGCGACGGTCGCGAGCGTGAGGTCGGCGTAGCCCGTCGCGCCGCCGTCGTCGACCACGCTCAGGGCGAGGTCGACGACGGCGGTGTGGTCGAGGCCGGCCCTAGGCAACGGCCTCGAACGCGTTCTCGAGACGGGGCAGCGAGGCCAGGAACGCGAGCGTGTCGTCGATGACGACCTGCGGCGCCTGGTGCTGCGGGTAGTGGCCGACCTCGGGGATGAGCGTGACCTCGGCGTCGACGGCCGAACGCAGCCAGAGCGCCTCGGCGGCCGGGTCCTTGAAGTCGGGGTCGATCGCGCCGACGAACGCGATGACCGGTGCGACGACCTCGCCCAGGCGAGCCTCGACCGGGGCGTGCGTGAGCTGGAGCGTCAGGTGCCGGAACGAGCGCAGGTGTCCCGGGCGCCGCAGCGACTCCTTGATGTCCGCGACGTGCTCGTCGAACCACGGGCCTTGCGTGCCGCGGCCGAAGTAGGTGCGGACCATGCGGGCCCACAGGGCGGGCCCCCACGGGCCCTGCAGCGCGACGCGGACCGCGCCGTGCGTGGTGGCGGTCGCCGCCGCGGACGCGGGCGGGTTGCGCAGGAGCGGTCCGGTGAGCACGAGCCCGGCGACGAGGTCCGGCCGTTCGGCGGCCGCCCACGCGGCCGCGGCCGCGCCCATCGAGTTGCCGCCGAGCACCGCCGGGCCGCCGAGGTGCTCGGCCAGCGCGATCAGGTCCTGGCCGGTGACCACGTCACCGTGCGTCGCGAAGGTGGTGTCGGAGTCGCCGTGCCCGCGCAGGTCCATGCACGCGACGCGGTAGCCCGCGGCGGTCAGGGGGCCGACGAGGTCCCGCCAGGTCGTGCGCAGGTCTCCCATCCCCGGCGCGAGGACGACGAGCGGTGCGTCGGCGTCGCCGTCGACCGTGTAGGCGATCCGTCCCTCGGGGCGGCTGATGAACTGGGCTGTGCTCATGGGCAAAAAGCTAATGCTATTAGCTTTTTGTGTCAACCCCGGCGATTCGGCGCGTGTCAGGGCGGGGCGGCAAGATGGGCGGGCACTGTCATCCAGAGAAGGAGTGGTCATGTCCGCAGCGCTGCCCGAGGTTTCGGGTTCCTTCGGCGAGAAGCCGACCCTGTCGTTCCCGGCGGGCACCCCGTCCGGTGAGCTGGAGGTGTCGGTCCTCTCCCGCGGCGACGGCGCGCTCGTCGAGGCCGGCGACGACATCGAGGTGCACTACCTCGGTCAGGCCTGGAACGGCGGGGTGTTCGACAACTCGTACGACCGGCGCTCCTCGATCAGCTTCGGCATCGGCGTCGGCCAGGTCATCGCGGGCTGGGACGAGGGCCTCGTGGGCCAGCAGGTCGGCTCGCGCGTCCTGCTCTCGATCCCGTCGCACCTGGGCTACGGCGACCGCGGCGTGCCCCAGGCGGGCATCAAGGGCGGGGACACGCTCGTCTTCGTCGTCGACATCGTCGGCACGAGCCACTGACCTCATGACCGCCGGGCCCGGGCCGTTGCCGGGGCCCGGCGTGCCTGAGCTGGGCATCGGCGAGTTCGCGCGGCGCTCGGGTCTCTCGCTCAAGGCGTTGCGGATCTACGACGCCCGGGAGCTGCTGCCACCGGTCCGCGTCGACGAGGTCAGCGGCTACCGCTACTACGCGCCCGACCAGCTGGAACGCGCGCACACGATCGCGCTGCTGCGGCGTCTGGAGATGCCCTTGGCGACGATCGCCGACGTGCTGGCGCAGCCGTCGACGGGAGCGGCCGTGCGTGCCTGGTGGGCGGCCCGGCAGCGGGACCTGTCCGACCGGGGCCCGGAGGTGGACCTGGTGCTCACCTCGCTGGGCGCGGGGGCGACGCTCGACGCGACCGGGCGGTTCGGGGTGGACGACGTCGTCATCACGTCGCAGCCCGCCCGGTCCGTCGCGACGATCCAGCAGCACGTGAGCCAGGAGGACCTGGTGGCGACCATCATGGCCGACGTCGCCGAGCTGCGGTTGTTCCTGACCGCGGGTGGTGCCTCCTTCGGCGCCGAGTACTGGGTGCTGTTCCACGGCGCGGTCGGGTTCGACGGCGACGGGCCGATCGAGGTCTGCGTGCCGTACGAGGGGCTCGTCGCGCCGGTCGGGCCCGTGACGCTGCGGCACGAGCCCGCGCACACGGTCGCGTACGTCCCGGTGACGGCCGCCGACTGCCGCTACCCGACGATCATCGGTGCCTACGTCGCGCTCGAGACGTGGTTCATCGGGCGGCGTGCGGTCGGGGCGGTCCGGGAGATCTACCCGGTGCCGTGGAACGACGACGGGGTCGTGGTGCACGTCGCGCAGCCGATCGATCTCGATCGCGCGAGGCGTTGACCCTGCCCCTGGGGCAGAGGCCACGCTGATCGCATGCCGAATCTCGACGCCTATGCCATGCACAGCCCGTTCAGCGACCCTGGCCCGTACGCCGGGCTTCTCGACGCGCTCGCGACGGACACCGGGTCCATCCAGCAGGCCGCCTGCAACGCGGTCATCCACTACCGAGGGGCCGCCGACGCGCTCTACGCCGGCCAGGACGCGGACATCGACCTGCGGTGGCTGTCGGAGATCCTGCGCGTGACGCAGGAGCGCTCGCCCGCCCCGCTCACGCAGCCGCGAGCACCGCACGAACAGGTCGCCGGCTGCTGCCGCGACCACACATTGTTCGCCGTCGCCGTGCTGCGGCAGCACGGGATCCCCGCGCGCAGCCGCGTGGGGTTCGCGGCGTACTTCCGGCCCGGCTTCCACCACGACCACGTGGTCGCCGAACGGTGGGACGGCACGCGCTGGGTGCGGTTCGACCCCGAGCTCGCCGACACCGACTGGCCGTTCGACACGCACGACCTGGACACCGGTCTCGGCGCACCCTTCGAGACGGCCGCCGAAGTCTGGCTGGCGCACCGGTCGGGCGTCGACGTCTCGTCGTACGGCGTCGACCCGTCCCTGCCGTTCCTCACCGGGCCGGGCTTCGTGCGCGGCTACGTCGTGGGCGAGCTGGCCCACCGGCAGCGTGACGAGCTGCTGCTCTGGGACGTCTGGGGCGACACGCTGCCCGACAACCCGCGCCCGGCCGAGGAGCTCGACGCGCTGGCCGACGAGGTCGCCACGCTGCTCGTCGCCGCCGACGCCGGCGACCAGGCGGCCGAGCGCGAGCTCGAGGACCGCTACGCCACCGATCCGCGGCTGCACGCGAGCGACGTGGTGACCCTGTCGCCGGTCGGGCGCGTGGGGGACACCGACCTCTCCGCCCGCGTCACGCGGTGGCGGTGAGACGCGCCGGCAGAGCGAAGGTGTCGAACACGTCCTGGTCCTGGAACGTGGTGTTGCGGCTGATGCCCGCCGCCGTGACAGCGAACACCTGGAGCGAGTGCAGGGCGTACCCGCCGTCGGGTGCGCGCGTGTAGGCGGCGACGGCAGGCTGCCCGTTCGCGGCCACCGGACGCATCCGCCAGTCCGTGCCGCGCAGGGTGAAGGCGCGGGCGATGAAGCGGACGTAGTGCTCGCGGCCGCGGTACCAGTTGACGAACGGCGGCATCTCGATGACGGCGTCCTGGGTCAGCAGCCGTTCCAGCATCGAGAGGTCGGCGTTCTCGAAGGCGACGACGTAGCGGTCGACCTGCGCCCGGTGGTCCGGGTTCACGGGCTCGTCGATCTGCTCCTCGCCCAGGCCGGCCTCGCCGAGCCGTGCGCGTGCCCGTTGCAGGGCGCTGTTCACCGCGGGGGTGGTCATCTCGAGTGCTGCGGCCACGTCCGCGGCCGGCCACTGGAGCACCTCGCGCAGGATGAGGACGGCGCGCTGCCGGGCGGGCAGGAGCTGCATCGCGGCGACGAACGCCAGCCGCAGCGACCCCCGCGCGGCCACCACGTCGGCCGGGTCCCCGACCAACGCGTCCGGGATCGGCTGCAGCCAGGGCACCTCCTCGCCGCGCACGAGCGGTGACATCGGGTCGTCGCCGGGCGGGGCGCCGAGCCCGGACGGCAGCGGGCGGCGGCTGCGCTGGTCGAGCGCGGTCAGGCACGCGTTGGTGGCGATGCGGTAGAGCCAGGTGCGCAGGCCGGACCGGCTCGGGTCGTACCGGTCGTAGGCCCGCCACGCGCGCAGGAGCGTCTCCTGGAGCAGGTCCTCGGCGTCGTGCACCGAGCCGAGCATCCGGTAGCAGTGCGCCAGGAGCTCCCGCCGGAACGGATCTGTCCGCAGCGTGAAGTCCTCGTCCGTCGTCGTCGCCACCGTGTCTCCTCGCTCGTCGTGCCCATACATACCGGCCGGCGTCCCGAAAGTCATCGCGCCGTCACCGATGAGCCGCCGGCGCCGGCCGGGTATGTACCAGTGACAGCTCCACACGACGAAGGGAACGACCATGACCGTGACCACGGACCGCGAGGTCCTCACCGTGCTCGACGACCTCTACCAGGCGTGGGCGGACCACGACGCGGACGCGTTCGTCTCCTCGTTCGCCGCCGACGCGACCTCGGTCCTGCCCGGCTCCTACAGCGTGGGCCCCGCGGCGACCCGCGACCGCATGGCGGCGGTCTTCGCCGGTCCGCTCAAGGGCAGCCGGACCCGCGACGAGGTGCTGGGCGTCCGCTACCTCGGCGACGACGCCGCGATCGTCAACGCCCGCACGGCCGTCCTGCTCGCGGGTCAGACCGAGGTGGCCGACGGCGCCTGGGTCAACGCCACGTGGACCCTCGCCCGGCAGGACGGGCGGTGGCTCATCGCCGCGTACCACAACTGCCCGGCCTGAGGCCGGCCGCCGGTCGGCACGCGCGCTCGCCGCGGGACTCGTCGCACGCTGCCGACGGGTCTCGCGGTCAGGCGTCGCGAAGGCCGTGCCGCTCCAGGAAGTCGTTGGCGAAGACGCCGGTCGGGTCGGTGCGGGCCACGAGCGCCCGGAAGTCGTCCCAGCGCGGGTACAGGCGGGCCAGCGAGCGGTCCTCGTCGGCGAAGAGCTTGCCCCAGTGCGGGCGGGCGTCGAAGGGCCTCAGCGCCGCCTCGAGGACCGGCAGGAGTGTCGTGACCTCGTTCTGTCGCGGCTGCCACGTGAAGTGGATGCCGACGCGGTCCCCGCCCGAGGCGGTCGACAGCCAGAGGTCGTCACCGGCGATGGTGCGGACCTCGCTGACCTGCAGCAGCGGGGCGATCTTGTCGGCCAGGCCGCGCACCGCCTGCAACGCCTCGACGGCCTGCGCCCTAGGCACCAGGTACTCGGTCTGCAGCTCGGCCCCGTTGCTGGGGGTGAAGTCGAGACGGAAGTGCGGCAGGCGCTCGTGCCAGGGGCCGGGCGACGCCAGCTGCGCGGTGGTGTGCACCGGATCGATGCCGGGCAGCGGGTGCCTCTGCTCGGCGGCGGGGGTCGAGCCGAAGAACTCCTCGCGCGGCTGGTACGACTCGGAGACCCGGGTCTTGCGCCAGACCTGCTGGATGCTCGGCTCGCGCCAGTCGGTGAACAGGCTCACTGAGCCGGCGCTCGAGGTCACGTCGTCCAGGTTGGCCAGGGCGGTCTCCCACGGCAGGTTCTCGTGCACCTCCTGCGCGACGTCGTAGGTGGGCTCGATGTCCAGCATGACCTGCACGGCGATCCCGAGCGCGCCGAGCGCGACGACGGACCCGGCGAAGTCGTCGTCGCCACGGACGAGGGTGCGCAGCGACCCGTCCGAGGACATCAGCACGAGGCCGGCCACCGCGGCGGCGAGGTTCTGCGACCGGTCGCCGGAGCCGTGCGTGGCGGTGGCGACGGCACCCGCCACCGAGATGTGCGGCAGCGACGCCAGGTTGCCCAGGCCCCAACCGGCCGCGTGCAGCTCCTGCGCGAGGGCGCCGTACCGGGTGCCGGCCGAGACGGTGACGGTGCGGGCGTGCGAGTCGATCTGCACCGACGACGCGAGCCCGTCCAGAGCGACCAGCGTGCCGGGTCCGTCGGCGAGGTCGTTGAAGCAGTGCCGCGTGCCGAGCGCGCGGACGCGGCGCGCCGAGGCGACGATCTGCGACAGCTCCTCGACGCTGCGTGGGTGCTGGACGACGGGCGCGCGGTAGGCATAGTTGCCGGCCCAGTTGGTGAGGGTCACACCCTCACCGTAGGCGCCGCCGTCCCGACCGCGCTCATCCGTGCCCGGCTCGGCCGGGGCCACCCGGACAGGTGGACCGGGGTCCAACGCAGCGTGGACAGGCGTAGACCGACCGTCGCGGCAGTCGGTACGTTCTCCTCCGGACCGGCAGGCGTCAGCGTCGACGCCCGCCGGACCAAGAGCCTGTTCGAGGGCGGCCGGAGACGACCGCAGGGGGACGCACACCGGCCCCACGTCGGGCGGGTGGCCGACAAGCGGGGGCGAGTCGGCCGCCCGCCCGATGGACCCGTCGGCTGACGGGTCCATCGTCGAACGGCTCAGGCCCCGGTCGGCCGCGGGCAGCTGGCGCCCGTGGCGTGCACCGGGCAGTACCCGGCGGGGTTCTTGTCGAGGTACTGCTGGTGGTAGCCCTCGGCGTAGTAGAACGGCCCGGCGTCCTCGGCCGAGCGGATCTCCGTGGTGATGGTGCCGAAGCCCCTCTCGGTCAGGCGCGGCTGGAAGTCCGCGAGCGTGCTGCGTGCGGCCAGCTCCTGCTCGGGCGTCGTGAAGTAGATCGCCGAGCGGTACTGCGTGCCGGCGTCGTTGCCCTGCCGGTAGCCCTGCGTCGGGTCGTGGTTCTCCCAGAAGGTGCGGATGACGTCGCCGGCGGAGACGAGCTTCGGGTCGTACGCCACGAGGACGATCTCGGTGTGCCCGGTCAGGCCGGTGCAGGTCTCCTCGTACGTCGGGAAGGGCGTGAAGCCACCCTCGTAGCCGACCGCCGTCGTCACGACGCCGGGCAGGTTCCAGAAGGTCTTCTCGGCGCCCCAGAAGCAGCCCATCGCCAGGTAGATGACCTCGGTGCCCTCGGGCCAGGGGCCCTGGAGGGGAGTGCCGAGGACGGTGTGGGTCGTCGGGATCGTGTAGGCGTACCCGTCGCGACCCGCGAGGGCCCGCTCCGGCGTCACCATCGTCGTCTTGAGGGCGGATCCGAACAGCCAGTTCATGGTCTTGATCCTCTCCGGGAGCCGGGTGGTCACCTGATTGCTCCCGGCCCGTGCAACGGCGTGGATCGTGCCCGTGTTCCCGCGACACGGGTCGCCGCGTCGGCGGGACCGCCTAGCCTGGGTGCGTGACGAACGACGCGGAGCTCCACGAGGACGACTGGTCCAAGGCCGGCTTTTCGACGAGGGCCATCCATGCAGGTCAGGAGCCCGATCCGACGACGGGGGCCGTGGTGACGCCCATCTACGCCACCTCGACGTACAAGCAGGACGGCGTCGGCGGTCTGCGCGGCGGGTACGAGTACTCGCGGTCGGCCAACCCGACCCGGACGGCCCTCGAGGAGGCGCTCGCGGCCGTGGAGGGCGGTGCGGCCGGGTTCGCGTTCTCGTCCGGGCTCGCCGCCGAGGACACCCTGCTGCGCGCGACGCTTCGGCCCGGCGACCACGTGGTGATCCCGAACGACGCGTACGGCGGCACCTACCGCCTGGTCGCGCGGGTGTTCGGGCCGTGGGGCATCGACCACACCGCGGTCGACCTGTCCGACCCGGACGCGGTGCTGGCCGCGATCGAACCGGGGCGCACCAAGGTGATCTGGGTGGAGACGCCCACCAACCCGCTGCTCGGCATCGCGGACATCGCGGTGCTGGCCGGCCATGCGCGGTCGGTCGGGGCGCTGCTGGTGGTCGACAACACCTTCGCGACGCCGTACCTGCAGCAGCCCCTCTCGCTCGGCGCGGACGTCGTCGTGCACTCGACGACGAAGTACATCGGCGGCCACTCCGACGTCGTCGGCGGGGCGCTCGTGGTCGGTGACGGCGCGATGCTGCCGGTCGGGCTCGACGGGCCGCTGGTCGACGCGGTGCGTTTCCACCAGAACGCGTCCGGCGCGGTCGCGGGACCGTTCGACGCGTGGCTCACGCTGCGCGGGCTCAAGACGCTCGCTGTGCGGATGGACCGGCACGTGGCCAACGCCACGGCGATCGCGGCGTTCCTGGAGGGCCACGACGCGGTGACGTCGGTGATCTACCCGGGCCTGCCGAGCCACCCGGGGCACGAGGTCGCGGCGCGGCAGATGCGCGGGTTCGGGGGGATGATCTCGTTCCGCACGGGCTCGCAGGAGTCCGCCCTGGCGGTCTGCGCGGCGACGAAGGTGTTCACGCTGGCCGAGTCGCTGGGCGGCGTCGAGTCGCTGGTCGAGCACCCGCACAAGATGACGCACGGGTCGGTCGTGGGCACGGCGCTCGAGGTCCCCGACGACCTGGTGCGCCTCTCGGTCGGCATCGAGGACCTCGAGGACCTGCTCGCGGACCTGGATGCCGCCCTGGGCGCCGGGCGTCCGGCGTGACCGACGCGCCGACCACCAAGGACCAGCCGGTCCCGCCGTCGATCCGGGCCGCGGCCGGCTGGTCGTGGCGGCTCCTGCTCATCGGCGCCGCGCTCGCGGTGCTGCTCTGGCTGTTGAACGAGCTCAAGGTCGTCGTGGTGCCGATCGCCGTGGCCCTGCTGGTCACCGTGCTGCTCGCGCCGTTCGTCGGCTGGCTCCAGCGACACACCCGGCTGCCCCGGGTCGCCGCCGTCGCGATCTCGTTGGCGGCGATGGTCCTGCTCGTCGCGGGTCTGGTCACGCTGGCAACACGCTCGATCATCAAGGGCATCGGTCAGCTGTGGACGCAGGCGTCCGAAGGCATCGACAAGCTGACCAGCTGGCTGGCCACGGGCCCGCTGCAGCTGACCACCGAGGACATCAGCAAGTACATCGACACCATCCGGGAGTCGTTCAGCGGCAGCAACTCGGGCCTGGTCTCGGGCGCCCTGCACGCGACGACCACGGTCGGCCACGTCGCGGCCGGCACGCTGATCGCGCTGTTCTGCACGTTCTTCTTCCTGCTCGACGGCCGCACCATCTGGTCGTGGGTGGTCGGGCTGCTCCCGCGCGGGTCGCGCGAGCACGTGCACCAGGCCGGCCGTCGCGGCCTGGTCACCCTCGGCGCCTACACACGCACGCAGATCCTGGTCGCGGCCGTCGACGCGCTCGGCATCGGCATCGGCGCCGCGATCCTGCGGGTTCCGCTCGCGCTCCCGCTGGCCGTGCTCGTGTTCCTCGGCTCGTTCGTCCCGATCGTGGGTGCCGTGGTCACGGGGTCGGTCGCGGTGCTCGTCGCGCTCGTCGCGAACGGACCCCTGAATGCCTTGCTCATGCTCGCGGTCGTGCTGCTCGTCCAGCAGATCGAGGGTCACGGCCTGCAGCCGTTCCTCATGGGCCACGCGGTCTCCCTGCACCCCGTTGCGGTGCTGCTGGCCGTCGCCGCGGGCTCGTTCGTCGCGGGCATCGTCGGGGCCCTGTTCGCCGTGCCCCTCGTCGCGACGCTCAACACGGTGATCCTCTACCTGCACGGGCACGACAAGTTCCCCCAGCTCGGGCGCGACGACCATGTGCCGGTCCGCGGTCGTGGCCATCCCGTGCTCGATCGCGCCATCGCGCAGGTGGCGGAGTCCGAGGCGGAGGACGAGGCGACCCTTGCGGAGCAGGTCGACCCGTCCGACGGCACCGATCCCGGCGACGCACCGGGCGCCGCGCGATGACCGGTCTGGCCGACATCCGGGACGCCGCGGCGCTGCTGCAGGGGGTCACGGACCGGACCCCGGTGCAGCTGAGCCGGGCGCTGTCGCGCGTGGTGGGCGCCGAGGTGTGGCTCAAGTGCGAGAACCTGCAGCGCACCGGCTCGTTCAAGCTGCGTGGCGCGTACGTGCGGATGGCGCGCCTCTCGGCTCAGGAGCAGTCGCGCGGCGTCGTGGCGGCGAGCGCCGGCAACCATGCGCAGGGCGTCGCGCTGGCGGCCCAGATGCTCGGCATCGAGTCCGTCGTGTTCATGCCCGTGGACGCGGCTCTGCCCAAGGTCGCGGCGACCCGGGACTACGGCGCGCGCGTCGAGGCCGTCGGCGCCAGCGTCGACGAGGCCCTGCGGCACGCGCACGAGTACGCCGAGCGCACGGGTGCGGTCCTGATCCACCCGTTCGACCACGAGGACGTCGTGGCCGGGCAGGGCACCATCGCGCTGGAGATCGCCGAGCAGGTGCCCGACGTCGCGACCGTGCTCGTGCCGGTCGGCGGGGGAGGGCTGGCGGCCGGGGTGGTCGCCGCGCTGGCCGAGCTGCGCCCGTCGGTCCGCGTGATCGGCGTGCAGGCCGAGGGTGCCGCCGCGTACCCGCCGTCCATGGCCGAGGGGCACCCGGTGCCAGCCGGAGCGATGCACACCATGGCCGACGGGATCGCGGTCGGCCTGCCCGGGACCGTGCCGTTCGACATCCTCCTCCGGCACGCCATCCCGGTCCGGACCGTGTCGGAGGAGGACCTGTCGCGGGCCCTGCTGCTCGTCGCCGAGCGCGCCAAGATGCTCGTCGAGCCCTCGGGTGCGGCGGCCGTCGCCTCCCTCATGGCTGAACCGGGAGGCCTCGAGGGCCCGGTCGTGGCGATCCTGTCGGGCGGCAACATCGACCCGCTGGTCCTCCTGCGGGTGGTGCGGCACGGGCTGGCGTCGGCGGGACGGTTCCTGCACCTGCGCGTCCGGCTGGACGACACCCCCGGGGCGCTCGCCGAGCTGCTGCGCGACCTGGCGGCGACCGGGGCGAACGTGATGGAGGTCTCCCACGCGCGGACGGCCGTCGAGCTCGCCGTCGACGAGGTGGCCATCGAGCTCCAGGTGGAGACGAAGGGCCCGGACCACTGCGCCCACGTCGTCCAGACCCTCACGACCGCCGGCTACCGGCTCACGTGACGCGCAACAGAGGCGCCGACCCCATCGGGAGCGGCGCCTCTGGACGTGGGCTCAGCCCGTGAAGGGCTTGGCGTCGGTGATCGAGACCGCGATCTCGCGGCCGTTCGGGGCGAGGTAGCTGGTCGAGTCGCCGATCTTGGTGCCGTTGATCGCGGCGCCGAGCGGCGAGGTGGGGGAGTAGACGTCGATGTCGGACGACCCCGCGATCTCGCGCGAGCCGAGCAGGAACACCATCTCGTCGCCGGCGACGAGGGCGGTGACGACCATGCCGGGCTCGACGATGCCGTTGTCCTGCGGCGTGCCGATCTGCACGTTGCGCAGCTTCTCCTTGAGCTCGCGGATGCGGGCCTCCTGCTTGCCCTGCTCCTCGCGGGCGGCGTGGTAGCCGCCGTTCTCCTTGAGGTCACCCTCGTCGCGGGCGGCCGCGATGCGCGAGACGACCTCGTCGCGCCCGGGCCCCTCGAGGTGGGCGAGCTCGGCAGTGAGCCGGTCGTAGGCCTCCTGCGTCAGCCAGGTGGCTGCATTCGTTTCGGTCACGATCGCTCCTTTCACAACGTGCGTAGTGAGGCTCCAGCCCCGGAGACAACAGAACCGCCTCGCGGTCGCGTCGACGAGCCGTGACGCCGGACCGGGGCGGCGTAGAAACGACCAGGATAGCAAGGCGGCCGGGCAGGAGGCCGCTTCAGGGCTGGATGTCGCACCTGTCGACGGTCCCGCTGACGGCCAGCTCGGTGGTCTGCACGGTGGCCGTCAGACGCTGGGTCGCCTGGTCGGCCGGGCCGACGGTGACCATGCGGACGCCCACCTCGGAGAAGGCCTCGGACAGCGCGCGAACCTTGCAGACGACCGTGTCCCCGCGGGGTTTGGTCACCTCGAACGTGACGTCGATCGCCTGCGGTCCCTGCACGTGGAACCCGACGTCCTTCCAGGACACGGGCTGGCTGGCGACGTTCAGCGCGATCCAGACGGCGACGGCCAGGCCGACGACCGCGGTGAGGATCAGGCCGATCCGCTGGCGGCGCCTCGTGCGCACGGTCGGCGCCGGACCGTAGCGGCCGGGCGGCGGCTGCAGGACGGTCACGTTCGATCCTCCGGGGGCCGGTCGATGGCGCGACGTGGTCGTCGCGTGCGCGATCATTGTCTCTCGTCCACACACCCGCCCGCGCCGAAGACCGGCCGGGCGGACCGACGGGAGGCCCGAGGTGACCGGAGAGCGGCTGCGCCTGATGGCGGTGCACGCCCACCCCGACGACGAGTCGAGCAAGGGCGCGGCGACCACGGCGAAGTACGCGGCCGAGGGTGTCGACGTCCTGGTCGTGTCCTGCACGGGCGGGGAGCGCGGCGACGTGCTGAACCCCGGCTACGGCGAGGTGCCCGGCGGGATCGAGGGCATGCAGACGCTGCGACGCGACGAGATGGCCGCTGCTGCCGCCGCGCTCGGGGTGCAGCACCACTGGCTGGGGTTCGTCGACTCCGGCCTGCCCGAGGGCGACCCGCTGCCGCCTCTCCCGGAGGGCTGCTTCGCGCTGGTCCCGCTCGAGGAGGCGTCCGCCCCGCTGGTGGAGCTCGTCCGCAGCTTCCGGCCGCACGTGATCACGACGTACGACGAGAACGGCGGCTACCCGCACCCCGACCACATCATGTGCCACAAGGTGTCGGTCGAGGCGTTCGAGGCGGCCGGCGACCCGGAACGCTACGTGGGCCGCGGCGAGCCGTGGACGCCGTCGAAGCTCTACTACAACGGCGGCTTCTCCCTGGTGCGCATGCGCGCGATCCACGAGGCGCTGCTCGCCGCGGGTCGCGAGTCGCCGTTCGGTGAGTGGATCGAGTCGCGCGAGGCGCGGGACGTGGCGGAGCGCGAGGTCACCACC
Source organism: Cellulomonas sp. McL0617 (assembly GCF_049994875.1). Lineage (GTDB taxonomy): Bacteria > Actinomycetota > Actinomycetes > Actinomycetales > Cellulomonadaceae > Cellulomonas. The sequence continues at coordinate 703,021 of NZ_CP188256.1, forward strand.
CGCGTCGACGCCAGCGCGTACTTCGCGCAGCGCGATGCCGCGCTGCGGGCGCACGCCACCCAGATCGACCCCGACGGGTTCTTCTTCGCGATGCCGCGAGAGATCGAGCTCGCCGAGTGGCCGACCGAGGAGTACGAGCTCGCGCAGTCGCGCGTGCCGACGACACTGCCGGAGACCGACCTGTTCGCCGGCCTGCGGGACGGCGTTTCGTGATCCACCTGCTCATCGCTCCGAGCCCCACGCCGTCCCCGTCCGGGGTCGCCATCGACCCCACCCAGGGCGGCTCACCCGGCTTCCTCGGCTTCGTGTTCACGTTCCTGGTGGCGATCGCGGCACTCTTCTTGTTCCTGTCGCTGACCAAGCAGATGCGCCGGGTGGACCGCCGCTCGAAGCAGCTCGGGCTCGACGACGAGACGCCCGACCCGGCCGACGACGACGAGAACGACCGTCCGCACCTGGACGTCGGCGTGATCGACGCGGGCGCGGGCGGGCCCGACTCGGAGATCGACGCGGACGTGCCCGTGGTGCTCGACGGGCTCGAGGGCGACGAGTCGGACCGGTCGCGATGAGGCCGGCCGCCCGATGAGCAAGCCCCCCGAGCGGCCCGCCGTCCGGGTCACCGTCGCGCAGCTGGAGGTCAGCAACGACCACGGCACCAACCGGGAGATCATCGGCGACGCCTTCAAGCTGGCGGCCGGCCGTCGCTCGGACCTGCTGGTGCTGCCCGAGTACGCCTCGGGTTTCGACCCGCGCGGTGTCGGGCCGGAGCACGCGGAGCCGCTCGACGGCTACTTCGTCACGATGCTGCGCGAGCGGGCCGCCAAGACGGGTGTCGCGGTGCTGGCCGGGACCACGTTGCCGGGGCCCGACCCGCAGCACGGCGTGAACGCCATCGTCGCCGTCGACGGGTCGGGCGCGATCGCCGGCCTGTACCGCAAGGTGCACCTGTACGACGCGTTCGGTCAGCACGAGTCCGACCGGCTGGTCGCCGGACCGGCGGACGCACCCCCGCTCGTGGTCGAGGTCGGCGGCCTCTCGTTCGGCGTGATGACGTGCTACGACCTGCGGTTCCCGGAGTCCGCGCGCCGCCTGGTCGACGCAGGCGCCCAGGTAATCGTCGTCCCGGCCGCGTGGGCCGACGGTGAGCTGAAGGCGATGCACTGGCGTGCGCTGGCCGTGGCGCGGGCGATCGAGAACACGTCGACCGTGATCGGCGTCGGCCAGGCGGGCCGCGGGGTGGTCGGCCGGTCGCTCGTCGTCGGACCCGACGGCGTCGTGGGGCTGGAGTTCGACGAGCGGCCGAACATCCGCACGGTCGACATCGACGGCGACGCGCTGCTCGAGGTCCGACTCCGGAACCCGTCCCTGGCCAACCGGCGCTACCGGGTCGTGCCCAGCAGCTAGCTCGTGCCCGGCACCTAGGACGAGTACGACGCCATCGACGCGGCGATGTAGTGGCAGCTGAAGCCGACCACCGTCAGCGCGTGGAACACCTCGTGGAACCCGAACCAGCGCGGGCTCGGGTTGGGACGCTTGGTGCCGTAGACCACCGCGCCGAGCGTGTAGGCGAGCCCACCCAGGGCGATCCAGAAGACGATCCACGCCCCGCCGGCGCGGTAGAACGACGGGAAGAACCAGACGGCCACCCAGCCGAGCGCCACATAGACCGGCACGTAGACCCAGCGCGGCGCGCCGAGCCAGAAGACGCGCGCCAGCAGCCCGACCAGTGCCCCCGACCAGACGACGATGAGCAGCACGCGGGCGGTGGTGGCGGGCAGCAGGAGGATCGACAGCGGCGTGTAGGTGCCGGCGATGATCAGGAAGATGTTGGTGTGGTCCAGGCGGCGCAGGACCGCGGACGTCGTCGGCGACCAGTGCCCGCGGTGGTAGAGCGCGCTGGTCCCGAAGAGCATGATCGCGGTGAGCCCGAACACCGCGCACGACCACTTGGCCTGCGACGTCGGCGAGAGCACCACCAGCACGATCGACGCGACGATCACCAACGGCGTCACGCCGAGGTGGATCCAGCCGCGCAGGTGGGGTTTCAGGTTCTCGACGACCGCCGCCGCGGCCGGGGTGTCCGACGAGCCCGAGACGGGCGCGGGGGAGGTGCTCATGGAGCGGATCTCGTTTCGTCGGACGTAACTTACGACTGCGTAGGTTACGGCACCGTAGGTAGCGATGTCGACCGACCTCGATCATGCCCCGAACCGGCCTACGACGGCGACGTTGCGAGCGAGTAGCGTGTGCGGGTCCGACCGGTCCGGCCCGACGACGACCCTCGATCAGCCGAAGGAGCGCGCGTGCGCCTGCCCCACCCGCTCTACGGGCTGTACGAGCGCCGGCTGGCCGCATCGCTCCCGGCCGAGGGCATCCCGCGCCACGTCGGCGTCATCCTCGACGGCAACCGCCGCTGGGCGCGCAGCGTGGGCAGCTCGACGGCGCACGGCCACCGCGCGGGCGGCGACAAGATCGCGGACCTGCTCGGGTGGAGCGAGGACATCGGCGTCGAGGTGGTCACGCTCTGGCTCCTGTCGACGGACAACCTGGAGCGGTCGCCCGACGAGCTCGAGCCGTTGCTGGCGATCATCGAGGACGTCGTCGGCGAGCTCGCCGCTACGGGGCGGTGGCGCGTGCAGGCCGTCGGCGCGCTCGACATGCTGCCGGACCACACGGCCAAGGCGCTCGTCGCGGCCCAGGACGCGACCACCGGGATCGTCGGCCTGCACGTGAACGTCGCGGTCGGTTACGGCGGTCGTCGCGAGATCGCGGACGCCGTGCGCGCGTTCCTGCGCGAGCACGCCGAGGCCGGGTCGAGCCTGGACGAGCTGGCCGAGGACTTCGACATGGAGCACATCGCCGATCGGCTCTACACGAAGGGCCAGCCGGACCCGGAGCTGGTGATCCGCACCTCGGGCGAGCAGCGCCTGGGCGGGTTCCTGCTCTGGCAGAGCGCGCACTCGGAGTTCTATTTCTGCGAGGCCTACTGGCCCGACTTCCGACGGATCGACTTCCTGCGCGCGGTCCGCGCGTACGGCGCGCGCGAGCGGCGGCTGGGCCGATAGCGCGAACTCTTCAGGTGAACACGGTGTGACGTTGTCGCGTGTCGGGCTGGACCGGGGTGTTCGCGAGGTAGTTTCCGCCGTAGAGGACAGCGACCGTTGTCCCCGGGAGGCCAGCCCATGGAGCACTCGCTCCGGGAGGAGGGTCGGATCCGGCCCACCCTCTCCGGAGGGGCCGACCGCCCCCGTCCCGTCGCCGAACATCGGTGCGTGAACCTGCCCTTGTGGTGGGTGGCCGGTCTTCGGTGCTCGTCTCGGCGCACGTAGCGCCAAGAGGGAGCCTGCCGTGGTGAACAAGGCGAACACCCCCCCAGCAGATGGTCGTCGGATGCACGTGCTCGACACGTCGGTCCTTCTCTCGGACCCGAGGGCGATCCTGCGGTTCGCGGAGCATGACGTGGTTCTCCCGGTCGTCGTCATCACGGAGCTCGAAGCCAAACGCCACCACGCGGAGCTCGGCTACTTCGCCCGCTCGGCCCTGCGGATGCTCGACGACCTGCGCATCGAGCACGGGCGGCTCGACATCCCGATCCCGATCAGCGACGAGGGCGGCACCCTCACGGTCGAGCTCAACCACACCGACCTGATGGTCCTGCCTGCCGGGTTCCGTCTCGGCGACAACGACACCCGGATCCTCGCGGTCGCCGCCAACCTCGCCGCTGAGGGGAACGACGTCACGGTCGTCTCCAAGGACCTGCCCATGCGCGTGAAGGCGTCCGCGTGCGGTCTGCGGGCCGAGGAGTACCGCGGCGAGCAGGTGGTCGACTCCGGCTGGACCGGGATGGACTCGCTGGACCTGGCGGAGAACCAGATGTCGGACCTCTGGGAGCACGAGTCGATCGCGCTCGCGGACGTGGCCACCGGGTTCGCACCCACGTCGATGGCCAGCACGAACCCCAACGACCTGCCCTGCCACACCGGCCTGGTCCTGCACAGCCCGCGCGGCTCCGCGCTCGGACGCGTCACGGCGGACAAGCACGTGCAGCTGGTCCGCGGCGACCGCGACGTGTTCGGCCTGCACGGCCGCAGCGCCGAGCAGCGGATCGCGATCGACCTGCTTCTCGACGAGGAGATCGGCATCGTCTCGCTCGGCGGCAGCGCCGGCACCGGAAAGTCGGCGCTCGCCCTGTGCGCCGGCCTCGAGGCCGTGCTCGAGCGTCGCCAGCACCGCAAGGTCATGGTCTTCCGCCCGCTGTACGCGGTGGGCGGCCAGGACCTGGGCTACCTGCCCGGCGGGGCCGACGAGAAGATGAACCCGTGGGCGCAGGCCGTGTTCGACACCCTCGGCGCGCTGGTCAGCAAGGAGGTCGTCGAGGAGATCATGGACCGGGACATCCTCGAGGTCCTGCCCCTGACGCACATCCGCGGGAGGTCGCTGCACGACGCGTTCGTCATCGTCGACGAGGCTCAGTCCCTCGAGCGGAACGTGCTCCTCACGGTCCTGTCGCGCATCGGGCAGAGCTCGCGCGTCGTCATGACGCACGACGTCGCCCAGCGCGACAACCTGCGGGTCGGCCGGCACGACGGGGTCGCCGCCGTGATCGAGGCGCTCAAGGGCCACCCGCTGTTCGCGCACGTGACCCTGACGCGTTCGGAGCGGTCGCCCGTCGCCGCGCTGGTCACCGAGCTGCTGGAGGGCATCGAGGTCTGAGCCTCACCTCTCGACGACGCCCGGGACCTCCTCGTGGGGACCCGGGCGTTCGTCGTGCAGCTCGGCCATCGCGCGGGCCAGCGCGCCGAGCCCGGTCGTCAGCGCCTCGCGTTCCTGGCGTGTCAGGCGGCCGAGCAGGTGCTCGTGCGTCGTCCGCAGCGCCGCACCGACGCGCTCGGCAACCGCTTCGCCCTGCTCTGTGAGTCGCAGCCGGTAGACCCGGCGGTTGTCCTCGCCGCGGACCCGCGAGAGCCAGCCGCGGTCCTCCATGCCGGCGGCCAGGCGGCTGACGGTGCTCTTCTCGAGCCCGAGCCGCGCGCCGAGCTCCTGCTGCGACATCTCGCCGGCGGCGCTGAGCTCGCCGAGCGCGATCGACTCCGACGCGGACGCCCCGAGGTGCGCGGCGGGTCCATGGTTCGGCTCCAGCAGGCCACCCTGCCGGACGAGCTGCTGCAGGAAGCGACGGAGCTCGTCGTCGGGAAAGGTTGTGCCATACAACTGTCGGACCTACGCTCTCCTCGAGAGTTGTGTTGTACAACTATAGAGGAGGGCCCTCATGGCCAGCACCCACGGCGCGCACGCAACGATGTTCGGTCTGGCGCGCCATCCGCAGCAGTACGAGCGCTTCGCCCTACGGGTCGCCGCGCCGATGTACGCCCGGGTGGTGCGCGACATCGTCGAGCTCGGCCTGCCGGCCGGCGCCCGCGTGCTCGATGTCGGGACCGGCCCTGGTGTCGTCCCGCGGCTGCTCGGCGTGGCGTGCCCGGACCTTCAGCTCGACGGGGTCGACCTCTCGCCGGAGATGATCGCTCGCGCGAGGCAGGGGTCGGGCGCGGCCAGAGTCGCGTTCGCGGTCGCCGACGTCTGCGCGCTGCCGTTCCCGGACGCGACCTTCGACCTGGTGGTCTCGACCATCAGCCAGCACCACTGGGCCGACCCGGCGACCGGGCTCCGTGAGGTCCGGCGGGTGGTGCGGCCCGGCGGACGCGCCTGGATCTACGACGTGCGGCCGGCGGTGCGGCGCGCACAACGGGCCGCGGGCGGACTCGGGGCGACCTCCCGCGTCCGGCGCGAGAACCCCTCGCCGGGTTCGTCCTTCCTGAGCCCGATCGGTCGGCTCGTCGTCGAACCGGCGTGACATCCACTCCCTCCCGTGGGTATATTCCGGTTGGAATAGTTGGCCGGGAGGATGATGGCGATGGCGATCGGTGAGCTCTCGGCGGTGGCCGTGCTGATCCTCGCGCTGCTGCACGAGCAGCCGATGCACCCCTACCAGGTGCACCAGAACCTCGTGGAGCGCGGCGACACCCGGCTGGTCCGCGTCAACGCGGGTGCGGTCTACCACGGTGTCGAGCGGCTCGAGAAGGAGGGCCTCGTCGAGGCCGCGGGCACCGAACGCGCGGGCAACCGACCCGAACGCACCACCTACCGGATCACCGAGGCCGGTCGGTCGGCGTTCGCGGCGCGGCTCACGTCCTTCCTCGGCGACGACCACCCGTCCTACCCGCTGTTCCCGGTCGGTCTCGCCGAGGCCCACGAGATCCCGTCGCAGACCGTCGTCGAGCAGCTCACGCGGCGCCGCGACCGCGAGTCCGAGCGCATGGCGCTGCTCTGGTCCGCGCGGGACCGCTTGACCTCGCTCGGCCTCCCGCGGCGATATCTGCTGGACGTCGAGCACGAGATCGCCACGCTGGGAGCAGACATCGCGTGGCTCGACCGGACCGTCGACGAGCTGCGTGCCGACGCGCTCGGGTGGGGCCAGCCGATCCCGCGCGAGTACGCGGAGGCCCGGCACGAGCTCAAGGCGTGTCAGACCCCTCCGGCATAGTCGATCCGTCGGCACCTCTTTCGTCTAGAACACATCACCACCCCGAACAAGGAATCCTCATGACCACTGAGTCGCCCAAGGCACTCGTCGACCTGCACGGGCGCAGCCCGTGGAGCATCCTGCCCGCGCTCTGCCTCGGTTTCTTCATGATCATGGTGGACACCACGATCGTGAACATCGCCATCCCGACGCTCCAGAAGTCGTTCGACGCCGACCTCACATCGGTCGGCTGGGTGAACAGCGCCTACCTGCTCACGTTCGCCACGCTCCTGCTGGTGACCGGCCGCCTCGGCGACCGGTTCGGCCCGCGGCCCGTGTTCATCGTCGGCCTCGTGATCTTCACGCTCGCCTCGCTCGCGTGCGGGCTGTCCGGCACGATCGGCCTGCTCATCACGGCCCGCGCCATCCAGGGCATCGGCGCCGCTCTCATGACGCCGCAGACCATGTCGATGATCACCCGCGTCTTCCCGCCCGCCAAGCGCGGCGCGGCCCTCGGCATCTGGGGTGCCGTCGCGGGTGTCGCGACGATCGCCGGCCCGGTGCTCGGCGGCATCCTGGTGGAGTCGGCCGGCTGGGAGTGGATCTTCTACATCAACATCCCGGTCGCGATCGTGGCCCTGTGGTTCGCGATCACGCGCCTGCCCACCCTGCCGACCGCCAACCGGTCGTTCGACCTCGTCGGCGTCGTGCTGTCCGTGACCGGCATGTTCCTCCTGGTGTTCGGCATCCAGGAGGGCGAGAAGTACGACTGGGGGACCATCACCGGCCCCATCACCGTCTGGGGCATGATCGGCGCGGGCGTGCTCGTGCTCGCCGCGTTCGTGCTCTGGCAGCGCCACCTCAAGGCGGACGCGCTCCTGCCGCTGACGCTGTTCAAGAGCCGGAACTTCTCGCTGTCCAACGTCGCGGGGGCGTCGGTGACCTTCGGGCTCACCGGCATCTTCTTCCCGCTGACGCTCTTCCTGCAGACGGTGCTGAACCTGACCCCGCTGCACGCCGCGCTCGTCGGCCTGCCCGGGTCGCTGCTGTCCGGGATCGTCGCGCCGTTCGCGGGCCGACTGTCGGACCGCATCGCGGCCAAGTGGGTCGTCGCCGCCGGCTTCCTGCTCGTGTCCATCTCGGTGTTCCTGCTGGCGATCGCCATCGAGCCCGACGCGCCGATCTGGCAGCTGGTCCTGCCCATGTCGCTGTTCGGCATCGGCACGGGTGCGCTCTTCTCGCCGCTCGCCAGCCTGGCCACGTCCGGGCTCGACCAGCGGACCGCCGGCGCGGGCGCCGGGGCGTTCAACACCACCCGCCAGATCGGAGGCGTCATCGGCTCCGCCGTGATCGTGGCGCTGATGACGTCGCGTCTCGCCGTCACCATCCCGGCCGCCGCCGTGGAGCAGGCGGCGACCCTGCCGGAGGGCGCCCGCCAGCCGTTCCTCGACGCGTTCGCCCACTCCGGCGGCTCGTTCGCCAGCGGCTCCGGCGGCATCACGTTGCCGGACTCGGTCCCGGCCGACGTCGCCGCGCAGATCCGGGAGGCGGCGACGACCGCGGTCCACTCCGGCTTCGCCACCGCGGTGACCCAGACGATCCTGGCCACGGTCGTCGTGCTGCTGATCGGCTTCGTCGCCGCCGTCGCGATGAAGGGCGGCCGCACGCACCACACGGCCGCCGCCCCCGCCCAGGCCGCACCGGTCGCCGTCGAGGTCTGACGTACAACAAGAGGCCCGACCCCTGTACGCCGGGGGTCGGGCCTCTTGTTCGTCTCTCTCGGCGGTCCGGAACCTGGCTCGTCAGCGCGGCGGACGGGTCATGCTGAGCACGTCGAGCGCCGAGTCCAGCTGGTCCTCGCTGACCTCACCGCGCTCGACGAAGCCCAGGTCGATGACGGCCTGCCGCACGGTGATGCCCTGCTTCACGGCGTGCTTGGCGATCTTGGCGGCGGCCTCGTAGCCGATCACCCGGTTGAGCGGCGTGACGATCGACGGGGACGACTCTGCCAGCGCGCGGGCGCGGTCGACGTTGGCCACCAGGCCGGTGACCGTCTTGTCGGCGAGCAGCCGGGACGCGTTGGTCAGGAGCCGGATCGACTCCAGCACCCCGGCGGCGATCACGGGGATCTGCACGTTGAGCTCGAACGAGCCGCTGGCGCCGGCCCAGGCGACCGTCGCGTCGTTGCCGATCACGCGGGCCGCGACCATGAGGACGGCCTCAGGGATCACGGGGTTCACCTTGCCGGGCATGATCGACGAGCCCGGCTGCAGGTCGGGGATCGCGATCTCGCCGAGGCCGGTGTTCGGACCCGACCCCATCCAGCGCAGGTCGTTGCAGATCTTGGTGAGGCTGACCGCGATGGTACGCAACGCACCGGACAGCTCGACGAGGCCGTCGCGACCGCTCTGGGCCTCGAAGTGGTCGCGAGCCTCGGTCAGGGGCAGCTGCGTGTCCTCGACCAGCAGCTCGATGACGCGCTGCGGGAAGCCCGCCGGGGTGTTGATGCCGGTGCCGACGGCGGTCCCGCCGAGGGGGACCTCGGCGGCCCGGGGGAGCGCCGACTCGAGCCGCTCGATGCCGTACCGGACCGCGGCCGCGTACCCGCCGAACTCCTGCCCGAGCGTGACCGGGGTGGCATCCATGAGGTGCGTGCGGCCGGACTTGACCACCTGAGCCCACTCGACGGACTTGGCCTGGAGGGCGTCCGCCAGGTGCGCGAGCGCCGGGATCAGGTCCCGGACGACGCCCGCGGTCGCGGCGACGTGCACGGAGGTCGGGAAGACGTCGTTGGAGGACTGCGACGCGTTCACGTGGTCGTTCGGGTGCACGTCCCGACCGAGCCGCCGGGTGGCCAGGGTGGCGAGCACCTCGTTGGTGTTCATGTTCGAGCTGGTGCCCGAGCCGGTCTGGTAGACGTCGATCGGGAAGTCGCCGTCGTAGGCGCCGCCGGCGACGTCGTCGGCCGCCGCGACGATGGCGTCGGCGATGTCCTGGTCGAGGACGCCCAGCTCGGCGTTGGCCCGGGCCGCGGCCTTCTTGATGCGGGCGAGCGCCTCGATGTGGCTGCGCTCGAGCCGGTTGCCGGAGATCGGGAAGTTCTCGACGGCACGCTGCGTCTGCGCGCAGTAGAGGGCGTCGACGGGGACGCGGACCTCGCCCATGGTGTCGTGCTCGATGCGGTACTCGGAAGTCATGCCGTCCATCCTGCCGCACGTGCGGACGGCCACCCGACGACGTGACGATGGAGTCATGGACTGTCCCGCAGAGCGATTCCTGGACGACGGGCGCTGGATCCGCACCCCACGACGAAGCGCGGATCGCGAACTCGTGCTCGAGCACGTGGCCGCCCGCGCCCTGGCACCCGGCGAGTGGCTCGCGGAGGCCGAGGTGACGGAGCGGCTGCGGGCGCTGGCCGACGACCCGGTGCGGCTGCGTCGGGACCTCGTCGAGGCGGGGTTGCTCGGGCGCCGGGCAGACGGCTCGATCTACTGGCGCGAACGGCAGACTCCGCACGACGACGAGCCGGGTGCGCTCCCCAGGCCCGACGAGGTGTGGTGGCCGTAGCCGATCAGACGGGCCCGAGCGACTCGGTGAGGTGGACGGTTCCGTCGGCCAGTGTGTACTCGAGGCCGACGATCGCCAGCCGGCCCTCCTCGACGGCCTCCGCGAGCGAGCGCGAGTAGCCCTGCAGCATCCGGACGGTGTGCCGCACGTGCTCGTGGCCGAGCACCGCGGGGTCGAGCGAGCCGAGCGCAGCGGTCCCGCCGCCGGCCAGGTTGACGATGCTGGGGATCACCCGGTCGACGATGGCGCGCACGAAGCCGGTGGGCAGCTCGCCCGTGGTCAGTGCCTTGGTGGCCGCCGCGACCGCGCCGCAGCTGTCGTGCCCGAGGACCACCACGAGCGATGCGCCCAGGATGTCGACGCCGTACTCGATCGAGCCGATCACGGTCGTGTCGAGCACGTGGCCCGCCGTGCGGACGACGAACACGTCGCCGAGCCCCTGGTCGAAGATGATCTCGGCGGCGACCCTCGAGTCCGAGCAGCCGAAGATCACCGCGAACGGGTACTGGGCCGCGCTGAGCTCGGCACGGTGCTCCGCGCCCTGCGACGGGTGCAGCATCTCGGAGCGGACGTAGCGCTCGTTCCCCTCGCGCAGTGCGGCCAGGGCGGAAGCGGGAGTCGTCGGTCGGGTCACGCCGCCATCGTCGCAGGTCGGGGGCCGCGACTGCCACGCGCGAATTACGACCTAGGGGTGGCGTCGGGCCTCTCACAGGAGTAACCAAGGTTATGACGGTGATGACGCCTCGGTTCGGAGGACTCACGTGCGACGACGCTCACGGGCACTCGCCCTCGTCGTGGGGTTGGCGGTGGCCGCCCCGCTCGCGGCGTGCGCGAGCGAGGGGTCCGGCCCCCCGACGCTGATCTGGTACATCAACCCCGACGCCGGTGGCCAGTCGGTGATCGCCGGTCAGTGCACCGACGCATCGAACGGTGCCTACGCCATCAAGGTCGAGACCCTGCCTCGAGACGCGAGCGCCCAGCGCGAACAGCTGGCTCGACGGCTGGCGGCCAAGGACTCGTCGATCGACATCATGAGCCTTGACCCGCCGTTCATCCCCGAGCTCTCCGAGCCGGGCTTCCTGGCCCCGGTGCCTGACGACGTCGCCTCGAAGGTGACCCAGAACGTCGTGGCGGGCGCACTTGCCGGCGCGAAGTGGAAGGACAAGCTGGTCACGATCCCGTTCTGGGCCAACACGCAGCTGCTCTGGTACCGCAAGTCCGTCGCCAAGGCCGCAGGCCTCGATCCGGCGACGACGCCCGTCACGTGGGACCAGATCATGAAGGCGGCGAAGGACCAGAACAAGTACCTCGCGGTCCAGGGCACCAAGGCCGAGTCGCTCACGGTCTGGATCAACGCGCTCGTCGCGTCGGCCGGGGGGAAGATCCTCGAGAACCCCAGCGCACCTGCGGAAGACCTCAAGCTCGGACTCGAGACACCGGCCGGTGAGGCCGCGGCCACGATCATGGGGACCATCGGCAAGCAGAACCTTGCCGGGCCGAGCCTCCCGACCGAGGACGAGAACGGTTCGCTGACGGTCTTCCAGGGGGACAAGGGCTCCTTTATGGTCAACTGGCCGTTCGTCTGGTCGGCCACGAACGCCGGCGTCAAGGACGGCACGTTCCCTCAGTCGCTCGTCGACGACATCGGGTGGGCGCTCTACCCGCAGGTCACCGCGGACAAGCCTTCGGCACCTCCCTACGGCGGCATCAACCTCGGCATCGGCGCCTTCAGCCACCACACCGACCTCGCGTTCCAGGCCGCCGAGTGCATCGCCACCCCGGAGCACCAGGCGCAGTACTTCGCGACGAACGGCAACCCGCCCTCGAACACGACGGCGTACTCCGACCCCGCGGTCAAGGCGGCGTTCCCGATGGCGGACGTCATCCGGCAGTCGCTGGAGCAGGCGGTGCCGCGTCCGCAGACCCCGTACTACAACGAGGTCTCGACCGGTCTGCAGCAGACGTGGCACCCGCCGAGCTCGGTCGATCCGAAGACGACGCCGAAGAAGTCCACTGACTACATCACGGCGGTACTTCACGGGGAGCAGCTGCTATGACGACGGTGACGACGAAGCCCGACCTTCGCGACGCCGCGGCGAAGGCCGGGCGCAGCGACCGGGCCAAGGCTGAGGCGCGGCTCGGGTGGCTCCTTGCGGGCCCCGCATTCGTCGTGATGCTGGCGGTCACGCTCTACCCGATCCTCCAGGCGTTCTTCGACTCGCTGTACCACTACCGGCTCACGGCGCCGGACGACAAGCGTTGGGCCGGCCTGAAGAACTACGAGGTCGTGCTCACCGACCCGCTCTTCTGGCAGGCGATGGGCGTCACCGTCTTCATCACGATCGTGACGGTCGTCATCGAGCTGATCCTCGGGTTCTCTCTGGCCCTCGTCATGCACCGGGCCATCAAGTCCCTGCGCGGCTTCCTGCGGACCGCCATCCTGGTGCCCTACGGCATCATCACCGTCGTCTCGGCGTTCGCGTGGTTCTACGCGTTCGACATCAACTCGGGGTACATCAACCACTGGTTCGCGTGGCTGCCGTTCATCAGCGAGGACACCAACTGGTTCGCGGCCCAGGGCACCAGCCTGTTCGTCATCATCTGCTCCGAGGTCTGGAAGACGACGCCGTTCATCTCGCTGCTGCTCCTCGCGGGCCTGTCTCAGGTGCCGACCGAGCTCGAAGAGGCGGCCGAGGTCGACGGCGCCACCTGGGCGCAACGGCTGACGCGCGTGGTGCTGCCCAACATGAAGGCCGCGATCATGGTGGCTGTCCTGTTCAGGGCCCTCGACGCGTTCCGCATCTTCGACAACGTGTTCATCATGACGAACGGCGCGAACGGCACCGAGGTGCTCTCCCTGCTCGCCTACCGGACGTCGATCGGACGTCTCGAGATCGGCCTCGGCTCGGCGATCTCGGTGCTCCTCTTCCTGTGCGTGATCCTCATCTGCTGGGTCGCCGTGAAGCTGTTCAAGGTCGATCTGGCCAGCGCGAGAGGGGAGGGCTGATGAAGCAGCTGTCGACGCGGGCCAAGTGGGGCTGGGCCGCCATCACTGTGGTCGTCATGGTCTACGCGCTCCTGCCCGTGCTCTCGATCTTCGCGACGTCCTTCAAGCTGCCGAGCCAGCTGAACCTCGGGACGTTCTTCCCGAAGACCTGGACGTGGACCAACTACGAGCAGATCCTCACGGACAGCGGCTCCGCGACGCAGGAGCTGTTCCTGTCCGCCCTGCGCAACTCGATCGGCATCTCGCTCATCGCGACCGCCATCGCCGTCGTGCTGGCCACCCTGGCCGCCTACGCGATCGCGCGCCTCGACTTCCCCGGAAAGCGGCTGGTCCTGCTGACGGCACTCGGGGTGTCGATCTTCCCGGTGATCTCGATCGTGACGCCGCTGTTCAACCTGTGGCGCCAGATCGGGCTGTACGACACGTGGCTCGGCCTGATCATCCCGTACCTCTCGCTGACGCTCCCGATCTCGATCTGGACGCTGGCTGCGTTCTTCCGGCAGATCCCGTGGGAGCTCGAGCAGGCGGCACAGGTGGACGGCGCGACGACCTGGCAGGCCTTCCGCAAGGCGATCGTCCCGCTCGCGGCGCCCGGCGTGTTCACCACGGCACTGATCGCGTTCTTCATCGCGTGGAACGACTTCGTCTACGGCATCTCGCTGACGTCGACGAGCGCTGCCCGGCCGGTTCCCGCCGCCCTGGCGTTCTTCACCGGCGCCTCGCAGTTCGAGGAGCCGACGGGCGCCATCTCCGCAGCCGCCATCGTCGTCACCGTCCCGGTGGTCATCCTCGTCCTGCTGTTCCAGCGCCAGATCGTGTCCGGTCTCACCCAGGGTGCCGTCAAGGGCTGACAGCGCCCCGCTCTGCTATCTCCACGAAGGAGCCTCTGATGGCCGCCATCACCCTGAACAACCTCGTCAAGCAGTACGGCGACGGCTACCTCGCCGTGAAGGGCGTGAGCCTGGACATCGCCGACGGCGAGTTCGTCATCCTCGTGGGACCGTCCGGCTGCGGGAAGTCGACCCTGCTGCGCATGATCGTCGGTCTGGAGGACATCACCTCAGGCGACCTGACGATCGACGGGAAGCGCGTCAACGACCGCGCCCCGCGCGACCGGCACCTCGCCATGGTGTTCCAGAACTACGCCCTCTACCCGCACCTGACCGTCTTCGAGAACATAGCGTTCCCGCTGCGGCTGCAGAAGGGCAAGTTCACCGAGGCGCAGATCAAGGAGAAGGTCCAGTTCGCCGCCAAGACCCTCGAGCTCCAGGACCACCTCGACCGCAAGCCGGCCAACCTGTCCGGCGGTCAGCGGCAACGTGTCGCCATGGGCCGCGCGATCGTCCGGGAAGCCCAGGCGTTCCTCTTCGACGAGCCCCTGTCCAACCTCGACGCCAAGCTGCGCGGTCAGATGCGCACCGAGATCGCACGGATGCAGCGCCGCCTGGGCACGACGACCGTCTACGTCACCCACGACCAGACCGAGGCCATGACCCTGGGCGACCGGGTCGCGGTGCTGCGCAAGGGCGAGCTGCAGCAGGTGGCCAGCCCGCGCGGCCTCTACGAGCAGCCGAGGAACCTGTTCGTCGCGGGCTTCATCGGCTCCCCGCCCATGAACTTCCTGCCGGGCGAGGTCATCGACGGACGCTCCCTGCGGCTGCCGTTCGCCGACGTCCCGCTGACCCCCGAGATGTCCGGCAGGCTCGGCGGCAAGAACCTCGTGATCGTCGGCCTGCGGCCTGAGCACTTCGAGGACGCGTCGCTGCTCGACGCCACCAAGCGCACCCAGGGCGTGGAGTTCACCGCGCCCGTCGACGTCACCGAGTGGCTCGGGTCGGAGCTCTACGCGTACATCCCGTTCGACACGAACCCCGACGTCGCGGGCAAGCTCGAGGAGCTCGACCGGGACCTCGACGGCGAGGGCCTGCGCACGCAGCTCATCGTCGCGCTCGACTCCGAGAGCAAGATCCGCGACGGGCACCAGGCGCCGCTGTGGTTCGACCCCGCCCGCGCGATGATCTTCGACCCCGAGTCCGGCGACAACCTGAGCTGGAACTCCGACGAGGCGCGTCGCATCGACGAGGAGAACGAGGCCGACCGCAAGGCGTCGCTGCAGCGGGCCCACGCCCGCGAGTCCGCCAGCGCGTAGCCCTCAGGCCAGCTCGTCCGCGCGCGGAGGGTTCGCGCCGGCGCGCGCGACGGTGATCGCGGCGATCCGCGCGCACCGCTCCAGCACGCCCTGCAGGACGTCGCTGTCGGCGTCGGCGAGCGCCTGTCGGTTGTTGGCCCCCAGCAGACCGGCGGACCACAGCCCGTCGATGAGGCCGCCCATGAACGAGTCGCCCGCGCCGACGGTGTCCGCGACCTGCACCTTCGGCGCGACGACCTGGAGCCGCGCACCTGCCGACGTGCTGGCGAAGGCACCCTCGCCGCCGTGCGTCACGACGACCAGCGACGGGCCCGACCGGCTCCACTCCTCGGCGATCTCGGCAGGAGCCACCCCCGGGTGCAGCCACGCGAGGTCCTCGTCGCTGACCTTGACCACGTCGGCCAGCCGCACGAGGGCGTCGACCACCGGCAGCGCGTGGGCAGGTGACCCCATGAGCACCGGGCGCAGGTTCGGGTCGTAGGTGATCGTCGACGTCGCCTGGCTGCGGGCGATCAGGCGCTCCACGGCCGTGCCGCCCGGCTGCAGGACCGTCGCGATCGAGCCGGTGTGCACGACGAGCGGGTCACCGTCGGCGTCGTCCCAGGTGCTCGGCAGGTCCCACTCCAGGTCGAACAGGTAGCTGGCGACACCGGCGGCGTCGATCGTCGCGGTCGCGACGGGCGTCCGCGTCGCGTGGCGGTCGCCGGTCAGGACGTTCACGTGCGAGCTGCGCAGGTGGCGGCGGACGAGGTCGCCGTCGGTGTCCTCACCGAGCCACGTCAGCAGGTCGACCGACCGTCCGAGCCGGCCGAGGCCGATCGCCACGTTGGCCGGGCTGCCGCCGGGGTGCCGCTCACGGCTGCCGTCGGACCGGACGACCTCGTCGATCAGGGCCTCCCCGACGACGAGGGCGCGGTCCTGTGCTGCGGCGGTCATCCCTGCTCCTCGATGTCGTCGGGGGTGATCTCGTCGGGCTGCGGCTCGGCGTCCGTCGGCGCCTTCTCGCGCACGGCGCTGAGCCGCTGCCGGGCACCGTCCAGCCATTCCTGGCAGCGGGCGGCCAGGGCCTCGCCCCGCTCCCAGAGCGCGAGCGACTCCTCGAGAGTCTGTGCACCGGCCTCGAGGCGGGCGACGACGGAGATCAGCTCGTCGCGAGCCTGCTCGTATCCGAGCGCGCTCACGTCGGCATTCGGGGTGTTCGGGGACGCCTTCGGCACGGGGACAGTCAACCAGCCGAGGCCGACACCGAAGGCACCGGACGCACCACGCGAGACGCTGCGCCGCTGGCGCGCCAGTCGGGCGCCACGATCAGCGACCCCGGCGCCGGTTCGTACCTCTGGCTACGCGGACGTCACCGCAGCCGTGAGCTCGCCCCGGGCGACCCGGACGCGAAGGCCGTCACCCGTCGCGACCTCGACGGGATCTCGCACCACGAGGCCGCCCGTCGTCTGCACCACGGCGTACCCGCGGTCCAGGGTGGCCGCGGGGGAGAGGGCCCGCACCTGCGCGGCCAGCCCGGCGACCTCCGCGAGCCCGTGCACCAGCCCGGTGTGCAGGGCGCGCCGCCCGCTCTGGCGGAGGGCGTCGACGCGGTGCTCGTGCTGGTCGACCAGGGTGACCGGGTTCCGCAGCACCGGGCGGCTGCGCAGCTGCTCGAGCCCCGACTGTTCCCGCTGCACCCGGGACGTCAGCGCCGCCCGCGCCCGGAGCCGCGCCTGCGCGATCCGCGATCGCTCCTCGCTCACGTCGGGAACGATCCGCTTGGCGGCGTCGGTCGGCGTGGAGGCACGGAAGTCGGCGACGAGGTCGAGCAGCGGCGTGTCCAGGTGGTGCCCGATCGCGCTCACGAGCGGTGTCCGGCAGGCCGCCGCGACGCGCACCAGCGCCTCGTTGCTGAAGGGGAGCAGGTCCTCGAACGACCCCCCGCCGCGCGCGACGACGATCACGTCGACCCGCGGGTCCGCGTCGAGCTCCGTGATCGCGGCGCTGACCTCCGGTACCGCCCGCGGACCCTGCACGGTGACCCGTCGGATCTCGAACTCGACGGCCGCCCAGCGCGCACGCGCGTTCGACACGACGTCGTGCTCCGCGTCGCCCTGCTGCGCCACGATCAGTCCGACGGTGCGCGGCAGGAACGGCAGGGCTCGTTTGCGGGCCGGCTCGAACAGCCCCTCCGCGCCCAGGATGCCCTTCAGGTGCTCGATCCGGGCAAGCAGCTCGCCCAGTCCGACCAGCCGCACGTCGTCGGCCGCGAACGTCAGAGTCCCCTTCTTGGCGTGGAACTGTGGCCGCGCGTGGACCACCAGGTGGGCGCCGTCGGAGACCTTGTCCGCGATCAGTCGCATCGACGCCGCCGGGACGGTGACGGACAGCGACATGTCGAGGTCCGTGTCGCGCAGCGTCAGGAAGTAGAGGGTGTTCCACCGCTTGAGGTTCAGCACCTGGCCCTCGACCCAGACCGGCGGCATCTTGGCGATGTAGTCCGCGATCTTGGGCGCGAGGTGGCGCACCGGCCACGGGCGCTCCGGGGTGGTGTCGGCTGCCTTGAGCGGCCGCGGCCCCGAGCTCGCGGGAACGCTGGTGACGGGCTCGCTGCTCACACCCCCAACCCTGCCTCATCCGACCCACACGATGCTCCCGGCTCGCGCTCCCGGCGGGCCGGTGCGTGCGGATCTCCGGTGCAATCAGTCCGACCGGGCGACCTCGATAGCCTGGCCTGGGCTGCGGCCCAGCGTCGTCGAGGCACCGACCCGCGCTCGATGGCTCGGACCGGTCGCGCGCCGCTGATGCACGGCGTTCTCGGGGAGGAGAGCTCGATGCGTTCGACAGGCTCCGTGTTCCGCACACCCGACGGCCCCGGGCTCGGGGTCGAGCACTTCGGCGATGAGGACGCGCCGCTCGTGCTCCTGGCGGGCGGCGCCACGATGCTCCGCTGGCCCGATGCACTTTGCGAGGCGCTCGCGAGCGGCGGCCGTCACGTCGTGCGCTACGACCTGCGCGACGTCGGCGCGTCGACCACGATCGACCCGGAGGCACCGGCGTACACGCTGCGCGACCTCGCCGCCGACGCCGCCGCCCTCGCCCGCGGGCTCAGCGACCGGCCTGCCCACCTGGCGGGGATCGGCGTCGGCGGGATGGTCGCCCAGGTCGCCGCGCTCGACCATCCGGACGTGTTCTCGGCACTGACGCTGGTCGGGACGCGCCCGGTGGCGCCCGGCCCGGTCGACGACGACCTGCCGGACCATGACGCGGCGACGATGGCCCGGCTCTTCTCCCGCCCGATGCCTGACTGGTCCGACAGGACGGCGGTGGCCGAGTTCGCGGCGGGCGGTGCGCAGATCCTCGGCGACGACCCGAGCGCCGCCCGCACGACCGCCGAGCGCACGTGGGACCGCACACCGGGCACGATGCCAGCCGTGCAGATGGCCAACCAGCTGGGCACCGTGTTCGCCCGGCTCGACTGCGCTCCGCGCTGGCGCGAGCGCCTGCCGGAGATAGAGATGCCCGTGCTCGTGGTGCACGGTCGCCGCGACCGGTTCTTCCCGGTCGGCAACGGCGAGGCGCTCGCGCGCGAGATCGCCGGCGCGCGGCTGCTCGTGCTCGAGCAGGCCGCGACCGCCATCCCCGCCGGGGCCGCGGACCAGGTGGCCGAGGCGATGCTCGCGCTGTAGGGCCGCGTGCGTGTGCGGTGGACGTCACGTGCGGATCTGCGGGCGTACCGGTGCTACCCCGGGGAACCCGTGCGGGCGCCAACTAGACTCGCAGCGTGACCACCCCGACGTCCGCCCCTGCCAAGCGCGTCCTGCTCGCCGCCCCGCGCGGCTACTGCGCGGGAGTCGACCGGGCCGTCATCGCGGTCGAGAAGGCGCTCGAGCACTACGGTGCGCCGGTCTACGTGCGCAAGGAGATCGTGCACAACAAGTACGTCGTCGAGACCCTCGCGGCGCGGGGCGCGATCTTCGTCGACGACACCGACGAGGTGCCCGAGGGTGCGCGCGTGGTGTTCTCCGCACACGGCGTCTCCCCCGCGGTGCACGCGGCGGCCGCGGCGCGGTCCTTGCAGACGATCGACGCCACCTGCCCGCTGGTCACCAAGGTGCACAAGGAGGCCGTGCGGTTCGCGGCCGAGGACTACGACATCCTGCTGATCGGGCACGAGGGCCACGAGGAGGTCGAGGGGACCTACGGCGAGGCGCCCGACCACATCCAGGTCGTCGACTCCCCGGACGCGGTCGCCGACATCGAGGTGCGCGACCCGGACCGTCTGATCTGGATCTCCCAGACGACGCTGTCCGTCGACGAGACCATGGAGACCGTCCGGCGGCTGCGCGAGCGGTTCCCCAACCTGCAGGACCCGCCCAGCGACGACATCTGCTACGCCACGCAGAACCGGCAGGTGGCCGTGAAGAAGCTGGCCCCGGAGTGCGACGTGGTGATCACGGTCGGCTCGGCCAACTCCTCCAACTCGGTCCGGCTGGTCGAGGTGGCGCTCGACGCCGGTGCGCGCAGCTCCTACCGTGTCGACACCGCCGCCGAGATCGACCCCGCGTGGCTGGTCGGCGCATCGACTGTGGGGCTCACGTCGGGCGCCTCCGTGCCCGAGATCCTCGTCCGCGACGTCCTGGCGCTGCTCGCCGAGCACGGTTTCGAGCAGGTCGACGAGGTCCGCACGGCCACCGAGGACCTCATGTTCTCCCTCCCGCGCGAGCTGCGCGCCGACCTCAAGGCGGCGGGCACGCCGCCCGAGCGCCCGCGCCGCGACGGCCGCCGCTCGCTGGACGTCCAGCCGGCCTGAGCGGTCGCCGGCAACGGTTCAGGCGCTCGTCGCGCCGGCGGCTCCGGGCTCGTCGTCGCGCCGCGTCTGCTCCGCGCGCAGCGCGCGGTCATCGCGCTCGGCGCGGCCGTCGAACAGGATCACGTGCTCGTCCGCGGACGCCACCAGCTCGGGCGCGCTGACGCGCGACAGTCGCTGGTTCGAGGGATCGGGCATCGGCAGGTCGTCGTCGACCACGTCGAGCTCGGCGAACCGCCGGGCGCTGACCAGCACGCGCGTCTCCAGCGACGACACGGTCTGGTTGTACGCGCCCGCGGCGGAGTCGATCGCCCGACCGAGCCGAGCCAGGTGCCCGCCCATCGTCGCGAGCCGGCCGTGCAGCTCCTTGCCGAGCGTGAGGACGGCCTGAGCGTTCGCCGCGAGCGCGTCCTGCCGCCAGGCGTAGGCCACGGTGCGCAGCAGCGCCAGCAGGGTCATCGGCGTGGCCAGGACGACGTTCCGCTCGAACGCGTACTCCATGAGCAGGGGGTCGATCTCGGCTGCGGCGCCCAGGAACGACTCCGCCGGCACGAACATGACCACGAACTCGGGCGCCGGCGCGAACTGGTCCCAGTAGCGCTTGCTCGCCAGGTCGTCCACGTGCGCCCGCACGTGCCGGGCGTGCGCCGCGAGCCGGTCCGCGCGCACGGACTCGTCGCTCGTCTGCGCGGCGTCGAGGAATCCCAGGAACGCGACCTTGGCGTCGACCACGACGTTCTTGCCGCCGGCCAGCCGCACGACCATGTCCGGTCGGAGAAGGCCGTCGTCGGTGCGGACCTGCGCCTGCTCGACGAAGTCCACGTGCGCGAGCATCCCGGCGGCCTCGACGACGCGTCGCAGCTGGACCTCGCCCCATCGGCCACGCACCTGGGAGCTGCGCAGCGCTGTGACCAGCCGCGACGTCTCGTCGCGAAGGTGCTCCGACGCCGCGTGCATGGCCCGGACCTGCTCACCGAGCGCGGCGTTTCCCGCCGCACGCGCCTGCTCCGCCGTCGAGAGCTGCGCCCGGACGGCGTCGAGCGTGCCGGACAGGGGCTCGACCATCGCGCGCACGGCGGCCTCGCGCTGCGCCAGCTCGCCCGACTGCGTCTGATGGTCGGCGGCGAACTGCTGGTGCGCGAGGGCGAGGAACTGGTCGGTGCTCGTCGCCAACGCCTCCGCGGCCAGCGCGCGGAACTGGTCCGCCTGGCGGTCGACGTCCGCCAGCCGCTCGGCCGCGATCCTGCGCTCCGCGTCCAGCGACGCGCGCGCCCGCGCGGCCTCCACCGCGCTGCGGCGTGAGGCGAGCACGCCGCCCACGACGGCGCCGAGCACGACGCCGATCAGCAGTCCCACCAGCAATGAGCTGTCCATGGGCGCACCCTCCCAGCAGCCACCGACATCCACCTGATGGCGGAACGCATGCGTCGGACCCGGACCGTAGGGTGGTTCGATGCCCGCAGACCCGGTCCCCGCGCTCGAGCTGCGCGGACTGTGGCGTCGCTTCGGGCAGAAGGTCGCGGTCGCCGGGATCGATCTGGTGGTGCCGGCGGGGTCGTTCTACGGCCTGGTCGGGCCGAACGGCGCGGGCAAGACGACGTCGCTGTCCATGGCCACGGGCCTGCTCCAGCCCGACTTCGGCACGGTGCTGGTGCACGGCCACGACCTGTGGGCGCACCCGCTCGAGGTCAAGCGGATGCTCGGTGTCCTGCCCGACGGTGTGCGCCTGTTCGACCGGCTCACCGGTGAGCAGCTCATCACCTACGCCGGTCTGCTGCACGGGCTGGACCGCGAGACGGTGGCCGCACGCACCCAGGACCTGCTGGGCGCGCTCGATCTCGCCGCTGACGCGCGGACCCTCGTCGTCGAGTACTCCGCGGGCATGACCAAGAAGGTCGCGCTCGCCTGCGCGATGGTGCACGCCCCACGGCTGCTCGTCCTGGACGAGCCGTTCGAGGCGGTCGACCCCGTCTCGGCGGCCAACATCCGGGACATCCTGGCGTCCTACGTGGCGTCCGGCGGAACGGTCATCGTGTCGTCGCACGTGATGGACCTGGTGCAACGGATGTGCGACCACGTCGCGGTGATCGCCGCCGGGCACGTCCTGGCCGCGGGCACGGTGGACGACGTGCGCGGCGACCAGAGCCTGGAGGACCGGTTCGTGCAGCTCGTCGGCGGCCGGGTCAGCGGTGAGGGGCTGGCGTGGTTGCGCACCTCGTCCGGCTGAAGCTCGCCCTCCTGCGCAACGGTTTGCGACGAAGCGCGTGGCAGGTGGTCGGGCTCGCCGTCGCGGCGCTGTACGGGCTGATCGCGATCGTCATCGTCGTCGCGACGATGGCCGTGGTCAGCGTCCAGGTGCCTGACGACCGGGGGATGGTCACGGTCCTCGTCGGGTCCTTGCTGGTGCTCGGCTGGTGGGTGGTGCCGCTCGTCTCCTTCGGGGTCGATGCGACCGTGGACCCGGCCCGGTTCGTCACCTTCACCATCCCGCGGCGCAGCATGCTCGTCGGCCTCGCGATCGGCGCCGTCATCGGCATCCCGGGCGCCATCACGACGGTCGCGGCGCTGGCCGTCGCCGGTGCCTGGTGGCGCACACCGGCCGCGCTCCTGGTGGCGCCGGTGTGCGCGCTGCTCGGGGTTGCGACGTGCATCGTCGGCAGCCGGGCGACCACCTCGGCGTCGGCGCACCTCATGGGCAGGCGGCGGGTCCGCGAGCTCATGGCGGCGGTGGCGCTGGTGCCGTTGATCTTGATCGGGCCGCTGATCAGCCGTGCGTCGGCGTCCGGCGGCGGGATCGGCCGCGAGGGGCTCGAGCGCATCGTCGACGTGCTGGGCTGGACTCCCGTCGGCGCCGCGTGGGCGGTGCCGTCGGCGGTGGCCGACGGGGACTGGAGCGGTGCCGCCGCGAGGTTCGTGATCGCCGTCGGCACCCTCGCCGTCCTGGCCCTCGTCTGGGACCGCTCGCTGGCGCACGCGCTCGTGAACCCGACGCACGAGGAGGTCTCGACCCGCTCCCGAGGACTCGGCTGGTTCGGACGGCTGCCCGCGTCGCCGCTGGGTGCCGTGACGGCGCGGAGCCTGACGTACTGGGCCCGGGACCCGCGGTACGCGTTGGCCATGGCGGTCGTGCCGCTGCTCCCGCTGATCCTGTGGATCATCAACCCCGGCGGCAGCTCGCTGCTGTTCGTCGCCCCGACGGTGGCGTTCTTCATGGGCTGGGGCATCTCGGCGGACGTCGCGTACGACGGATCGGCCTTCTGGACGCACCTCGCCGCGCCGGTGACGGGCGTGACCGACCGCCTGGGCCGCGTGCTGGGGGCATCGGCGCTCGCGGTGCCCGTGGTGGTCGTGTACGCGGTCGGCTCGGCGCTGGTGACGTCGCGACCCGACGCCGTCCCGGCGCTGCTCGGCCTGGGCGCCGGGGTGCTGTGCACAGCGTTCGGCGGCGCCAGCATCATGTCCGCGCTCGTCGTCTACCCGGTGCAGCAGCCGGGGGAGAACCCGTTCCAGACCCGCCAGGGTGGCTCGATGATGGCCGTCGTCTCGCAGCTGCTCGGGTGGGCTGCGGTGTTCCTCCTCAGCGCCCCGGAGGCTGTGCTGGCGGTCCTGGCCATCACGCAGCACGCCACCGCGGCGGGTTGGGCAGCGCTCGTCGTCGGGCCGGTCTTCGGCGGGCTGGTGCTGGCGGTGGGGCTCCGCATCGGCGGCCGGCTGCTGGAGCGCAACGGTACCGACCTGCTGCGGCGCATCCTGTCGTTCGCCTGACGCCCCGTAGACTCGTCCGACGTGGCACTCACCATCGGCATCGTCGGCCTGCCCAACGTCGGCAAGTCCACCCTCTTCAACGCGCTGACCCGGGCGTCCGTGCTCGCTGCGAACTACCCGTTCGCGACGATCGAGCCGAACGTCGGTGTGGTCCCGCTCCCGGACCCCCGGTTGAACACCCTCGCCGAGCTGTTCGGTTCCGAGCGCATCCTGCCCGCGAGCGTGTCGTTCGTGGACATCGCCGGCATCGTCAAGGGCGCCAGCGAGGGGGAGGGGCTCGGCAACAAGTTCCTGGCCAACATCCGCGAGGCCGACGCGATCTGCCAGGTCACCCGCGCGTTCGCCGACCCCGACGTCGTGCACGTCTCCGGCGCCGTGGACCCCAAGGACGACATCGAGGTCATCAACACCGAGCTGATCCTGGCCGACCTGCAGACCCTCGAGAAGGCGATCCCGCGCCTCGAGAAGGAGGTGCGTGCCAAGAAGGCCGACGCCGGCCTCCTCGCCGCCGCGGTCGACGCGAAGGCGATCCTCGAGACGGGGCAGACGCTCTCCCAGGCGGGCAAGAAGATCGAGCACCTCGACGAGCTCCAGCTCATGACGAGCAAGCCGTTCATCTACGTCTTCAACACCGACGACGCCGGCCTGGCCGACACCGCGTTCCAGGACGAGATGCGCGCCCTGGTCGCCCCCGCCGACGCGATCTTCCTCGACGCCCAGTTCGAGTCGGAGCTGGTCGAGCTGGAGCCCGACGAGGCCCGCGAGATGCTCGCCGACAACGGGCAAGAGGAGGCCGGCCTCGACCAGCTGGCCCGCGTCGGCTTCCACACCCTCGGCCTGCAGTCCTACCTGACTGCCGGTCCCAAGGAGTCCCGTGCCTGGACCATCCACCGGGGCTGGACCGCCCCGCAGGCCGCCGGTGTGATCCACACCGACTTCCAGAAGGGCTTCATCAAGGCCGAGGTCATCTCCTTCGACGACCTCGTGGCCGCCGGCTCCGTCGCAGCCGCCCGCGCCGCCGGAAAGGCCCGCATCGAGGGCAAGGACTACGTGATGGCCGACGGCGACGTGGTGGAGTTCCGCTTCAACGTGTGACCTGCGCAGTCGCGGTGACGGACCCGGACGCGGCTCGGCATGTCATGCTCGGCGGCATGGAACTTCGGGGAGGGGCGGCTCCGTGGTCGGCGGGCTCGAGGGTGCAAGTCCGTCAGGACTCTGACTTCCCTGCAGGGCCTTGGCCTGGGCGACCGCTCGGGCGGATCGTTGTGTGGCCGGACGGTGCGCCATGGGTCGAGACACAAACACTGCAAGGACCTGAGCGTTGCTGGTGGGTGGTGTTCGACGAGTCCCAGCTGGACGCCGACGGGGACGGTCCCTATCGCGAGTCCGCCGTTCTTGAGCGTTACCTGGAACGGCCCGATCGACCCGAGTAGCCGACCGGTCGAGACGTGTCGTTCGGCGCGCCATGCTCTCGAGTTTCCGATTCAACGTGTCCGCAGGTACGTCCTCGCGACGTTGACGAAGCCGCTCTGCGGGTCTCCGGGCATCGTCGTCGGCGACGCGTCGAGGCCAGGCGCAGGGCGGGAGCCGCTGACGCGGACCCGCACCCTGCAGGACGTGGGCCATTGACGAACTCCTGGGCGAGAGCTCATCGGGCGCCGATCAGCTCTGGTTCGGGCCGGCGGGATGGGCGAGGTCGTAGGCGAGAGAGACCTTCTGTGGGACGACCATGCGCCAGGCGTCGACGACGAGCTCCCTGGCCTCGGTCGGGTCCAGGACCGCAAGCTCGGCGTGGACCCAGTTGAAGCGGAGGTCCGACACTGACGGCATCTGGAACTTGCGTGGGTCCCCCGCGACCAGCGCTGCTCGCTCTTCCTTCGGGAAGGCGAAACCCATCACACTCTCGTCGAGCGAGAACGCCACGTAGACCAGTTGACCCACCCGGAACTTCAGCCGCCCGTGCACGTAGGCATGGTAGGAACGCTCCAGCTCTGAGCCCAGCGCCTGAACGTCGTCGACGACCGCCATGGTTCAGAGTACGAGGACCATCGCGGTGGGCGGGCAGCCGATCCGCCCACGTCCGTCTCGCTGACCAAGGCAGTCCCCGCGTGCCGTCGGGATGCGCAGGCGCTCGTTGACGAACTCGAACCATGGTCGCTCCAGACGGCGATCACCAACGCCGCCACGGTCCCGCCGGGCTGACCCGACACGGCGCCCGACTGTTGGATGCTCGCGGTCGCGGCCCTTGGGTCCGAACCCCACAACGGCGGCGTGGCGTGAACGGCGACGTGGGACACGGACCGCGGTGTCATCGGCGCGGTCGGTCATTCGGCGACAGGGCGAGTCCAACGAGAGTCCTCGACAGAGGTCGTCGGTGCCAGGCTGCTCGCTAGCGTTGCGGCCATGTTCCGACGACGAACCAATGTCGACGATCCGTCGCCGAGCGCGGGGTTCGGCCTGCGCGCGCAGGCCTTGTCGCTCGACCCCGCCGCGATCGGGCTGAGCCCAGGCAGCGGTGGCCCGATGTGGGGGATCGCCATGGATACGGCGATGTCCGGGAGCGACTGGTTCACACTGGTCGCGCTCGTCGACGGGACGGTGAGTCTCTACACCAGCTCTGGGTCCGGCATCATCGGGGGCGGTGCGCACGCGTCCGTTCGCGCGGCAAGCGACGCTCTGCTCGTGCTCGTTGGCGAGCGGCTGGACTTCTTCGCGCCCACGACCAGCGACGACCTGCCCCAGGATGGGCAGGTCGTGATCCGCGTTCTGACGTTCGGCGGGCAGCGGTCGATCTCCGCCCCCGAGCGCGAGCTGGGTGGCGGCCGGCACGCGGCGTCCTCGATCTTCTACGCCGCGCACGCCGTCATCGCGCAGTTGCGGGTAGTGACTCAGCCTCGCTAGACGAGCGGACGCGCGGTTCGGGGCTGCTCCGGGCGCGAGTGTGCCCGCTCGTTGCGGTCCATCGTGTCGTGAGTCGTGCAGAGGGCCCCGGCGCACGGACCGGGGCCCTCCGACCAGGGGTCAGGAGCGGACCGAGCGGCGCCCGCCCACGCGCATCCAGATCAGCAGCACGATGATCGCGCCGATGAGAGAGCCGATGATCCCGGCGGGCTGCAGGAAGCCGTCGGCGCCGTCCTTGTGGAAGAGCAGGTAGCCCAGGAACCCGCCGACGAACGACCCGACGATGCCCAGGACGATCGTCATGAGGATCGACATGTCCTGCTTGCCGGGCACGATCAGCCGGGCGAGGGCGCCGGCGATGAGCCCGATGACGACGATGGAGATGATGAGTCCGAGCATGGTGTGCCTCCCAGGTGGCGCGTGCAGATCTCTCGACCCCATCACCCCTAGGGCTGGCGCAGTACACCCCAAAGGGGGGTAGCGTCGAACCGTGGACCGTCCGATCACAGTCGCTCTCGTCGACGACTACGACGTGGTGCTGATGGGCGTCGCCACGATGCTCGAGCCGTACCGCGACCGCGTCGTCGTGGCGGAGATCGACGCGAACGAACCGGTGAGCCGGCACGTCGACGTCGTCCTGTACGACTCCTTCGCGCAGCCGGAGTCCGACCAGCACGAGATCGGTGTGCTGGTGCGCAACCCGAACGCCGGCCGCGTGGTCGTCTTCACCTGGAACTTCCATCCCGAGCTGGTCGCCAGCGCCCAGGACCAGGGCGTCCACGGCTATCTGTCGAAGGCGCTGCCCGCGCGCGAGCTCGTCGCCGCCCTCGAGGCCGTGCACGCCGGCGAGGTCGTGATCAGCGAGGTCCCGGGTCGCGTACGCCCGAACGGTCTGGACTGGCCGGGCCGAGCCGAGGGCCTCACCGATCGCGAGTCGGAGGTCCTGGCCCTGATCACCCAGGGGCTGAGCAACGCCGACGTGGCGGCGCAGACCTACCTCAGCGCCAACACGGTGAAGTCCTACATCCGTTCCGTCTACCGAAAGATCGGCGTGGAGAGCCGGACGCAGGCGGTGCTGTGGGGCGTCCGGCACGGCTTCGTGCCCGACCATCGGCGGCTGGACACCTGGCGCGGCGGCGGGTGAGCGCGCGTTCGACGAACGGGTGGACCGGCCTGCACACCTACGCGCGCAGCGGCTCGGCCACGCTCATCTCCGCACCGGGTGACGACGCGACGCGCGGGGGCGGCACGTAGTCACGCAACCGCTCGAGGGCGTCGTCGATCTGGTCGCTCACCACCAGCATGTCCGTGTAGCGCGGGTGGGTGAAGCCGCGGTCGCGCATGTTGCCGACGAATGCCAGCAGCGGGTCGAAGTACCCGTCCACGTTCAGGATGCCGGACGGCTTCTCGTGGATGCCGAGCTGCGCCCAGGTCCACTGCTCGGTGAGCTCCTCGAGGGTGCCAGGACCGCCGGGCAGGGCGAGGAACGCGTCGGCACGGTCGGACATGATGGTCTTGCGCTCGTGCATGCTGTCGACGAGGACCAGCTCGCTGACGTCGTCGTGCACGGCTTCCCGGGCCTGCAGGGCGCGTGGGATGACGCCGGTGACGTGGGCACCCCCGGCGAGGGCCGCGTCGGCGACCGCACCCATGAGCCCGACGTGCCCGCCCCCGTACACGAGGCTCATCCCGTGCCGAGCGATGGCCGCACCGACGGCGCGGGCGGTGGCCGGGTAGAGCGGGTCCGAGCCAGAGGCGGAGCCGCAGAACACCGTGATCGTGAACCGGTCGAGCGTCATGGAGGACTCCCGTCGACGAATCCCGGGAGACTACAGACGGCCCGTTTCGGCGGCGTTACCGCCGGCCGGACGTCACCCGTGTGCTCGGGTCGGGGCGCCGCCCGTGAGCCGCGACAGGGCCGGCAGGTCGATCGGCCGGACCAGCGGGTCGGCGTGCCGGTGCACGAGCAGCCAGCGTCCGTCGGCTCGCCGGTAGACGTGAGTGACGCGCAGCGACCAGTCCTGGTCCGGCATCCCGCCGACGACGCCGTGCTGCCGCTCGACCATCGCGACGACGGCCGTGTCGCCCCAGCGGTGCGTCTCGACGTGCTCGAGCGCGGCGTCACCGTCGGCGAAGAAGCTGCCCGTGATGCCCTGCGCGCGGTCGTCGTACACCTTGGCCGGTCCGCCGAAGGGCGGCAGCAGCGTGAACCCGGGCGCGTGGTGCGTCAGCTCGAGATAGCGCGTGGTGTCCCCGCGCACGTAGGCCTCGGCCGCCTCGGCGGTGTCCCGGACGAGGTCCGACAGGTCGTCGTCCATCTCGCCTCCTGACGATCGTCCCTCCGCCAGCCTGCCACTGGCCGGCGACGTCGAGAAGGGGTATGCAGTCGTCGGCGGTCCGGTTTGCTCGTACGGTCCACCCATGGCCGATGCGATCTTCGAGGACCCCCGCCTGGCCGCCGTCTACGACGCGTTCGACGGCGATCGCGCCGATCTCGACGCGTACGTCGCGATCGTCGAGGAGCTGGGTGCGCGCAGCGTGCTCGATCTCGGCTGCGGAACGGGCACGTTCGCGGTGATGCTGGCGGACCGGGGTCTGGACGTCGTCGGCGTCGACCCGGCCGCGGCCTCCCTCGACGTCGCCCGCGCCAAGGGCGACCAGGTCCGCTGGGTGCAGGGCGACGCGTCGACCGTGACGGAGCGCGTCGACCTGGTGACGATGACCGCCAACGTCGCGCAGGTCTTCGTCACCGACGAGGAGTGGGCGCTCGTCCTGGCGGCGATCCGCCGGATCACGACGTACCTGGTCTTCGAGGTCCGCGACCCCGACGCGCGGGCGTGGACCGGGTGGACCCGGGAGCACACGAACGAGAGGAAAGACCTGCCGCACGTCGGCCTCGTCGAGACCTGGTGCGACCTGGTCGACGTGAGCGGTGAGCTGGTCACGTTCCGCTGGACCAACGTCTTCCACGACGACGGCACGACGCTCGTCTCGGACTCGACGCTTCGCTTCCGGACCCAGGCGCGGATCGAGGAGTCGCTGCGCGTAGCGGGCTTCGAGACCCTCGAGGTCAGAGACGCCCCGGACCGGCCCGGCAAGGAGCTGGTGTTCGTCGCCCGCGGCTAGGTCGAGGGGATCAGCGCGCGGGGCCCCACGAGAACGCGCCGTCCGCGTCGAGGTGCGCCGGGATCACGTCGACCACCCACGCCGGGTCGATGGGGCCGTAGACGTGCGGGTAGAGCTCGCCGTTCCCGCCGTCCTCGTACCGGACGTCGGTCCCCGCAGCCGTGATCGTGTCGGTCTCGAGGATCAGGACGACCAGCTCGGCGTCGTCGTCGGCGAACACGAACGCGGCGACACCGGGCAGCTGGGCCCGCGACGAGGCGTGGATGAACCCGACGTCCTCGTAGGTGCGCCCACGGGTGGACCAGCGGTAGGCGCCGTCCGCCCGTGCGTCGTCCCAGTCCACCCGGCGGGTCACGTGCAGGATCTCCACGTCCCGGACGTTACCGGGCCGGCCTGGGTCGGTGTGCCGTGGAGTGACGAGGTCAGGCGGTCGGGGCCAGACGGAACACGCGGAGCTCGCGGTCCGCGGCACGGGAGGCGTAGGTCTCGTAGGCCGGCCAGACGGCCAGGAGGGCCGGCAGCAGCCGCTCCCGCTCGGCGTCGGACGCCAGGGAGGCGGTGACGGGGGTGGTGACACCGGCGATCGTCACGGATGCGCCGGGGTCGGCCAGCAGGTTCCCGGACCAGGCCGGGTGGTGCTCCTGACCCCAGTTGGACCCGATCAGCACCCAGCCGTCCCCGTCGACCGCGTAGAGCAGGACCGCCTCACGGGGCTCGCCGCTCTTGCGACCGGTCGTCGTCAGGATCAGGTGGGGAAGGGTGGGCTTGCCGAGCACGCTCATGCGCCCGCGTGTCGCCTTCTGGAGGCGCCGATCGAGGCCGGAGACAGCGCGACCGGCCCGGGCGAACCAGCGGGTGCGGCCGAGGCGGCGGGTGACGGACTTCACGCTCATGAGCCGATTGTCCCTGCTCAGCGGGCTGCTCCGTGCGTCCCGGAGTACCGTGGAAAGCGAAGTCCCGACCCACGGTGACTTCACAGCGCTCCTGGCGCTCGGCCGCGTCCCATAGCAGATGCGCGACGGATCGGCAGGGTTTTTGGTGCGGTGACACCCGTCCGGGCGTGGTTCGGACAGGTAACCGTGGTGTTTCAGCGGTGTGACGATCTCACATCGTGGACGTACCGATCAGTATCAATCACGTAACGATCGTCAGTTCTGCGGCCACCTGTCCGATTTGTCCCTTGGGGCTTCACTAACGTGTCGGCAACCCCCGGAGGGCTCTGTTCTCCTGTGCGTCGTGACCATCGACGCCCGCGTGACTCGGCAGACCCACCACCGTTTCAGGAGGAACATTGAAGATCACACGGAAGGCGTCGACCGCTGCGGTCGCATCGCTGAGCCTTCTCGCGCTCGCTGCGTGCAGCAGTGGTAGTGGTGACAACAACAGCAACGACTCGGGCATCAACCAGTCGACCGCTGTCAACGTTGCCTGGGAGTCCCCGCTCACCTCGGTGAACACGGACGAGTTCAACGTGGGCAACGCGACGCAGAACGCGGTCGTGACCTACCTGACGAACATGCAGTTCAACTACTACGACCCCGAGCTGAAGCTCCAGAAGGACACGAACCTCGGGACGTACGAGAAGACGTCCGACGACCCGCTGACGGTCAAGTACACGATCAACAAGGACGCCACGTGGTCGGACGGCACGCCCGTCACCGCCACGGACAGCCTGCTCGAGTGGGCCGCGACCTCCGGAAGCCTGAACACGATCCAGGGCAGCACCGACGACGCCGGCAACGACACCACGGACTACACGTCCGGCGTGTTCTTCAACGGCGTCGACACGGGCGGTCCGCTGGTCTCGAAGATGCCCGTCGTCTCCAGCGACAACAAGACGATCACGTTCACGTACGACAAGCCGTTCGCCGACTGGGAGCTGGAGTTCCAGGGTCCGGTCGTCCCGGCGCACGTCGTGGCGATGCACGCGCTCGGCATCGACGACCCGACGAAGGCCGACGAGGCGCTCGTCCAGGCCATCAAGGACAAGGACGTCGAGAAGCTCAAGCCGGTCGCGAAGTTCTGGAACGACGGGTTCAACTTCACCAAGCTTCCCGACGACAAGACGCTCCTCGTCTCGGACGGCCCGTACATCATCAGCGACTACGTCGAGGGTCAGTACCTGACGGTCACGCGCAACGACAAGTACAAGGGCACCCGCACCACGGGCCCGGACACCATCACGTTCCGCTACATCGACGACCCGATGGGCCAGGTCCAGGCGCTGCAGAACGGCGAGGTCGACATCATCGGCCCGCAGGCTTCCGCTGACGTGCTGACCGCGCTCAACGCGCTGTCCACCGTGAAGGTGCAGAACTCCGTCGAGGGCACGTACGAGCACGTCGACCTGCAGTTCACCAATGCCGGTCCGTTCGACCCGGCGACCTACGGTGGCGACGCGGCGAAGGCGCTGGCCGTCCGCAAGGCGTTCCTGACGGCCCTGCCGCGGCAGGCGATCATCGACAACCTCATCAAGCCGCTCAACCCCAAGGCTGAGGTTCGCAACTCGTTCAACGTCATCCCGGGTGCGCCCAACTACGACCAGATCGTCAAGAACAACGGCTCGGACGCTTACCCGCTCGCCGCTGACCCCGACAAGGCCAAGTCCATCCTGGCCGCCGCCGGTGTCACTGGTCCGATCTCGGTCCGGTTCCTGTTCAACGCCGACAACCCGCGCCGTGTCAACGAGTTCGCGCTGATCACGGACTCCGAGGCCAAGGCCGGCATCACCATGGCCGACGCCTCGCAGCCCGCCGACAAGTGGGTCAACCAGATCAACACCGGCCAGGCGAGCTATGACGCCTCGCTGTTCGGTTGGCAGTCCACCTCGACCGCTGTGACCGCTTCGGACCCCACCTTCCGTACCGGTGGGAGCCAGAACAAGCAGGGTTACAGCAACGCCAAGGTCGACTCGCTCTTCGACCAGCTGCAGACCGAGACCGACGCGTCGAAGCAGACGCAGATCCTCACGGACATCGAGAAGCAGCTGTGGGCCGACGCGTTCGGGACGACGATCTTCCAGTTCCCCGGCATCCACGCCTGGACGAAGAACCTGGCTGGCGCGGACCCGATCTCCCTGAGCCCGACCATCATGTACGGGTACTGGGACTGGAAGCTCTCGGGCTCCGGTTCGACCCCGAAGGCCACCAGCTGATCCAGCTGGCCGCCTGACCGACACACCGCGTGAGGGCGGGGGAGCCTACGGGCTCCGCCGCCCTCACCGTGTGTGACCGCGCCGCCGCACGTCCGACGCGCCCGCGGTCCCTGAACCACCGTGACCTGTCGACGACGCAGGGCAATGACGCCCTCCGCCGCCGACCCCCTTCTGTGACACCAGCTCGCTGCGAGCGCCTGACCAGGCGTTCGAGCACTCCTGCCGCGTAGACTCGGGCATTCGGTGTGCACACCCTCAACTGCGAGGTAACGCCCTCTATGTTCTCGTTCCTGTGGCGACGTGTTCTCGCCGGGCTCGCGACGCTCCTGGTGTCGACGTTCGTGATGTTCATCCTGGTGTCGGCGTCGATGGACCCGTTCTTCGACCTCGGGCAGTCGACGGCCTCGAACAAGCAGGAGCTGATCCGTCAGCGGATCGCCCTGCTCGACCTGAACACCCCCGTCGTCATCCGCTACTTCAAGTGGCTCGGCAACATCCTGCACGGCGACCTCGGGTCGGCGTGGTTCGTGGGCCAGCCGGTGTCAGCGGTCCTGCACGGGGCGATCCTC
The DNA here is from genome assembly GCF_049994875.1 of Cellulomonas sp. McL0617. Classification (GTDB taxonomy): domain Bacteria; phylum Actinomycetota; class Actinomycetes; order Actinomycetales; family Cellulomonadaceae; genus Cellulomonas. Next base: position 736,571 of record NZ_CP188256.1, read on the forward strand.
TCGACGATCCAGCTGGTCACCGCCGCGACGTTCCTGGCGATCATCTTCGGCGTGGCCGTCGGCATCGTCAGCGCCCTGCGGCAGTACAGCTCGTTCGACTACCTCATGATCTTCGTGTCCTTCGTGCTCTACTCCCTGCCGGCCTTCTGGGTGGCCGTGCTGCTCAAGCAGTGGGGCGCGATCGGCTTCAACGACTTCCTCGCGGACCCGGTGCTGTCGTGGGTCGCGATCGCCGTCATCGCGCTCCTGGCGGGCCTGCTGTGGAGCCTCGCGATAGGCGGCGACAGGCGTCAGCGGCTGCTGACCTTCGGGATCGCGTTCGCCGCGACGTTCGCCACGTTCGCCTTCCTGCAGCTCAGCGACTGGTGGACCCACCCGAGCATCAACCCGCCGCTGCTCGCCCTGCTCGGCACGGCGACCGCGTTCGCCGTCACGACGCTCTCGTCGGGGCTCAAGAACCGCCGGGCCCTGGCGGCATCGCTGACCACCGTGGTGATCGGTCTCGTGCTCTACCTGCCGGTGAAGGTCTTCTTCCAGAACGTGCAGGAGTCCTGGCTGATGATGATCGGCCTGGGCGTCCTGGCGGTCGCCGTCGGCATCGGTGTCGGCTACGCCTGGGGTGGACCGGACCCGGGCGTCTCGGCGCGCACGGCGGGGATCACGGCGTTCCTCGTGGCGTCGATGATGTTCGTCAACCAGGTGATGCGGGTCTGGCCGGCGTACTACAACGCCCCGGCCATCAACGGTCGACCGGTGCCGACCATCGGCAACTCGACGCCGAACCTCGGCGGGAACTTCTGGGTCCAGACGCTCGACTCGTTCATGCACCTGCTCCTGCCGACGATCGCCCTGGTGCTCATCGGGTTCGCGGCCTACACCCGCTACTCGCGCTCGAGCATGCTCGAGGTGATGAGCCAGGACTACATCCGCACGGCACGCTCCAAGGGCCTGCCCGAGCGGACGGTCGTCATGCGGCACGGCTTCCGCAACTCGCTGATCCCGCTGGCCACCGTGGTGCCCATCGACGTGATCACCCTGCTCGGTGGCGCGATCATCACGGAGCGGGTGTTCGCCCGGCCCGGCATGGGCACGCTGTTCCTGTTCTCACTGACCCACGCGGAGATCGATCCGGTGATGGCGTACCTGGTCATCGTCGCCGCCCTCGCGATCATCGCCAACATCGTGGCCGACCTCATCTACGCGGGTCTCGACCCCAGGATCCGGGTGAACGCATGAGCACCGTCGAGCAGCTGCCACCGGACGAGTCGATCGAGAACGCGATCGAGCTGCGCGAGGTCGCCGGCCTGTCGCAAGGAAAGATCGTCCGACGTCGCTTCCTGCGGCACCGCGGCGCGATGGTCGCCGTGATCGTGCTCGCGTTCGTCGTCGTCCTCGCGTTCACGTCGGTCGGCATCGGCCCGTGGACCGGCTGGTGGAGGTACACGCCCAACCAGATCAACCCCATCATCAACGGCGGCAAGCCGACGGCCGTGCTGCCGGTCTGGCTCGGCGGCGACGCCGGCCTCTGGTTCCACTGGGGGCTGCACCCGTTCGGCCAGGACGAGATCGGCCGCGACGTGTTCGCGCGCGTCATGCGCGGCACGCAGACGTCACTGATCATCACGGCGACGGTCGGCATCACCGCCACGGTCGTCGGGATCGTCGTCGGCGCGCTGGCCGGCTTCAACCGCGGCCGGACCGACAACATCCTGATGCGGATCACGGACCTCGTCATCACGATGCCCGTGATCGTCATCGGTGCCGTGCTCGGTCAGCTCGCGGGCGGCAACAACCCGATCATCTTCGGCATCTTCCTGGGGCTGATCACCTGGACGACCCTGGCGCGCCTGGTGCGCGGCGACTTCCTCAGCCTCCGCGAGCGGGAGTTCGTCGACGCCGCGCGGGTGGCCGGCGCGAGCAACACCCGCATCATGTTCAAGCACATGCTGCCCAACGCGATCGGCGTCATCATCGTCAACACGACGCTGCTGATGAGCTCCGCGATCCTCCTCGAGACCGCGCTCTCGTACCTGGGCGTCGGGATCAAGGCCCCCGCCACGTCGCTCGGTCTGCTGATCAGCGACTACCAGGAGGCGTTCTCCACGCGGCCCTGGCTGTTCTGGTGGCCCGGCCTGATGATCGTGATCATCGCGCTGGCCATCAACTTCATCGGAGACGGTCTGCGCGACGCGTTCGACCCCCGGCAGAAGCGCATCCCGTCCGAGCGCAAGATGGCCAAGGCCCAGCGCCTCGACCCGGCCACCGGTCAGGCCGTCGCCGGCAGCGAGGTGCCGAGCTGATGCGGTCAGAACAGGGCGATCGACGCGGCCGTCAGCACCACGACGCCCGCGATGGTCAGCCAGTGCCAGCGGCGCTGCGGGCCGATGCCGGCCGCCACGGCGGCCTCGGCGTCCTTGAGGTAGCCGGCGTCCTTGAGGGCCGTCTGACGCTCGACGATGGCGTCCGCGATGCGATCGGCGTTCGCGTTGTGCCGGCCCGGGCCCAGCGGTCCCGGGTCCGGTCGGCGGCGGCGCATCCGCTGCGCGGTGCCGCTGGACCGGGGTGCCGCCCACGCGGTCACGTCCGCCCCGGTGGTGTGCACGACGAGGGAGTACTTCACCGTGAAGCCGCGGTAGGCGGGCCACGGGACGCGGACGGTCGCGAGGACGTTGCGGACCACGATCTCGCCGTCGGACACCTCGACGGCCGGGTTCCAGAACAGCGCCCACACCAGCAGCACGACGAGCGCGAACAGCGGAATCAGCCGCAGGCTCTCGCCGAGACCGTCCCCGATCGCGACGCTGACCAGGGCGATCACCGCGGTGACCGCGGCGGCGCCGGTGAGCCAGCGCCCGTAGGTCGATGTGAACTCCTGCGTGCCACCCATCTGCCCATGCTCCCAGACCGGTGCCCGTCGACGGCGATCCCGTCCACCCGGCGCCCCGTCCTCGGCCAGTAAGGAACCCACCCGTGGCAATCGACATCTCTGACGCGGCCCCGGCGCCCGGCGCACCCGCGCGGACGCCTGTGCTGTCCGTGCGCGACCTGGGCGTGGACTTCTACGTCGACGGTCAGTGGTACCCCGCGGCGACCGGCGTGAGCTACGACGTGTTCCCCGGCGAGGTGCTCGCCATCGTCGGCGAGTCCGGCTCGGGCAAGACGCAGTCGTCGATGTCCCTCATCGGGCTCCTGCCGCCCAACGGCCGCGCCAACGGCAGCGCCAAGCTGGGCGACCGGGAGCTCCTCGGCATGTCGCCGCAGAAGCTCCGGCAGGTCCGCGGCAAGGAGATCGCGGTCATCTTCCAGGAGCCGATGACGGCCCTGAACCCGGTGTACACCGTCGGGTTCCAGATCATCGAGACCCTGCGCACGCACTTCGACATCGGTCCGAAGGAGGCGCGCGAGCGCGCGCTCGAGCTGCTGCGGCTCGTGGAGATCCCGGACCCGACCCGGCGCATCGACGCGTACCCGCACCAGCTGTCCGGCGGGCAGCGGCAGCGCGCGATGATCGCCCAGGCGCTGGCCTGCGACCCCAAGCTCCTGATCGCCGACGAACCGACGACCGCCCTGGACGTCACCGTGCAGGCCGAGATCCTCAAGCTCATGCGCGACCTGCGCACGCGCATCGACTCGGGCATCGTGCTCATCACCCACGACATGGGTGTCGTCGCCGACCTGGCCGACAAGATCATCGTGATGAAGGACGGCCGGGTCGTCGAGGAGGGTGCCGCGCTCGGCATCTTCACGGCGCCCACGCACCCGTACACGATCAAGCTGCTCGACGCCGTGCCGCACCTCGGACGCAGCGCGGACGCGCTCGCCGCCGAGACGTCCGACACGACAGCCGTGGACCGCTCGGCGGAGCCGGACGCCGGTCCGACGCGCGACGTCGTCCTCGAGGCCGTCGACATGGTCATCGAGTACCCGGGCCGTCGCCGTCAGCCGGCCTTCCGTGCCGTGGACGGGGTCAGCCTGTCGCTGCGGCAGGGCGAGGTCATCGGCCTGGTCGGCGAGTCCGGGTCCGGGAAGACGACGATCGGTCGCGCGGTGGTCGGGCTGCTGCCCGTGACGTCGGGCGAGCTGAAGATCGTCGGCCAGAACATGGTCGGTGCCACGGCCAACGACCTCAAGCCGCTGCGCAGCAAGGTCGGGATCGTCTTCCAGGACCCGGGCAGCTCGCTCAACCCGCGGCTGCCCATCGGCGAGTCGATCGGCGAGCCGCTGTTCCTGCACCGTGGTGTCAAGGGCAAGGAGATGTCCGCGGCCGTCGAGCACCTGCTGGACCAGGTGCAGCTGCCGCGCGCGATGCGCAACCGCTACCCGCACGAGCTCAGCGGCGGTCAGCGACAGCGCGTCGGCATCGCCCGCTCGCTCGCGCTGGAGCCGCAGCTGCTGGTGGCGGACGAGCCGACGTCCGCGCTCGACGTCTCGGTGCAGGCCACGGTGCTCGAGCTCTTCCAGGACCTGCAGCGTGAGCACGGGTTCGCCTGCCTGTTCATCAGCCACGACCTGGCCGTCGTGGAGATGCTGTCCGACCGGATCGCCGTCATGCACGACGGCAGGCTGGTGGAGATCGGTGAGACCGCGCAGGTGGTCAACCACCCGAAGGACCCGTACACGCAGCGGCTCCTCGCGGCCGTGCCCGTGCCCGACCCGGTGGCCCAGCAGGAGCGCCGGCTGACCCGCGACGCCCTGCTCGAGGCGCAGCGCGACGAGATCGAGCGGGCGGAGATCGAGCGGGCCGCCGGGCTCACGGAGGCCTCCGAGACGGCCGATCTCGACGCGCACGACATCGTCGACCAGGGCCCTGGCGGGCACACGACCGGTCGCGGCTTCTGAGCGACGGCCGGCCGTGACCCGACCCTGACGGCGCGTCCCGCGGACTCCTGTGAGTTTGCACCGATTCGTACGGCATGGTTGATGTTCGGCGGACGGGGACCGATACCTCGTGAGGGCAGCCGGTGCCCGTCCGAGCTCGCGGGAGGCAAGCGGTGCGCAGTGGGTCACGTCTGACGGTCGCGGCGGTCGTGGCTGCGGCGGCTGCCACCGCGCTCGGGGCCTGCACGGCGCACCCCTCACCGCCCACGCGCTCGGGGACCGTCGTGGTCGCCGTCGCCTCGCCCTTCACCTCGTTGAACGCGGGGACCGCCCAGGGCCGTGCGCCGGGCAGCACGCTGGTGCGCGGCCTCGTACAGTCGGGGTTCGCGAGTCTCGACGAGAACGGCGCGGCGGTGCTCGACCCGTCGTTCGGCACGGTCGAGAAGGTGTCGGACGCCCCGCTCACGGTGAAGTACACGATCGCGAAGGACGCCACCTGGTCCGACGGCGTGCCCGTCACGCCGGACGACCTGATCCTCGAGTGGGCGGCGCGCAGCGGCCAGCTCGACGACGTCACCCCCGAGCTCGACGCCTCCGGTGAGGTGACCAACGACGACGCGCTCGCGGCTGGGGTGGCCTTCGCCGCCGCGTCGCCGGCGCTGGTCTACGCCGAGCAGGAGCCGGTCGTGTCCGGCGCGACGGTCACCGTCACCTACGTGACCCCCGTGCCCGACTGGCAGGTCGCCCTCGACGTCAACGTCCCGGCACACGTGGTCGGCCAGACGGCGCTGGGCGATGAGGACCCGGCCGTAGCCGCGACCGCCGTCACCACCGCGATCACCCGGCAGGACAAGAAGGCGCTGAGCTCGATCTCGGCCACCTGGCGCACGCAGTTCGACGCCGACGACCTCGCCCAGCACCCCGGCATGGCCGTCACCGACGGCCCGTACTCGATCGACCGGATCGTTCCCGACCAGCGCGTCGAGCTGGTGCGCAACACCCGGTACAAGGGCGACCGCCCGGCCACGTTCGACCGGATCGTCGTGCGCACCGACATCAGTCCGCTCGACGAGGTGACCGCGCTGTCGGCGGGCTCGGCCGATGTGGTCGCCCCCGCGGACACCGCGGACGTGCTGGACGCGCTGGGCAAGGTGGACGCCGCCACGGTCCGCACGGGCGGCGACAGCACCCTCCAGCTTCAGCTGCAGGTGGCCGGCGGCGGCGTCTTCGACCAGGCGACGTACGCCGGCGACGCCGCGACGGCCGCCGCGGTCCGCACCGCGTTCCTGCGCACCGTCCCGCGCGACGAGATCGTCGATCAGCTGGTCAAGCCGCTGTGGCCGGAGGGGACCGTGGCGACGGGCGTCCTGCCGCAGGTCGGGCCGGACGCCGGGGGAGCGGCGGCACCCGATGCCGCGGCCGACACCGACCAGGCGAAGGCCGACCTGGCGACGGCGAAGGTGACCGGACCGGTCGTGGTCCGGGTGCTCACCAACACGACGGACCCGCTGCGCACGGCGATGCTCAAGAAGATCACCGACTCGGCCGCGAAGGCGGGTTTCGAGGTACGGCCGTACACCCCGGTGCAGGCATGGGCGGCGGACCTGCGGGGTGCCCCCGCCGCCTGGGACGTCGCGCTCGTGCCCGTCCAGCAGGCCGACCTGCCCGTCGACTCGGTGGTCACGCGGTGGCAGTCGAAGGGCATCGCCAACCTGACCGGCTGGGCCGACCCGGCCACCGACGCCGCGCTGGCGCCCGAGGCGACCGCGCTCGATCCGACGGCGGTGCCGAAGGCGCTGGAGCCCGTCGCGACGAGCCTGGTCACCGGCGGTGCCGTGGTCTCGATCGCCCAGCAGCCGATCGTCGTCGCCCAGCGAGCGCTTCCCGACGGCACGAAGCTGCCCGACGTGCAGCCGCTGGCCCTCGGCCGTGCCGACCTGACGTCGTGGTGGGCCTGGGCGCGCAAGTAAGTGGGTCTGGTCACCTCTGCCCCCGTACGCCCGTACGGACGGGTAGGATTGACCGGCGCAGCCGACGACCCGGCGCGCTCCCCACCTTCTGAGATGAGTTCCCCCATGTCTGAGCCCACGTCTGCGCCGACCGGCACGAGCGTGCGCGCCGACCTGCGCAACGTCGCGATCGTCGCGCACGTCGACCACGGCAAGACCACGCTCGTCGACGCCATGCTGTGGCAGTCCGGCTCGTTCGGCTCCCACGCTCACGTGGACGAGCGCGCGATGGACTCCGGCGACCTGGAGCGCGAGAAGGGCATCACGATCCTCGCCAAGAACACGGCGATCCGGTACACGGGTCCCGCGGCGGCAGAGGTCGGCCAGCCCGACGGCATCACGATCAACGTCATCGACACCCCGGGCCACGCCGACTTCGGCGGTGAGGTCGAGCGCGGCCTGTCCATGGTCGACGGCGTCGTCCTGCTGGTCGACGCGTCCGAGGGCCCGCTGCCCCAGACGCGGTTCGTGCTCCGCAAGGCGCTCGTCGCCAAGCTGCCCGTGATCCTCGTCGTGAACAAGACGGACCGGCCCGACGCGCGCATCACCGACGTCGTGCACGAGGCCACGGACCTGCTGCTCGGCCTCGCGTCCGACCTGCACGAGGACGTGCCGGACCTGGACCTGGACGCGATCCTCGACGTGCCCGTCGTGTTCGCCGCGGCCAAGGCCGGCCGCGCGTCGATGAACCAGCCCGAGGACGGCGGCCTGCCGGACTCCCCGAACCTCGAGCCGCTGTTCAAGACGATCCTCGAGCGGATCCCCGCGCCCACCTACACGGAGGGCGCGCCGCTGCAGGCGCACGTCACCAACCTCGACGCGTCGCCGTTCCTCGGCCGACTCGCCCTGCTCCGCGTGTTCAACGGCACGATCCGCAAGGGTCAGACCGTCGCGTGGGCGAAGGCCGACGGCACGCTGCAGAACGTCAAGATCACCGAGCTGCTCGAGACCAAGGCTCTCGAGCGCGTCAGCACCGACTCCGCGGGCCCCGGTGACATCGTCGCCGTCGCCGGCATCGAGAACATCACCATCGGCGAGACGCTGACCGACCCGGACGACCCGCGCCCGCTGCCGATGATCACGGTCGACGACCCGGCGATCTCGATGACCATCGGGATCAACACGTCCCCGCTGGCCGGCCGCGGCGGCAAGGGCCACAAGGTCACCGCCCGCCAGGTCAAGGACCGCCTCGACAAGGAGCTCGTCGGCAACGTCTCGCTCCGCGTGCTGCCCACCGAGCGTCCCGACGCGTGGGAGGTCCAGGGCCGCGGCGAGCTCGCGCTCGCCATCCTGGTCGAGCAGATGCGTCGCGAGGGCTTCGAGCTCACCGTCGGCAAGCCGCAGGTGGTCACCAAGAAGGTCGACGGCAAGACGCACGAGCCAGTCGAGCGCATGACCATCGACGTCCCCGAGGAGTACCTGGGCGCCGTGACGCAGCTGCTCGCGCAGCGCAAGGGTCGCATGGAGACCATGTCGAACCACGGCACCGGCTGGGTCCGCATGGAGTTCCTGGTGCCCGCGCGCGGCCTCATCGGCTTCCGCACGCGCTTCCTCACGGACACGCGCGGCACCGGCATCGCATCGTCGATCGCCGAGGGCTACGAGCCGTGGGCCGGCCCGATCGAGACCCGCATCAACGGCTCGCTCGTCGCTGACCGCTCCGGTCCCGTCACGCCGTTCGCCATGATCAACCTGCAGGAGCGTGGCTCCTTCTTCGTCCAGCCGACGCAGGAGGTCTACGAGGGCCAGATCGTCGGCGAGAACTCGCGCAACGAGGACATGGACGTCAACATCACGAAGGAAAAGAAGCTGACCAACATGCGGTCGGCCACCGCGGACAACTTCGAGAACCTCATCCCGCCGCGCAACCTCACGCTCGAGGAGTCGCTCGAGTTCGCCCGCGAGGACGAGTGCGTCGAGGTGACGCCGACGGTCGTGCGCATCCGCAAGGTCGTGCTCGACCAGACCGAGCGCGCGCGCATCACGGCCCGCTCCAAGCGCGCCTGACGTCATGTCGCTCGGCGGCCTCGTCGCGGTGCACGCGCACCCCGACGACGAGTCGCTGAGCACCGGCGCGCTGCTGGCAACCTGGGCGCGCGCCGGTCTGCCGACGACGGTGGTCACGTGCACCCGAGGGGAGCGCGGCGAGGTCATCGGAGAGGCGCTCGCGCACCTCGAGGGCGATGGCTCGGCCCTGGCCGCGCACCGCACGGGTGAGCTCGCGGACGCGCTGGCCGCGCTGGGTGTGCGCGACCACGTGTTCCTCGATGAGGTACCCGGCGTGTCCGAGGACCGGTTCGAGGACTCGGGCATGGCGTGGGTGGGCACCGGGCAGGCCGCACTCGCCGACGAGGTCCCGCCCCACGCCTTCGTCGGCGTGCACCCGCAGGACGCCGCCGAGCGGCTGGCCCACGTCCTGCGCGAGCGGCGCCCGTCGGTCGTCGTCACCTATGAACCGGGCGGCGGCTACGGCCATCCGGACCACGTCCGGGCGCACGAGGTGACCCGGCGGGCGCTCGAGCTGGTGGACCCGGCGCCGTTGCTGCTGATGGCGGTCCAGGGCGAGCACGCCCTGCGCGCCGGGTATGCGGCCCTCGCCGACGTCGTCCTCGACGGTCCACTGCGTCGCCCCGACGCCGGCGGTCCGCTGCCGTCGGTCGCAGTGCCGGACGACAAGGTGAACCTGGCGGTCGACGTCCTGCCGGTGCGCGATCGCGTGCTGGCCGCGCTGCGCGCGCACGGCACGCAGGTGCAGGCCGTACGGTCGGTCGACGACGAGGTGGCGCTGGTGGGGTGCTACGCGCTGAGCAACGAGGTGCTCGCGCCGCTCCTGCCGGTCGAGACGTACCGGGTGGTCGGTGACCTCGACGGTGCGTGGCCGCCCGGCGTCCGCCGGATAACCTGACCGCGTGCGCACTCCCGTGGTCCTGCTGGGCAAGACCGTCCTGACCGTCGTCGCCGGCTTCGTCGTCGGCGCGATCGGCACGATCATGCACCGCAGCCTGCAGCCGTGGGGCCTCGTCCTCAGCCTGGCGCTCGTGCTGGCGGCCGCCACCACGGTCCGTGCGTTCGGTGGCCTTGTCGCGTGGATCGGCTTCGTCGTGGCCCTGGGTGCGACCGAGCTCGTCCTGTCGCAGAAGGGTCCGGGCGGCGACGTCCTGCTGCCGTCGGGCCAGACGATCGGGCTCGTGTGGATCGGCGGCTCGATCGTGCTCGCGGTGGTCGCGATGCTCCTGCCGCGCGGCTGGTTCTCGGCCGAACCGTTGCCCCCGCGGCCCGGCACGCCCGTTCCCACGGCCGACGTCGCGGGGGAGCCGGACGTCCCGCTGTGAGCCCCGACCTGTCCGCCGACGACTTCCGGTCGGCCATCGGCCGGCTGCCGGCCGGGGTCGCGGTGGTCACCCTGCGCTGGCGTGACACGGTGCACGCCATGACCGCCAGTGCGGTCGCGTCCGTGTCGCTCGAGCCGCCGATGCTGTTGTTCTGCGTGCACGTCGACGCACGGTTCCGCGACGCCCTGGACGACGTCGAGACGTGGGCCGTGAGCATCCTCGCCGACGACCAGGCGCACACCGCCGACTGGCTGGCCTCACCCGGGCGACCCGCGTTCGACCAGCTCGCGCGGGTCCCGCACCGCGCGTCGCCGCTGTCCGGTGGTGTGTGGGTGGACGGCGCGGCGGCCTGGTTCGACTGCCGGACGTCGGCGATCCACCGCGCCGGCGACCATGACGTGGTCGTCGGCGACGTGCTGGCCGCCGAGCAGGGTGAACCGGGCGCCGGGGGACTGGTGCACCTGCGCGGTCGTGTCCGGCCCGTCCGCTGACGGTGTCCGATTGGTCCGGATCCCTTTGTCGTCCGGGCGTCGACCTGCTGTGAATCACGGCCCGGCGCGCGATCTGGTCGTCGGGACAGCCCGCTCCGCCACGTAGAATCGCGCGGGCGCGTTGTGTGCGCGAGGAGCAGCAGGGGAGCGGTATGAGCAACGGCACCGAGCAGGACGGGTCCGGACGAGCAGGTGGCGGAGGCCCCACGTCGGGCGCCGGCGTGGTCGCGGACCCGGTCTGGCCCGTCTGGGGCGGGGCCCCGACGACGGCCGCCGAGGACTCGGCGCTCGACGCCGACCAGGGTGTCGACGAGGCACCCGCCGCGCCCGCACCGGACGACTCGGCCGCCGAGCCGGAGACGCCCGACGAGGCAGCGGCGGCCGAGCCCGACGACTCCGACGACCCTGTGGTGTCCGCCGAGACGTCGGGCTCCGCCGAGCCCGTTGCTTCCGATGAGCCGGCCGCCGCCGACGAGCCGGTTGCTTCCGATGAGCCGGCCGCTTCCGACGACGCGGCTGCTGCCGCCGAGCCGGTCGAGCCCGATGAGGTGGCTGGTGCCGGCGAGCTGGCCGCTTCGGGCGACGTGGCTGCTGCCGCCGAGCCGGTTGCTTCCGAGGAGGCGCCTGATGCCGACGAGCCGGCCGCCTCCGATGAGGTGGCTGCTGCCGACGAGTCCGGTGACGCCGGTGAGCCGGTTGCTTCCGATGAGGCGACCGCTGCCGACGAGGCGGCTGCTGCCGACGAGCCCGTTGCTTCCGGCCCCCCTGCTGCGTCCGAGGGGCCGGTTGCTTCCGATGAGGCGGCTCCTGCCGACCAGCCGGCCGCCTCCGATGAGGTGACCGCTGCCGACCAGACCGGTGACGCCGGCGAGCCGGTTGCTCCCGACGAGGTCGCTGCTGCCGACGTGTCGGTTGCTTCCGACGCGCCGGCTGCTGCCGGGACGGCGGAGCCCGCCGACGACCGGACCGAGGTCCTTCCGCCCGTGGTTGCCGCCGCGGTTGCGCCGGCGGCAGTCGCGCCCGTCGTCCAGCGTGTGCCGGTCGCCAACGCTGCGTCGGCGGACACGACGGTGCCGGTTGGAACGCCCGCGGCGGCGGCCAAGCCTGCGCCCGCTGAAGCCGCGGCCCCGACCGCGGTGATCCCGCCGGTCGCCACACCCGCACCGGTCCCCGCACCCGCACCGGTCCCCGCACCCGCACCCGCACCCGCGAGCGCGTTCGCGCCCGTCACGGCCGCCGCCGCGGCGGCCTCCGGCACGATCAACGCCGGCCGGGTGCCGTCGAGCGAGCGCACCCCGTCGCCCTTCGACGTGTTCGAGCCGGAGGACCGCCGTCGTCGCTGGCCGCGTCGGCTGGCGATCGTCGGCGGCATCCTGCTGGTCCTGTGCGCCGGGTACGTGGCCGCGTCGTACGCGGTGGCCGACACGGTCCCGCGGGGGGCGAGCGTCGCCGGGGTCGACATCGGCGGCCTCAAGTCGGCGGCCGCGGTGACCCGGCTCGACACCGAGCTCGCGGACCAGACCACCAAGCCGATCCCCGTGGTGGCGCAGGACACCCAGGCGACGCTCGACCCGGTCGCGGCCGGCCTGACGTTCGACGCGCAAGCCACCGTCGACGGGCTGACGGGCGTCGACCTCGGACACCCGAAGCAGCTCTGGGACCACATCGTCGGAGTCGGGGCGCAGCAGCCCGTGACGGCCGTCGACGCCAAGAAGCTCGCGGCGTCGGTCGACGGCCTGGGCACGGCGCTGCAGCTGTTGCCCGTCGACGGCACCATCGTCTTCGTCGACGCGACGGCGCAGTCGACCGCCGCCGTGGACGGCTGGGACCTGGACCCTGTGGGGTCGGCGAAGGTCGTCTCCGACGGCTGGCTCGACGCCCCCCGGCCCCTGCAGCTGCCGACGACGGCCGCGGCGCCCGCCATCACGCAGGACGAGACGGACGCGGCCCTCACCGAAGCGACCAAGGTGACCTCGGCGCCGGTCTCGGTGACGGTCGACGGGCAGGTGGCGTCGCTCGACGCGAAGACCCTCGCCGCCAACAGCGCCTATGTGCCGACCGACGGGGCCCTGGTCCTGCAGATGAACGGCGACGGCCTCACGGCGGCGGTCGTGGCGCAGCTGCCCGGGCTGCTGCAGCCGTCCGCGGACGCCCACTTCGAGTTCGTGAACGACGCCCCCGTGATCGTCCCCGGCACGCCGGGCACGACGCTCGACCCCAAGGCGGTCGCCACGGCGGTCTCGACGGCGGCGGTCTCCGACAACCGCTCCGCGACCGTCGAGCTGAGCCAGGCGGACCCGTCGCAGTCGACGGCCGCGCTCGAGGCGCTCGGGATCAAGGAGATCGTCTCGGAGTTCGACACGCCGCTGACCAGCGAGCCGCGCCGCACGGTGAACATCACCAACGGCGCCAGCAAGATCAGCGGCACGCTCATCAAGCCGGGCGAGACGTTCAGCCTGACCGACGCGCTCGGGCCGCTCGACGCGGCGCACGGGTTCGTCGAGGCCGGCGCGATCGTCAGCGGCGAGCACACGGACGCGTGGGGCGGCGGGCTGAGCCAGGTCTCGACCACCACCTACAACGCCGCGTTCCTGGCCGGGTTCGAGGACATCGAGCACAAGCCGCACAGCGAGTGGTTCGCGCGCTACCCGGAGGGTCGCGAGGCGACGATCTTCACGGGCACGCTCGACATGCGCTGGAAGAACAACACCCCGTACGGCGCCCTGGTCCAGGCCTGGGTGGCGAACAACCGGGTCTACGTGCGGGTGTGGGGCACCAAGTACTGGTCCGTGGAGTCGATCACCAGCCCGCGCAGCAACGTCGTCCAGCCGACGACCGTCTACTCGCAGTCGCCCACGTGCGAGGCCTCCTCGGCCGGCAACCCCGGGTTCAAGGTCACCGTGACGCGCAAGACGTCGCTCAACGGCGAGCTGAAGAAGACCGAGTCGAACTCCTGGACGTACAAGCCGCAGAACAAGATCATCTGCGGACCTGCGCCGGCCACCGCGCCGACGGGCTAGTCGGACGCCGGGTGCCGTCGCGCGGGTGGCGGCGGCACCTGCTTCGTCAGGACGATGTCCGCGGCAGGCACCCGGACGTCGCCTCGGCGGGTGCGGACGACGACGCCCTCGTCGTCGACCGCCAGCACCTCCCCGAGGACGTCGGTGTGCCGCGGCTCGCCGGCCGCGGGCCCGTCGTCGCGAAGCCGTCGGACGACCACCCGCACCCCCGGCGACCAGGCGCGCCACGTGGCGTCGCTCACGGCACGCTCCGTGGACAGGCGATCGCGGGGGCGGTCATGTGAGCGATACTAGGAGCGACCCCCGGCCACTGTGGAGGACCGACCGTGACGTATGTGATCGCCGAACCTTGCGTTGATGTCAAGGACAAGGCGTGCATCGAGGAATGTCCCGTGGACTGCATCTACGAGGGCAAGCGGTCGCTGTACATCCACCCCGACGAGTGCGTCGACTGCGGCGCGTGCGAGCCGGTGTGCCCCGTCGAGGCCATCTACTACGAGGACGACGTCCCCGAGCAGTGGACCGAGTACTACAAGGCGAACGTCGAGTTCTTCGACGACCTCGGCTCGCCCGGTGGTGCCGCGAAGATGGGTGAGATCGACAAGGACCACCCGATCATCGCGACGCTGCCGCTGCGCGTGCACGGCGAGTGACGCCTGCTCGATGGGCCTGCTGACCGGCGCGCTGCCGGACTTCCCCTGGGACACCCTGGCGCCGCACAAGGAACGCGCCGCCGCGTTCCCCGGCGGCATCGTCGACCTGTCGGTGGGCACGCCCGTCGACCCGACGCCGTCGGTCGTCCGGGAGGCCCTCGCGGCCGCGGCGGACTCGCCTGGCTATCCGACGACGGCCGGCACGCCCGAGCTGCGGCAGGCCGTCGTCGACTGGTTCGCGCGGCGACGCGGGGTCCGCGGGCTCGACCCGGCGGGTGTGCTGCCGACCATCGGCTCCAAGGAGCTCGTCGCGTTCCTGCCGTCGTTGCTCGGCCTCGGCGCCGGCGACGTCGTCCTGCACCCGTCGGCCGCCTACCCGACGTACGACGTCGGCGCGCGGCTCGCGGGCGCGACGCCGGAGCCGACGGACGACCCGGCGACGCGGCTTGCCGACGGTGGCGTCCGCCTGGTGTGGCTCAACTCCCCGGGCAACCCCACGGGCGAGGTCCTGGGCGTCGAGGAGCTCGCCCGCATCGTCGACGCGGCGCGGGCCGCAGCGGCTCGCGACGGGCGACCGGTCGTCGTCGCCTCCGACGAGTGCTACGCCGAGCTTGCCTGGGCCGAGCCGTGGGCCTCGCAGGGCATCCCGAGCGTGCTGGACCCACGCGTGACCGGTGGCGACCTGACCGGGCTGCTCGCGGTGTACTCGCTGTCCAAGCAGTCCAACCTCGCCGGCTACCGCGCGGCGTTCGTCGCGGGGGACCCGGCGCTCGTCGGCGAGCTGCTCGAGGTGCGCAAGCACGCCGGCATGATCGTGCCGGGACCCGTGCAGGCTGCGACCACCGCAGCGCTGGCCGACGACGCGCACGTCGCGGACCAGCGTGAGCGGTACCGACACCGCCGGACCACCCTGCGCGCCGCGTTCGAGCAGGCCGGGTACACGATCGACGGTTCGCACGCCGGGCTGTACCTGTGGGTCCGCCCGGAGGGTGGTGACCAGGACAGCTGGTCGACCGTCGCGGACCTCGCCTCGCTGGGCATCCTGGTGGCGCCGGGCGCGTTCTACGGCGCACCGCGGCACGTCCGGGCGGCGTTGACGGCGACGGACGAACGCATCGCCGAAGCCGCCGCGCGCCTTGCCGGGGCCTGACGCAACCCCGCCCAACACCCTGTGATCGTCGTCACAGCCCCAACGACGCGTCCAAGATTGGTCACGGAACGTCTTGCGCAGGTACCGTCGATCAAGGCCAACGGGGGCCGGAACGTGCACGCCGAACGGCGGCCATCAGCTGGCGGCAAGGACTCGCGGACATCCCGCCACCGAGCCGCCGCAGGAGAGGAACACCATGTCGGACGTTGCCACTGGGTTGGTTCACGTACCCGTCCAGCTGATCGTCGACGGGAAGTCCAAGGACCTGCCGATCGTGACCGCGACCGAGGGCAACGACGGCATCGTCGTCTCCTCGCTCCTGCGCGACACGGGTCTGGTCACGGTCGACCCCGGGTTCATGAACACGGCGTCCTGCGAGTCGAAGGTCACCTACATCGACGGCGACGAGGGGATCCTGCGCTACCGCGGCTACCCCATCGAGCAGCTGGCCGAGAAGTCGACGTTCCTCGAGGTCGCCTACCTGCTGATCCACGGCGAGCTGCCGACGCCGGCCGAGCTCGACGCGTTCGTCGAGCGCGTGAACCGGCACACGATGGTGCACGAGGACTTCCGCACGTTCATGGGGACGTTCCCGCGGCACGCGCACCCGATGACGGTCATGTCGTCGGCGCTCAACGCGCTCGCGGCGTTCTACCCGGAGTCGCTGGACCCGTTCGACCCGGAGACCATCGAGCTGGCCACCGTGCTGATCCTGGCCAAGACGCGCACGATCACCTCCTACGTGCACCGGGCGTCCAAGGGTGAGCCGCTGCTCTACCCCGACTACTCGCGCGGGTACGTCGAGGACTTCCTGCGCATGACGTTCGCAGTGCCGTACCAGCCGTACGAGGCCGACCCGAAGGTCGTCGCAGCGATGGACCAGCTGCTCATCCTGCACGCCGACCACGAGCAGAACTGCTCGACGTCGACGGTCCGCATCGTCGGCTCCAGCCACGCCAACCTGTACGCGTCGGTCGCGGCGGGCATCAACGCGCTGTCCGGTCCGCTGCACGGCGGCGCCAACGAGGCCGTGCTGAAGATGCTCACCGAGATCCAGGCCAACGGCGGTGACGCGACGGAGTTCATGAAGCGCGTCAAGAACAAGGAGCCCGGCGTCCGCCTCATGGGCTTCGGGCACCGCGTCTACAAGAACTACGACCCGCGCGCCGCGATCGTGAAGAAGAGCGCCGACTCGGTCCTGTCCGCCCTCGGCGGCAACGACGAGCTGCTCGACCTCGCGATGGGCCTCGAGGAGATCGCACTCTCCGACGAGTACTTCATCTCGCGCAAGCTCTACCCCAACGTGGACTTCTACACGGGCCTGATCTACAAGGCGATGGGCTTCTCCGAGGAGATGTTCACGCCCCTGTTCGCGCTCGGCCGGATGCCCGGCTGGATCGCCCAGTGGCGCGAGATGATGACCGACCCGCAGACGAAGATCGGCCGCCCCCGGCAGATCTACACGGGCGCCGTCGAGCGCGACTACGCGGGCATCGAGACCCGCTGACGCGACCGCGACGCCCGCGCTCGCCGTCCGCGCTCCGGCCGTCGGCACCGACGGGACAGTCGTCGGTACCGGCCACCGGTATCACTACACCGTCGTGATCGTCAGGCTGACCGTGCCGGCCGGGACCGGGGCGCTCGACGTGGCCCAGGTGCCGGTGGACCGGTCCCAGGTCTGGTCGCCGACGGTCACCGACGTCAGACCGAGCGGCTGCGCGACCGCGACGGCCCACTGCGCGAGCGCCCAGTCGCGCTGACCCTCGACCGACGTGACGGCCGCGGTCGGGAACGTCAGGGTGGCTCCGCCGTCCGTCGGGGTGACCTGGACCGGTACGTCGGAGCCGAGGTCGCGCTGGATGCGCGCGACGACGGCGTCGGCGGTGGTGGGTGCCGCGTCGTGCAGCGTGCAGGTCAGGGCGCCGGGCGAGAAGCCGGTGAGCGACGATGCCCACGCGCGCGCGGTGCCCTCGTGCTGGGCGTAGGCGTCGGGGAAGCCGGACCGCTGGACCGCTTGGGCGGCCTTGGTGATCTCCATGGTCTCGAAGCCGGGGACCTTGAGCAGGTGGTCGTAGAAGGTGCCGGTCGCGAAGACGGGGTCCTGCACCTGTTCGGCGGTGCCCCAGCCCTGCGACGGGCGCTGCTGGAACAGGCCGAGCGAGTCACGGTCGCCGTGCTCGACGTTGATGAGCTTCGACTCCTGCAGGGCGGTCGCCAACGCGATCGTCACGGCGCGCGCGGGCAGCTCGCGGCTGACCGCGATCCCGGCGATCAGCGCGGCGTTGTCGGCCTGCGCCGGGGACAGCGCCCAGCTCGTGCCGTCGACGGTGGCGACGCACCGCTCGGCGACGGGTGCGGCCGGGTGGGTCCGGGAGAGGAACCACACCACGCCCGCGACCCCGAGCGCCAGCACGCCCAGCGCCGCGACGACGGCACACCCACCGCGCCGACGAGGCCCGCCGGACCGGGCGCGCCGACGACGACGACGAGCGTTCACGCGTTGGCGTGCAGCGACGCGTTCAGCTCGACGCCCGAGCCCGCGCGCGCGACCGCCTCGACGCCGCCGGTCAGCGAGTTGCGACGGAACAGGATGTTGTCGCGGCCCGCGAGCTCGCGCGCCTTGACCACCGTGGGCTCAGCCGGCGCCGAGCCGGAGGCCGGAGCAAGGAGAGTGACCTTGGTCCCCGCCGTGACGTACAGGCCGGCCTCGACGACGCAGTCGTCGCCGAGCGGGATGCCCACGCCCGCGTTGGCGCCCAGCAGGGTGCGGCTGCCGATCGAGACGACCTCGCGACCGCCGCCGGACAGCGTGCCCATGATCGAGGCGCCGCCGCCGATGTCGGAGCCGTCGCCGACGACGACGCCGGCCGAGATGCGTCCCTCGACCATCGACGTGCCGAGGGTGCCGGCGTTGAAGTTGACGAACCCCTCGTGCATGACGGTCGTGCCGGAGGCGAGGTGGGCGCCCAGGCGCACCCGGTCGGCGTCGGCGATCCGCACGCCGGACGGGACCACGTAGTCCACCATCCGGGGGAACTTGTCGACGCCCAGCACGGTGACCGGGACGCCGGTGGTCGCGCGCAACCGGCCGCGCGTCGCCTCGAACCCCTCGACGGCGCACGGGCCGCGGTCGGTCCAGACGACGTTCGGCAGCACCCCGAAGATGCCGTCCAGGTTCTGGGCGTGCGGTGCGACGAGCCGGTGCGACAGCAGGTGCAGGCGCAGGTAGGCGTCGGCCGTGTCGGCGGGGGGTGCGTCCAGGTCGACCACGGTGCGCACCACCTGGATGCGTACCGCGCGGGCGTCGTCCTTGCCCTCGGCCGCGATCAGCTCGGCGGGCGTCTCGGCGCCCGTCGCGGGCTCGCCGAGCGCAGGTGCGGGGTACCAGACGTCGAGCGTGGTGCCGTCGTCGGTCACCGTCGCCAGGCCGTCTGCCCAGGCCTTCCGTGAAGTCATGGCAGCAACCCTAGGTCAACCGGGTGGGGCTAGGGTCGCGTCGTGGCCCCCGAGACCTCCGTCAACCTCGACCTGTCCACCGACCCCGTCGCGCTCACGCAGGCGATCTGCGACATGCCGTCCGTCAGCGGCGACGAGCGCACGATCGCCGACGCCGTCGAGGCGGCGCTGCGCGGGTACGCGCACCTCGAGGTCCTGCGGGACGGTGACGCGGTCGTCGCCCGCACGAGCCTGGGCCGACCCACGCGTGCCGTGATCGCGGGGCACCTGGACACGGTGCCGATCGCCGACAACCTGCCGACGCGGCTGGTGGGAGAGGGCGCTCTGGCCGAGCTGTGGGGGCGCGGGACCGTCGACATGAAGGGCGGGGTGGCCGTCCAGCTGGCGCTGGCCGCCGAGCTCGTGGCACCGACGCACGACGTCACGTGGGTGTTCTACGACCACGAGGAGGTCGACTCGGACCTCAACGGCCTCGGTCGGCTGGTGCGCAACCATCCCGACTGGGTGCGCGGCGACTTCGCGGTGCTGGGCGAGCCGACGAACGGCGGGCTGGAGGGCGGCTGCAACGGGACGCTGCGGGTCGAGGTCCGGCTGACCGGCGTGGCCGCCCACTCCGCTCGCGCGTGGATGGGTCGCAACGCCATCCATGCCGCGGGCGAGGTGCTGCGGCGGCTGGAGGCGTACGAGCCGGCGTCCGTCGAGGTGGACGGCCTCGTGTACCGCGAGAGCCTCAACGCCGTGCTCATCGGCGGCGGGACCGCCGCGAACGTTATCCCGGACGCCTGCGTGGTGACGGTGAACTACCGGTTCGCGCCCTCGTCGTCGGTCGCCCAGGCCGAGGCCCACGTGCGCGCGGTGTTCGAGGGCTACGACGTCGTGCTCACCGACGCCGCCGCGGGCGCGCGGCCCGGCCTGGACGCTCCGGCGGCCCAGCAGTTCGCGGCCGCGGTCCTGTCCGTGACCGGCGGCCGGCCCGCTCCGAAGTACGGCTGGACCGACGTCGCCCGGTTCTCTGAGCTCGGCATCCCCGCGGTGAACTTCGGCCCCGGCGACCCGCTGCTCGCGCACACGCGCGACGAGCACGTCACGGTCGGCCAGATCACGCTCGTCCACGCCGCCCTCCGTCACTGGCTGACCACCTGAACCGGCCGCACGGATGGCCGGTGCCGGGCCGTCGGCGCACCTAGAGTCGGGGCATGAGCGACGACGGTCAGCCCGCACCGGGGCTCGGCTACCGCAGGGGCCCGGTCCTGCTGCGCGGCCAGCAGATCCCCAAGACCACCTCCGACCAGCGGCTGCTCAGCAGCGGCTCCGAGGAAGCGGACTGGCTGCACGGTGACCCCTGGCGCGTCATGCGCATCCAGAGCGAGTTCGTCGAGGGCTTCGGGGCGCTCGCGGAGGTCGGTCGGGCGGTCAGTGTCTTCGGGTCCGCTCGCGTACCCGTCGACCACCCCGACTACGCCATCGGCATCGAGGTCGGCGGACGCCTGGCCCAGGCGGGGTACGCGGTCATCACCGGTGGCGGTCCCGGGATCATGGAGGCCGCGAACCGGGGCGCCAAAGGTGCCGGCGGGCTGTCGGTCGGGCTCGGCATCGAGCTGCCGTTCGAGCAGGGGATGAACGCGTTCGTCGACCTCGGCGTGAACTTCCGGTACTTCTTCGCGCGCAAGACGATGTTCATGAAGTACTCCGAGGGCTTCGTCGTGCTGCCCGGTGGCTTCGGCACGTTCGACGAGCTGTTCGAGGCCCTGACGCTGGTCCAGACGCACAAGGTGATCAGCTTCCCGATCGTCCTCGTCGGGCGCGCGTACTGGCAGGGTCTCCTCGACTGGGTGGTCGGCTCCGTCCTGGACCGGGGGATGGTCGGCAGCGCCGACCTCGAGCTGATCAAGCTCGTCGACACCGCCGAGGAGGCCGTCGCGGCGGTCCTGGCGCGCGGCGCGGAGCTGCGTGCGGAGGAGGAACGGGCGGCCGCCGAGACCGCGCTCGCGCAGCAGTCGCCGGAGAGCCCGTGAGCGTGGTCCCCCTCGCGGGCGCCCCCCTTCGCCTGCGGGGCCGCGAGATCGGCCCGGACCGCCCGGTCGTGATGGCCGTCGTCAACCGCACGCCGGACTCGTTCTACGCTCCCGCCCGGTACGACGACGCCACGGCCGACGACGCCGTCGCGCGCGCGGTCGACGAGGGTGCCGACATCGTCGACCTCGGCGGGGTCCGTGCGGGCCGCGGGCCGCGGGTCGAGCCCGGCGAGGAGATCGCCCGTGTGATCCCGCTGGTCGAGCGGGTGCGTCGACGACACCCGGAGCTGCTGGTCTCCGTCGACACCTGGCGCGCCGAGGTCGCCCGCGCCGCCGCCGACGCGGGCGCGGACCTCATCAACGACACGTGGGCCGGCCACGACCCGGGCCTGGTCGAGGTCGCGGCCGAGCGGGGACTCGGGATCGTCTGCTCGCACACCGGCGGCGCCCGGCCGCGCACCGACCCGTTCCGCGTCGAGTACCCCGCGACTCCGGGCGGCGACCCGCTGGACGGCGTGCTCGACGACGTGGTGCGCACGGTGTCCGCCGCGGCGCGCCGGGCGACGGAGCTGGGCATCGACCCGGGCAGCATCCTCGTCGACCCCACGCACGACTTCGGCAAGAACACCTGGCACAGCCTGCACCTGGTCCGCCGCACAGAGGCGCTCGTCGCGCTCGGCCATCCGGTGCTCATGGCGCTGTCCCGCAAGGACTTCGTCGGCGAGAGCCTGGACCTGCCCGCGGAGGACCGGCTCGAGGGGACCTTGGCCGCCACCGCCGTCGCGGCCTGGCTCGGGGCGCGGGTGTTCCGGGCGCACGACGTGCGCGCGACCCGCCGGACACTCGATATGGTCGCCACGATCCGCGGGGACCGAGCCCCCGCCAGGACGGTGAGAGGACTGGTGTGAGCGACGCAGCCGTGGCCGAGCCGACCGGCGCCGCACGGTTGTGGGACTGGTCCCGGACACGGCCGTGGTGGGTGCAGGTGCTCGCCGTCTATGCGGGAGCGCGGCTGGCCACGACCGTCGTCTTCCTCTGGGTGGCCTCCGTGCAGGGCCAGAACGCGTGGACCGGACCGCACCCGGGCTACTTCCCGTACGTCGGGTTCATGTTCGACGGCAGCTGGTACCGCCAGATCGCCGAGAGCGGCTACCCCGCGCAGCTGCCCGTGGGCGCGGCCGGCGACGTGCAGCAGAACGCCTGGGCGTTCTACCCGCTGTTCCCGTTCCTGACGCGGGGCGTCATGGAGATCACCCGGCTGCCCTGGGAGGTCGCGGCGCCGACCGTCGCGCTGCTCCTGGGTGCCGTCGCGATGCTGCTGATCTACCGGGCCGTCGACCAGGGCGCGCCGCGTGCGG
Organism: Cellulomonas sp. McL0617; assembly: GCF_049994875.1. Classification (GTDB taxonomy): domain Bacteria; phylum Actinomycetota; class Actinomycetes; order Actinomycetales; family Cellulomonadaceae; genus Cellulomonas. The sequence continues at coordinate 758,873 of NZ_CP188256.1, forward strand.
TCCGTGCGCGCCCCGGCCTGCCGCTCGCCACGGTCGCGCTGGTCAGCGTCTTCCCGACCGCCGCCGTGCTGCAGACGGCCTACTCCGAGGCCCTCGCCCTGGCCCTGATCGCGGCCGCGCTGCTGCTGCTGATCCGGCGGCACTACGCCTGGATGGCTGTCGCCGTGCTGGCGCTCGGGTTCACACGGGCCGTCGCCCTGCCCATGGCAGCCGTCGTGGTCGTGCACGCGGCGGTGCGCTGGTGGAACGCGCGCCGGCAGACCGACACGTTCACCTGGCGTACCGCGGTGGGTCTGGGGCTGCTGACCGTCTGGTCCGCGGCGTCCGGGCTGCTGTGGCCGGCCGTCTGCGGGTGGGTGACCGGCGTGTCGGACGGGTACCTGCAGACGCAGGAGGCGTGGCGGGGCGTGCGGAGCGTGGCGCCGTTCTACGGCTGGACCTACGTCCCGAACTTCTGGTTCGGCGACCTGGCGATCCCCGTGGTGGTCCTGGGCTTCGCCCTGGTGATCGCCGTTCTCGTGGTGCCGGCGGCCTGGCGGCTGGGCAACGAGCTGCACAGCTGGGCGGCGGCCTACGTCGTCTACATCGCGGCCGTCGTCGAGCCGGGCAGCAGCCTCGCCCGCTTCCTGCTGCTCGCGTACCCGCTCGGTGCCGTGACCGCGGGTGTGGTCACGCGCCCCGCGGCGGCCCGGCGGTGGTGGTTCGTGGGCGTCCTGCTGCTCATGTTCGGGCTGCAGTTCCTCTGGGTCCGGGAGATGTGGCAGGCCAACGCGGGGCCCGACTGGCCCCCGTGATCGACGCCCGATCTCCTGGACATCCGTCCGATCGAGGGGCAGCGACGGCATCGGTCAAGGTGAGGGCCATCCTGTGAACTAGGATGGATCCCGGACAACCGGCAGCCGAGGCAGACGTGAGGTGCGCGCGAGCGCGCCCGCGACACTGGCCGCACGCAGCCCGGACGCACGAGCGAAGGAGACGCCCCGAATGGCCGCGATGAAGCCGAGGACCGGTGACGGCCCCCTCGAGGTCACGAAGGAAGGCCGCGGCATCGTCATGCGCGTGCCGCTCGAAGGCGGGGGACGGCTCGTGGTCGAGCTCAACGCGACCGAGGCCGCGGAGCTGGGTGAGGCCCTGACGTCCGTCGTCAGCTGACGATGGCACGCTCAGGGGGATCGACCGACCGGATCGGGCGGACGCTCCCGGCGGTCACGCTCGCCGGCGGGACGATCGCCACGTCGACGCTGCTCACGGACGGCGCGACCGACGCGGTCGCGATCCCGGTCTCGCCCGCGCGCGCCGGCGACGACGCGCTGGTCCCCGGCGAGGGGACCGCCGACGCTGCCGCCCGCTACGGCATCGACCTCGCCGAGATCGGCGAGCGCGCCCGCCTGGCGGGCAACCCCGGGGACCTCTACGTCCTGCAGCTCCCGCGCCCGGTCGGCTCCTCGGTCGCCCTGCCGTGGGCCGGTCTGCCGCCCCGGCTCGTGCTGGTCGGCGTCGGCGCCGGGCGTCCCGACGACCTGCGACGGGCGGGTGCCGCCCTCGCGCGCGCCACCCGCGGACTGGGTCGGGTGGTCACCACCATCGGCGCCGAGGCGCGGCAGACCGCGTCGCAGGCTGCGGCCGCGGCGCGTGCCGTCGCGGAGGGCTACCTGCTCGCCGCGTACGCGCCGCTGCGCATCACGGCGAACGACGACACCAAGGAACCCGCCGAGCTCGTCCTGCTCGGTCGCGACGGCACCCGCGCGGCGGCAGCGATCGCCGCGGCCGGCACGGCTGCGACGGCCACGTGGCTGGTCCGGGACCTGGCGACCACGCCCTCGAACACCAAGAACCCGGCATGGATGGCCGAGCAGGCACGCCGGCTCGGCACCGCTGCCGGGCTCGACGTGGCGGTCCGCGGTCCACGCGAGCTCGGCGAGTTCGGCGGGATCCTGGCCGTCGGGGCCGGGTCCGTGTCGCCGCCGCGGCTCGTCACCGTCGGCTACACGCCCGCGACGTTCACACCGGGCTCCGGCAAGCACGTGGTGGTCGTCGGCAAGGGCATCACGTACGACACCGGCGGGCTGTCCATCAAGCCCAGCGACGCGATGGTCCCGATGAAGACGGACATGACCGGGGCGGCGGTGGCGCTGGCCACCGTCCTGGGGGCCGCCGCGGACGGCGTCGCGCACCGCGTCACGGCGGTCCTGCCGCTGGCCGAGAACCACGTCGGCGCGTCCTCGTACCGGCCCGGCGACGTGCTGACGATGTTCGGCGGCACCACCGTCGAGATCGCCAACACCGATGCCGAGGGACGCCTCGTGCTGGCCGACGCGCTCGCCTGGGCGGACGCGACCCTCGACCCGGACGTGCTCATCGACGTGGCGACCCTCACGGGCGCCGCGACCATCGGCCTGGGCAAGCAGCACGCCGCCCTCTACTCCGCCGACCCGCTGCTCGTCGAGGACCTCGTGGCGGCGGGGCAGGCGTCGGGCGAGCGGGCGTGGCACATGCCGCTCGTCGAGGAGTACGAGGAGGCGGTGCGCTCGCAGGTCGCCGACCTGCGTCACGTGCCGCTGGACAAGAAGATCGGCGGCGGCTCGATCACGGCCGCACTGTTCCTGCGGCACTTCGTCGGGACCCGCACCTGGGCCCACCTCGACATCGCCGGTCCCGCCCGCTCCACCTCGGACAGGCACGAGGTCAGCGAGGGGGCCACCGGCTTCGGCGCACGCCTGCTGCTGCGTTACCTCGACGACCTGCGCTGATCGTCGAGCACCGACCGGTCAGGCTGCCGCGACGACCGCCTTCTTCTCGGATCCCGGCTGCTCGGCCGGCATGCGGCCCGTGAAGAACAGCCCGACGACGGCGATGAGAGCCAGCACGGCGAGTGCGCTGCGCAGACCGTCGAGCCGCGCCTGCGCGTTCTCGTGGACGATCGCCGTGGCGGCGTCGCCGCTCACGCCTGCGTCCTCGAGCGCGGTCACCAGCGCGGCATCGGAGATGAACGGGATGCCGGCGGCCAGCTCGACGCTCGCGGAGCTGGACACCTCCGCGGGGACGGCCTCGTTGTGCGCGATCCCCGCCAGGAACGACGACGTGAGCATCGCGATGAGGATCGAGCCTGCGAGCGCGGTACCCAGCGACGCGCCCAGGTTGGTCGCGGTGTTCTGCAGGCCACCCACCTCGTCGCTCTCGTCCGCCGGCACCGCCGAGACCGTGACGCTGCCCAGCTGGGACGCCAGCGCGCCGATCCCGAGGCCCGCCAGCAGCAGCGGCACGGTGACGATCTCCGGACCCGCCGACGACTCCATGGCCGTGAACAGCGAGACGATCCCCAGGCACATCGACAGCAGCCCGAGCCGGACCACGCGACGCGGCGACGCGTTCGGGAAGAACCGGGGGATGCCGGCGGCCGCGAGCAGGAGCGTGATGGACAGCGGCATGATCCGCAGGCCGGTGTCGATCGCGGACAGCCCCAGCGCGACCGACAGATAGAGCGGGATGGTGAAGAACAGCCCCGCCTGCACCAGGAACTGGAAGAAGAACATGAGCAGGCCGCCGGTGAACTGGCGGTTGCCGAACATCTCGAGCCGGACGAGCGGTTCGCGCCCGCGGCTCACCGTGCGGCGCTCCCAGGCGGCGAACAGCCAGATGACGAAGACGCCGACGAGCACGAGGACGATCGTCGGCGACAGACCCAGGACGGCCGGGCCGCCGGGCTTCGGCATGACCCAGCCCCAGGAGCTCGAGCGGAGCACGCCGAACACCGCGAGCCCCAGCCCGCTGACGGACAGGATCGCGCCGACGACGTCCAGCCTCGGGCCGCGCTCGGTCTCCGGGTCGGAGATCTTGCGGGTCCGCAGCAGGATGAGCAGCACCACCACGACCTCGCCGGCGAACACCCACCGCCACGAGAAGTAGGTCGTCGCGAAGCCACCGATGAGCGGGCCGAGGGCGACTGCGACGGCCCCGGCCGCCATGACCAGGCCGTAGGCGCGCGGGCGGCCCGACACCGGCACGTTGCTGGCGACGAGGGCCACGATCGCCGGGAGGATCAAGGCCGCACCGATCCCCTCGAGCAGCGACCAGCCGAGCAGCAGGACCGGCAGGTTGGGCGCCAGGGCCGTGGTGAGCGAGCCGGCACCGTAGATCACGCAGCCGATGGCGAACGCGCGCTTGCGGCCGATCAGCGTGCCGACCTTGCCGCCCGGGATCATGAGCATCGCCATGACCAGCGTGTAGAGCGTGATCGCCGTCTGGATGCCCTCGATGGTCGTCCCGACGTCCGCCGCGACGGTGGCGATCGCGACGTTCATGACCGAGCTGTCCAGGGTCATGAGGAACTGGCCGGCGCCGAGCGTCAGGATGACGGCGCCTGCGGTGGAGGCCTTGGCGGTGGTGGAGCTCACCGCTTGACCGCGACGAGCAGGCCGTCGCCGGAGGGCAGCAGAGCGGACACGAGCCGCTCGTCGGTGCGCACCGTCCGGCCGACCTCGCGGATGATCGTCGTCGTCTCGTCGCGTCGCGCCGGGTCGGCCACGCGGTCGTGCCAGAGCGCGTTGTCGACCGCCAGGACGCCGCCGGACCGCAGCATCCGCACGGCCTGCTCGACGTACTGCGGGTAGGACTCCTTGTCGGCGTCGACGAACACCAGGTCGTACGCGCCGTCGGTCAGGCGGGGGAGCACCTCGCTCGCCCGGCCGGGGATCGTCCGCGTGCGGGTGGGCTTGATGCCCTCCTCGGCGAACGCCTCCTTCGCCGCGCGCTGGTGCTCCAGCTCGAGGTCGATCGTGGTGAGCACGCCGTCGGCCGGCATGCCCCGCAGCAGGTACAGCGATCCGACGCCGGCACCCGTGCCGATCTCGACGACGGCCCGGGCGGACACCGTGGCGGCCAGGACGGTCAGCGCCGCACCCGAGCCCGGCAGGACGGGCGTGCAGCCGAGCTGGCCGGCCCGCTCACGCGCGCGCAGCAGGACGTCGTCCTCCGGCACGAACTCCTCGCAGTAGACCCAGCTCTGGGCCTTGTCGGTGGAGATGGCTGCCTCCTACGGGTTCTCTCGGGCGGTCTTCGACCAGCGTAGTGGCGCGACAGAACCCGCTGTGGGACGCCGGACGATCCGCTGAAGGCGGAAACCTTTCGCCCCTCCCGAGCGTTGCATGGGTTCGAGCCCCACAGGTTTGCCTGGGAGACTGTTGGGTGTCCTGACACACGCGCGAGGAGACCACCCGATGAGCACCGAGCCCGCCACCTGGCAGGCACCGGCGTGGGAGGACATCGTCCGCGACCACTCCGCGCGGGTCTACCGGCTGGCCTACCGCCTCACCGGCAACCGGTTCGACGCCGAGGACCTCACGCAGGAGACCTTCGTCCGCGTCTTCCGCTCCCTGCACTCCTACCAGCCCGGCACGTTCGAGGGCTGGTTGCACCGCATCACCACCAACCTGTTCCTCGACCAGGCCCGCCGCAAGCAGCGCATCCGCATGGACGCCATGGGCGAGGACGCCGAGCGGTACGCGTCCGGTGACCAGCTCGGTGCGCCCGAGCGGGCGTTCGAGCACGGGAACCTGGACCTCGACGTGCAGCGCGCGCTCGACCAGCTGCCGCCCGAGTACCGGGCCGCGGTCGTCCTGTGCGACATCGAGGGCCTGTCCTACGAGGAGATCGCGGTCACGCTCGGCATCAAGCTCGGCACCGTGCGCTCGAGGATCCACCGGGCCAGGGCCCGCCTGCGCGTGTCCTTGGAGCACCGCGCCCCCGAGGCGTTGCGCGTCTTCGCCTCCGACGACTCGACCGCGGACGCGCAGCGATGACGGCGCACCTCGGCTCGCGCATCAGCGCCCTCGTCGACGGCCAGCTGTCGGTGACCGCCACCGAGCGGGCGCTGGCCCACGTCGCGGTCTGCCCCGAGTGCGCGTCCGAGCTGGGCGCGGCCCGGTCCGCGCGCGCGGCGCTGGCGTCCGTCGACGAGCCGTGCCCCGCCCCCGACCTGACCGCGCGGCTGCTGTCGCTCGCGGGCAGTGCACCGGCCGACCCGCGTCCCACCGACCCGTTCGCCCCACCGGCGTCCGGGTCGCGCTCCGAGCTGGCGTCGTACGGCGTGACGTCCTCCGGCGGCTGGCTCGGCCGGTCGGTGGTCCGCGGCGACCTGCGCCAGAAGCGGACCAGCGTCCGCATCGCCGCCGGGTCGATGGCGGGGCTCGGTGCCGTCGCAGCGATGCTCTTCGTGCTCGGGGAGCGGCCCGACGTCGTGCCGACCAGCCACCCGGGTTCCGACCTCGGCCTGCTCGGCGGCGCGGTCACCGACCGGCAGCCCGCCGCGTTCGACACCGGGCTCCGGGTGGCCGGCGCGGGTACGGGCGGCGACTCGGTGGCATGGCTGCAGGCGCACCAGTGGTCGTTCCCGTCGCAGCTGCCCGACGGCTGGGCCGTGAGCGCGGTGCGCTGGTCCGGCGACGACTCGACCGTGCTGGAGGTCGACGTCGTCGGCCCGGAGGGCTCCGCCGTGGTGACCGAGCAGCAGGGTCACCTGGACACGGACGCGCTGGCGGGGGCGCCGGCCAGCCGGGTCGGCGGGCGTGACGTCTACGTGCTCTCCTACGAGCCCTGGCACATCGTGTGGCAGGCCGACTCGACGGTCGTGCAGGTGGTCGCTGCCGAGTCGAGCGGCTCGGCGGACCAGCTTGTGGGAGCCTTTCCCGGCGGCGCGTACGACGCCGGAGTGCCCGCGCAGATCACGCGGGGCTGGAACACGGTGACAGGAGCGCTCGAGCGACCATGAGCACGCCCGACGACCCGTCCGCCCCGGGTGACGCGCACGACGGATCTCGACCGGGTCCCGACGCCCCGCCGGTCCCCGCCGAACGGCACGACGAACCCGAGCCTCGGGCGGCGGACCCGAACCCCTTCGCGTCCCCCTCCGGCCAGCGCAGCCTGCCGACGACCCCCGAGGTCCCCGCGCACACCTCGAACCCGTACGCGCCGCACGGGCAGCCGGTCGCGAGCCCCTACGCCCCGCCGCACGCCCAGCAGGTCGCGAGCGCGTACCCCGCGACGGCCGGCTGGGGGACCCCACCCGCCGGTCCGCCGAGCGCACCCGCGCCGGGCGCAGGCCCGGTCGACCCCTGGAGCCAGCAGTCGCCGGCCGCGCACGCCCCCTGGGGTGCCGCGACGTACCCCAACCCGGTGCCGACCCCGGGTCAGCCGCCGCACCCCGCCGTGCAGACCCGGACCAAGAAGAAGCGTCGCGCCCTGTCGGCAGTGTGGATCTTCCCGCTCGTCGTGCTCGCCCTCGTGGCGGGACTGGTGGGCGGCGTCATCGGCGGGCGCATCTCGGCGACCGACCACCTCCAGGACGCCGGTCTCCCGCCGGCCGGGACCGGCACCGCATCCATCGAGCGGGCGCCGGACTCGGTCGCGGGCATCGCCGGCGGCGTCCTGCCGAGCGTGGTGTCGATCCAGGTGGACGGCGCCCAGGGCAGCGCCACCGGATCCGGCTTCGTGCTCCGCCAGGACGGCTACCTGGTGACCAACCACCACGTCATCGCGCAGGCCGACAACGCGGCCTCCACCACGATCACGGTGACGTTCGTCGACGGCAGCGAGAAGCCCGCGACGATCGTCGGCAGCACGTCCGACTACGACCTCGCGGTGCTGAAGGTCGACGTCGACGGCCTCACACCCCTGCGGCTGGGCGACTCGGGCAAGGTCGTCGTGGGCGACCCCGTCGTCGCCATCGGCGCACCCCTCGGCCTGGCCGGCACCGTGACCACCGGCATCGTCAGCGCGCTCAACCGCCCGGTCACGGCCGGTGACGCGAGCAGCACGGCGTTCATCAACGCGATCCAGACCGACGCCGCGATCAACCCCGGCAACTCCGGCGGCCCGCTGGTCAACGCGGCGGGCGAGGTCATCGGCATCAACTCCGCGATCGCGCAGCCTCCGGGCTCCACCGCCAGCGTCGGCGGCAGCATCGGCCTCGGGTTCGCCATCCCGTCCAACCAGGTGCGCCGCACGGCGGACCAGCTGATCGAGACCGGTCACGCGACGTTCCCGATCATCGGGGTGCTCCTCGACCAGAGCTACTCGGGCGAGGGCGTTCAGGTCTCGGGCGCGGACCAGAACGGCCAGCCGCCGGTCAGCGCCAACGGCCCGGCCGACCGGGCGGGCATCCACCCGGGCGACATCATCCTGGCGATCAACGGCCGGCCGGTGACGCAGCCGGACGAGCTGATCGTCGCGATCCGCGCGCTCACGCCCGGCGACACGGTCCTGCTGCGCGTCCGCACGGGTTCGGCGGAGCGGGACGTGCGGGTCAAGCTGGACGAGTCCGACGCTCCGTGATCGCGCGGAACGGCCTCAGGCTCGACGAGTAGGCTGACGCGGTGTTGTTCGACATCAACGGCGGAGAGTGGATCATCCTCCTGCTCGTTGCCGCGCTCGTGATCGGTCCCGCGCGGCTGCCCGGGTACGCCGAGCAGCTGGGCAAGCTGGTGCGGCGCGGGCGGGTGTTCCTGCGTGAGGCCAAGGCGCGTGTCGACGAGGAGCTCGGCGACGAGGCCAAGGACGTCGACTGGGCGTCGCTCGACCCTCGTCGGTACGACCCGCGCCGGATCGTGCGCGAGGCGCTGCTCGACGACCCGACCCCGCCCGTCCGACCCGTCACCAAGCAGTCGGCCTCGACCCCTGCCACCACGGCGGTCCGCGGAGGAGCGGCAGCCGCCGCGGTCCCCGCCGTACCGGTATCGCCGCCGTTCGACGACGAGGCGACCTGACCGACGAGTCCGACCCGGCCACCGCGGCCCCGTCGACCTGTCAGAATGGGCGGATGCACTTGGCGCCGCAGTCGTCGCGCATCTTCTCCGGGATGCAGCCCACGTCCGACTCCCTCCAGCTCGGCAACTACCTCGGGGCGCTGACCCAGTGGGTGGCGCTCCAGGAGGAGCACGACGCCCTCTACTGCGTGGTGGACCTGCACGCGCTGACGGTCGGCCCCGATCCGGCGGTGCTGCGTGACCGCACCCGTCGCACGGCGGCCCAGTACCTCGCGGCGGGCGTCGACCCGGACCGCTCGATCCTGTTCGTCCAGTCGCACGTGCCCGAGCACGCCGAGCTGGCGTGGTTGCTGTCCTGCCACACCGCCTTCGGCGAGGCCAACCGGATGACGCAGTTCAAGGACAAGTCCGGCAAGCACGGGACCGAGGGAACGACGGTCGGGCTGTTCACCTACCCGGTGCTCATGGCCTCGGACATCCTGCTCTACGACACGACGCTCGTCCCCGTCGGCGAGGACCAGCGCCAGCACCTCGAGCTGACGCGCGATCTGGCCAACCGGATGAACTCACGGTTCGGCGCGGACACCGTCGTCGTTCCTGAGCCGTACATCGTCAAGGCCACCGCGAAGATCTACGACCTGCAGGACCCGACGGCCAAGATGAGCAAGTCCTCGGAGAGCCCGAACGGTCTGATCGAGCTTCTCGACGACCCCAAGGTCGTCACCAAGCGGATCAAGAGCGCGGTGACCGACGCCGGCACCGAGATCCGCTTCGACCCGGAGCACAAGCCGGGCATCTCGAACCTGCTGTCCATCTACTCGGCGCTCACGGGCCGGTCGGTCGAGTCCCTCGAGCAGGACTACGCCGGAAAGGGGTACGGCCACCTCAAGGTCGACCTCGCCGAGGTCGTGGTCGACTTCCTGCGCCCGTTCCAGGCGCGGGTCAACGGCTACCTCTCGGACCCGGCCTCCCTCGACGACGTGCTGGCCGACGGCGCCGACCGTGCCCGCGACCGCGCCGCGGTGACGCTGGAGCGGCTGTACGACCGCGCGGGCCTGCTGCCGCGTCGCGCGCGGGTCCGCGCGTGAAGCTGCCGGAGCGCTCGGGGGACAAGCTGCGCATCGGTGTCGCGATCACGATCCCCGAGCCGTACAGCACCGTCCTGCAGGCGGCTCGCGGGCGGTTCGGCGACCCGTGGGCGGACTTCATCCCGCCGCACATCACGCTGCTCGGACCCACCGTGGTCGATCCCGACGAGATCGAGGCGGTCGACGAGCACCTCTCGTCCGTCGCCGCGTCGCACAGGCCGTTCCTCGTGCACCTGCGCGGGACCGAGACTTTCCGCCCGGTCTCGCCGGTGGTGTTCGTCCAGCTCGTCGAGGGCTCCTCGGGCTGTGCCGCGCTGGAGCGCAGCGTCCGGTCGCACGTGCTCGAGCAGGAGCTGCGGTTCGACTACCACCCGCACGTCACCGTGGCGCACGAGGTTGCCGACGAGCAGCTCGACTCGGCGTACGCCGAACTGGCCGGGTTCGACGCCTCGTTCCTGGTGGACAGCTTTCACAGCTACGCGCACGGTGACGACGGTGTGTGGCGGCCTGTCCGCGACTTCTCGCTGACCGGGGCGGCAGCAGATGCCGGGGTCGTCAGCCCGACCTAGGGTGCAGGGCATGACCCCCCAGGGCGCGCAACCTGCTGTCGGCGCAGGCGCCGCGCACGCGCACGCCCTCGCGGCGGAGGAGCCGCCCCCGGCCAAGCCCGGGCTCGTGTCCCGTGCCAGGACGGCATGGGACTGGGTCAGCCACACCCGGGCGATGCGCGCCAACGCCCGCTTCGGCGCCCGCGGCGGAGGAGTGCTGACCGGCGGCATCGCGTACGCGGCGCTGTTCTCCGTGTTTGCCGCGCTGACCATCGGCTACACGATCTTCATGAAGGTGCTGGGCGGCAACGACGAGCTCCGCCAGCAGGTGCTCGACGCCGTCGACAAGGCGTTGCCCGGCCTCGTCGACAACGGCGACGGCGGCGGTGGGATCAACCCCGACGACCTGGTGCTGAACAAGGGTCTGACGATCACCGGCGCCATCGCCGTCGTCGTCCTCCTGCTCAGCGCGCTCGCGGCGGTGTCGGCCATGCGCAAGGGCGTGCAGGCGATGTTCGCCGACGACGGCACGGGCACCAACGGCGTGATCGTCAAGGCGCGCGAGCTGGGTGGGTTCGCGGGCATGGCGATCGCGGTGCTGGTGTCCGCGATCATCACCATCGCGGTGACCACCGTGACCCAGTGGATCCTGAGCGGCCTCGGCTGGGGCGGCGCGACCACGACGGTGCTGACGGTGGCCGGGGTGCTCGTCGCGTTCCTGGTCGATGCGGGGGTGTTCGTCCTCGTCGTGACCGTGCTCGCCGGTCAGCACCCGCCTCGCAAGGACCTGCTCCAGGGTGCCGTGCTCGCGGGGATCGGTCTGGGCGTGGTGCGCCTGCTCGGCACCCAGGTGGTGGCCGGGAGCGTCAACAAGAACCCGTTGTTCGCGTCGGTCGCGGTGATCGTCACGCTGCTCCTGTGGATCAACCTGATCGCGCGCATCATCCTGCTCGCCTCGGCCTGGACCGCCGACCCGCCCTACGTCGAGAAGGTGCCGCGCGCCGACCCGCAGGACGAGAAGGAGCCGTCCGAGGCCGACCGCGCCTGACGCCGGCGTGACGGCGCGCTGACCGGAGCGGCGGAGGATGCCCAGGGCGGCGCTGGGCCCCACCTAGGGTGCAGGACATGAGGACCGAGGACGCCCACCCGGCCGCCGGCTCGGGTGCGGCACAGGCTCACGCGCTCGCTGCCGAGTCACCGCCGGAGCCGCGCTCGCTCGTCGCGCGCGGCATGGCGTCGTGGGACTGGGTCAAGCACACGCGACCCATGCGAGCGTATGCCCGCTTCGCGGTGCGGAGCGGGGGTGTGCTGACGGGTGGTATCGCCTACGCGACGCTGTTCTCCGTCGTCGCCGCACTGACCATCGGCTTCACCGCGTTCATGGCGGTGCTGGGTGACAACGAGCGGCTCCGCAACCAGGTGCTCGATGCCGTGGACGAGGCGCTGCCCGGGCTCATCGACACCGGCGACGGCAACGGCATGATCAGCGCGAAGAGCCTCGTGCTCAACACGAGCCTGACGATCACCAGCGTGATCGCCGTCCTCGTGCTCCTGGTCAGCGCGATCGCCGCGGTCGCCGCGCTGCGCAAGTCCGTGCGCGCGATGTTCGCCGACGACGACCCGCGCGGCAACGGGATCCGCGGCAAGGCGCGCGAACTGGGCGGCTTCGCGGTGGCGGCGCTCGCCGTGCTGCTCTCGGCCATCGTGACGATCGCCGTCACCTCGGCGGCGCAGTGGATCCTCGGTGCACTCGGGTGGGGGAGCGTGATGACGTCGGTGCTCTCCGTCCTGGGTTTCACCGTCGCCTTCGTCGTCGATGCCGGGATGTTCGTCCTCATCGTGACCGCGCTGGCCGCTCAGCGCCCGCCGCGCAGGGACCTCCTGCAGGGTGCGGGGCTCGCGGCGGTCGGGCTCGGCACGGTGCGCCTGCTGGGCACCGCGGTGGTGACCGGCAGCGCGACCAGGAACCCGTTGTTCGCCTCCGTGGCGGTGCTGGTCACGCTGCTCGTCTGGATCAACCTGATCGCACGCATCATCCTGCTGGCGGCCGCCTGGACCGCGGACCCGCCCTATGTCGACAAGTCGGCGTCACGTTTGCCGGCGACGTGACGCCCCTACGAGGGCGCCCGAGCCCATGATCGTGAGCCCGCCGGCCAGTGCCGCGAGGGGACCGGACGACCCGTACCGAGCGCCCTAGGCGAGTCGCTCGCGGAGCTCGGGGAACCGCGCGGTGAGGGCGCCCAGCCGGGCCAGCGTCGACGCGGGCTCCCCGACGCTCCCGAGCCGCAGCATGCCGGGATCGCCGGCCAGCTGGCCCGCTCGGATGCGGTCGGTGGCCGCGGTGATCCGGACGGGCACGTGCTCGAGCAGGGCGCGCACGTCCAGGTCGCCGTACCCGTCCGCGATCGTTCGCAGGCCGTCGACCACCTCCGCCGCATCGGCACCGGGATGGAGCAGGGCCGAGCTCCACGCGTACATCGCGACGTCGTCGAGCGGGACGCCCGGGCCGGCCACGTCCCAGTCGAACACCCCGGCGAGGTCGTCGCCGTCGAAGACCAGGTTGTAGACCGCCGTGTCGTGGTGGCAGACGATCTCGCCGGGCCGCAGCGCCCGCTCGACGAACCGCCACCGCCGGTTCGCGCGGGGGAAGCCCGCCACCGCCGTGTGGAACGTCCGCAACCAGCGCATGGCCGACGTCGTCTGCGCGGGGCTGGGCCGCTCGGTGTGGATGTCGAGCACGTGCCCGGGCAGGAACGTCAGGATCTCCCGATCCCGCTCGTCGATGCCCAGCACGCGTGGGATCTTCTCGACGCCGGCCGCCGCGAGGAAGTCGAGCAGCTCGTGCACGGCGGGCGTCCACGGGCCGGTCGGTCTGCGCACCGTGTCGCCGACGCGCACCGCACCTCCGACGTTCCCGCCGGGGAGCAGGACCTCGTCGGTCATGCCGGGCTCAGAAGGCCCGGGTGATCATGGCCCTCTTGACCTCTTGGATGGCCTTGGTCACCTCGATGCCGCGCGGGCATGCCTCGGTGCAGTTGAAGGTGGTGCGGCAGCGCCACACGCCCTCCTTGTCGTTGAGGATCTCGAGGCGCTGGGCCCCGCCCTCGTCGCGGCTGTCGAAGATGAACCGGTGCGCGTTGACGATCGCGGCGGGGCCGAAGTACTGCCCGTCGGTCCAGAACACGGGGCACGACGAGGTGCACGCGGCGCAGAGGATGCACTTGGTGGTGTCGTCGAACCGGGCGCGCTGCTCGGCGCTCTGCAGGCGCTCCTTGGTGGGCTCGTTCCCCGAGGTGATCAGGAAGGGCATGATCTCGCGGTAGGAGGCGAAGAACGGCTCCATGTCGACCACGAGGTCCTTGATCACCGGGAGGCCCTTGATGGGCTCGACGGTGATCGGCTTCTTGAGGTCGAGGTCCTTGAGCAGCGTCTTGCAGGCCAGGCGGTTGCGGCCGTTGATGCGCATCGCGTCGGAACCGCACACGCCGTGGGCGCAGGAACGACGGAACGTGAGCGACCCGTCCTCCTCCCACTTCACCTTGTGCAGGGCGTCCAGCACCCGGTCGGTGCCGTGCATGCGCACCGTGAACTCGTCCCAGTACGGCTCGGCCGAGCCGTCGTCGCCGGGCAGGTACCGGCGGACCTTGAGGGTGACGTCGAAGGACGGGATCACCGGGGTCGCCGTCGCCGCGGCCGTGCCTTCCAGGATGGCGGTCATCAGTACTTGCGCTCCATCGGCTGGTAGCGGGTCACCGTGACGGGCTTGGAGCCCAGCACGAGCTGGTAGTCCTCGAACACGGTGGTGTGGGCGAAGGCTCCCTTGTGGTCGCCGTCGCCGTCCGTGCCCCACAGGCGGTGGCCCTTGGCGGGCAGCGGCCGGCGGTACGCCATCGTGTGCAGCATGTAGTTCTTGTCGTCGCGGTTCGGGAAGTCCTCGCGGAAGTGCCCGCCGCGCGACTCGTCGCGGTTGAGGGCGCCGACGACGACGGTCTCGGCGATGTCGAGCAGGAAGCCGAGCTCGACGGCCTCGAGCAGGTCGGTGTTGAACATCCGGCTCTTGTCCTGGACGCTCACGTGCCGGAACCGCTTCTGCAGGTCCTTGATGTCGTCGAGCGCCTGCTGCAGCGAGTCCTTGGTGCGGAACACCTGGGCGTTCAGGTCCATCGACTCCTGCAGGGCCTTGCGCAGGTCCGCCACGCGCTCGCCGTCGGGCCGCGTGCGGATCTCCTCGAGACCGGCGACGACGGAGTCCGCGGCACCCTCGGGCAGCTCGACCCAGGACGCCTGCAGCGCATAGGCCGCGGCCGAGATCCCGGCGCGCTTGCCGAACACGTTGATGTCGAGCAGCGAGTTGGTGCCCAGCCGGTTGGAGCCGTGCACGCTCACGCAGGCGACCTCGCCGGCGGCGTACAGCCCACGGATGACGTCGGTCTGGTTGCGCAGGACCTCCGCCTCGATGTTGGTGGGGATCCCGCCCATGGCGTAGTGCGCGGTCGGGTACACGGGCACCGGCTCGGTGTAGGGCTCGATGCCGAGGTAGGTGCGGGCGAACTCGGTGATGTCCGGCAGCTTGGCGTCGATGTGCGCGGGCTCGAGGTGCGTCAGGTCGAGGAGCACGTAGTCCTTGTTCGGACCGGCGCCGCGGCCCTCGCGCACCTCGTTGGCCATCGACCGGGCGACGATGTCGCGGGGGGCCAGGTCCTTGATCGTGGGGGCGTAGCGCTCCATGAAGCGCTCGCCCTCGGAGTTGCGCAGGATGCCGCCCTCGCCGCGCGCCGCCTCGCTGAGCAGGATGCCCAGACCCGCCAGGCCGGTCGGGTGGAACTGGAAGAACTCCATGTCCTCGAGCGGGATGCCGCGGCGGTAGGCCAGCGCCATGCCGTCGCCGGTCAGCGTGTGCGCGTTGCTCGTCGTCTTGTAGATCTTGCCCGCGCCGCCCGTGGCCAGCACGACGGACTTGGCCCGGAACACGTGGATCTCGCCGGTGGCCAGCTCGTAGGCCACCACGCCCGAGACGTTGACCTCCTCACCCTCGGGCACGTGCCCGGCGGCGAGGTCGTGGTCCACCAGAAGGTCCAGCACGTAGAACTCGTTGAAGAACTCGACCTCGTTCTTCACGCACTGCTGGTAGAGCGTCTGCAGGATCATGTGACCCGTACGGTCGGCGGCGTAGCAGGACCGGCGCACGGCCGCCTCGCCGTGGTTGCGCGTGTGCCCGCCGAAGCGGCGCTGGTCGATCTTGCCCTCGGGCGTGCGGTTGAACGGCAGGCCCATCTTCTCCAGGTCCAGCACCGCGTCGATGGCCTCCTTGGCCATCACCTCGGCGGCGTCCTGGTCGACCAGGTAGTCACCACCCTTGACGGTGTCGAACGTGTGCCACTCCCAGTTGTCCTCCTCGACGTTGGCCAGCGCGGCGCACATGCCGCCCTGCGCCGCGCCCGTGTGGGAGCGCGTCGGGTAGAGCTTGGAGATGACGGCGGTGCGTACGCGCGTGGAGGACTCGAGGGCGGCACGCATGCCTGCGCCGCCCGCGCCGACGATCACGACGTCGTACTGGTGGGTCTGCATCGGGGTCGATGCCTTCCTTGATGGTGGGTCAGGCAGTACAGAACGACGGCAGCAGGTCCGCAGGCGAGCCGGTCGGGCACGGGTCGAACGTGAAGATGACCAGCGTGCCCAGCACGACCACGATGATGAAGGCGAGGTACAGCAGGCCCTTGAGGAAGAGCCGCAGGCCGTCCCGCTCCGCGTAGTCGTTGATGATCGTCCGCACCCCGTTGGTGCCGTGGATCATGGCCAGCCAGAGCATCAGCAGGTCCCAGACCTGCCAGAACGGCGACGCCCACTTGCCGGCGACGAAGCCGAAGTCGATCGCCTTGACGCCCTGGCCCAGCCAGAGGTTGACGAACAGGTGGCCGAAGATCAGGACCAGCAGGATCACGCCGGAGGCCCGCATGAACACCCAGCCGTAGAGCTCGGTGTTGCCGCGCGTGGTCAGTCGCGAGGGCCGGGCCTTGGGGGCGCGGGGCGCCTTCGGGTCGGCGATCGTGCTCATCACTCGCCCCCGAACACGTGCATGAGGTGGCGGGGCAGGAACCCGGCCATCGTCACGACGAACAGACCGAGGACGATCCAGAGCATCAGCCGCTGGTACTTCGGACCCTTCGCCCAGAAGTCCACCAGGATGATGCGGATCCCGTTGAACGCGTGGAACACGATCGCGGCCACGAGGCCGGCCTCACCGAGACCCATGATCGGGTTCTTGTACGTGCCGATCACGGAGTTGTAGTCCTCGGGGGAGAGCCGCACGAGCGACGTGTCGAGGACGTGCACGAGGAGGAAGAAGAAGATCGCGACGCCGGTGACGCGGTGCGCGACCCACGACCACATGCCTTCCCGCCCTCGGTAGAGCGTCCCGGCGGGCGCTTTGCGCTTCACCGGCGCATCGGGCGCTGCGGACACTGGGGGATCCTCCTGGCGAGTCAGAGGTGCGGACGACGGCGTCCCTAGACGACCTCACTGTAGTGAACGACATCCACCGCGACGCGACGGGGACGGCAACCTGTGAGGTACTCCACATGCTGGGCCGGGGGTGAGTCCTGGCTACCCTGGCCCCCATGCCCACCAGCAGCACCCCCATCCAGGCCTTCCACGCCGTCATCCCGGCCGGCGGCGCCGGTACCCGGCTCTGGCCCCTCTCGCGGGCGGGTCACCCCAAGTTCCTGCTCGACCTGACCGGCACCGGGCGCACCCTGCTGCAGGGCACGGTCGACCGGCTGGCTCCCCTGGCACAGGGCGTGCTCGTGGTCACGGGGGCCAAGCACGCGGCGGCGGTCGCTGACCAGCTCCCCGAGCTGGGCGCCGACCAGGTGCTGGCCGAGCCGTCCCCGCGCGACTCCATGGCGGCCATCGGGCTCGCCGCCGCCGTCCTGCTGGAACGGCACGGTGCGGACGTGATCCTCGGGTCGTTCGCGGCCGACCACGTCATCTCGGGCACCGAGGCGTTCGAGGAGACGGTGCGCGAGGGCGTCGTCGCCGCGCAGGCGGGCTATGTCGTGACGATCGGCATCCGGGCGACCGAGCCCACCACGGCCCTCGGCTACGTACGGTCGGGAGCGAGCCTGGGTCTCGACGAGGCGCCGCGGGCCCAGCACGTCGTCGGCTTCACCGAGAAGCCCGACGCCGAGACCGCGGCGGCCTACCTCGCCACGGGCGAGTACCGCTGGAACGCGGGCATGTTCATCGTGCGGGCGCGCGTGCTGCTGGACCACCTCGCCGCGCAGCTCCCGGTGCTCGCCGCGGGGCTGGTCGAGATCGCCGCCGCCTGGGACGGCCCGGACCGGCAGGCGGTGCTCGAGCGTGTCTGGCCCGGACTGACCAAGATCGCGATCGACCACGCCATCGCCGAGCCCGTCGCGGCGGCCGGCGGTGTCGCGGTGGTGCCCGGCGACTTCGGGTGGGACGACGTCGGTGACTTCGCGTCGCTCGCGCTGCTGCTGGCCGGTGGGACGCTCGGCGACCAGTCGGCGGTGCAGCGGATCGACTCGGACGGGTCGCTCGTGGTGACCGGCGAGGGGCGCACGGTGACCGTGATCGGCCTGCCGGACGCGGTCGTCGTCGACACGCCCGACGCGGTGCTCGTCACCACCCGCGCGCGCGCCCAGTCGGTGAAGCAGGGGGTCGACGCCTGGCGCGCGGCGGGTCGGGACGACCTGCTGTAGGTGGACGTGCGCGGTGCGGCACGCCGGCCGCGGCTAGGGTCGATCCGTGCCTGACCTCACCACCGTCGCCCCGTTGACGTCGCTGCGCCCCGCGCCCTCCGAGGCCGTGGCGGCGCGGCTGGTCGCGTCGTACGACGACCTGCGAAACGAGCTCGTCGCAGTCCGTCGGGACATCCACGCGCACCCGGAGCTCGGGCGCACCGAGGTGCGCACCACGGGGCTGCTCGTCGACCGGCTGCGAGCCGCCGGCCTCGAACCGCACCTGCTGCCCGGCTCCGGCCTGGTCTGCGACATCGGTCCGGGTCCGGCGGCCACCGGGCGGCAGCGGATCGCGCTCCGGGCCGACCTCGACGCGCTGCCGTTGCCCGACACGACCGGCCTGCCCTGGGCGTCGACCGTCCGGGGCGTCGCGCACGCGTGCGGCCACGACGTGCACACCACGGCCGTGCTGGGCGCCGGTCTGCTGCTGGCGCGCGTCGCCGACGAGCTGACCACCGGGGTCCGGCTCGTCTTCCAGCCGGCCGAGGAGGTCCAGCCCGGCGGTGCGCTCGACGTCATCGCGGCGGGCGGCCTCGACGGCGTCGGACAGATCTTCGCGTTCCACTGCGACCCCAAGGTCGACGTCGGTCAGGTGGGTACGCGCATCGGGCCGATCACGTCGGCCAGCGACGAGGTCACTGTCACGATCTCCGGTGGGGGCGGCCACACCTCGCGACCGCACCTGACCGGTGACGTGGTCTTCGCGCTCGGGCAGGTGATCACGCAGGTCCCCGCGATCCTCGGCCGCCGGCTGGACCCCCGCTCGGGCGTCAACCTCACCTGGGGCGCGGTCCAGGCGGGATCGGCGCACAACGCGATCCCGACCACCGGGGTCGTCCGCGGCACGCTGCGCTGCCTCGACGTGCGGGCCTGGGAGAAGGCGTCGGAGGTGTTCCACGACGCGGTCGAGAACGTCGTCGCTTCGCTCGAGGTGCAGGTCGAGGTGCGCCACCACCGAGGGGTCCCTCCGGTGGAGAACGCCTCAAGCGCGACCGGGGTGCTGGAGGAGGCTGCGCGCGACGTGCTCGGTGCCGGATCGGTGCTGCTCACGGAACAGTCGCTCGGCGGCGAGGACTTCGCCTGGTACCTGACCAAGGTGCCCGGCGCCATGGCACGCCTCGGCACGCGCACGCCCGGCGGCCACACGTACGACATCCATCAGGGCGACCTGCGCGTGGACGAGCGCGCGATCGAGGTGGGCGCTCTGTTCCTCGCCAGAGCCGCACTGCTCGCGGGTTGAGACGTCCCGTCCGCGGGCTGGTCAGATGTACCAAGTCGATAACGGAACCTGCGGGGATACCCACCGGTAACGTGCTCGTCACACGCGGCTGGCTAGTGTCCGAACCATCAATACCGGGCAGCCAGGGGCGCGTGGCGACGCATCGTCGAGCCATCACGCCGCCGTTGCGCTGGACCGGGTGCTGACGAGATTCAGGAGACGCGCGTGAACAGGATCATTCGAGTTGCTGCGCTCGGCGGGGCGCTCGCGCTCGCGCTTGCGGCGTGTGGCAGTGCCCCGGACAACAACTCGGGTTCGTCGTCCTCGCCGACGTCGTCTGCCGGTGCCGCGATGTCCGACTTCAAGGGCTGCATCGTGTCCGACTCGGGCGGCTTCAACGACAAGTCGTTCAACGAGTCGGGTCTCAACGGCCTGAACCAGGTCAAGAAGGATCTGGGCATCCAGACCGCTCAGGCCGAGTCGAAGACGGACGACGCGTACGCGCCGAACATCGACAACCTGCTCAGCCAGAACTGCAACATGATCGTCTCGGTCGGCTTCAAGCTGTCGACCGCGACGGCGGACGCCGCCAAGGCGAACACCGACGTCGACTTCGCGCTCGTCGACGCCCTGCCCACCGACGCCGCCGGCAAGGCCGTGACGCTGGACAACGTCAAGCCGCTCCAGTTCGACACCGCGCAGGCGGCCTACCTCGCCGGCTACCTGGCCGCGGGCATGACCAAGACCGGCAAGGTCGGCACCTACGGTGGCCTGGCCATCCCGACGGTGACCGTCTTCATGGACGGCTTCGCCGAGGGCATCGCCAAGTACAACGAGGTCAAGGGCAAGAGCGTCCAGCTGCTCGGCTGGGACGAGAAGGCCCAGACCGGCCTATTCAACCCGCCGGACGCGCCGTTCGCGCCGGGCTCCGGCAAGGCCAACGCCGACTCGCTCGTCGCCCAGGGCGCGGACATCATCCTGCCCGTCGCCGGCGGCGCCGCGCTCGACGCCCTCACCACGGCCAAGGCCACCCCCGGCACGCTCGTCATCTGGGTCGACTCCGACGGTGCGCTCATCAACCCCGACTCGTCGTCGGTGATCCTCACCTCCGTGATGAAGCTCATCGGTGCGGCCGTCGACTCGGCCGTGACGGACGCCGCCAAGGGCAACTTCGACGCGACGCCGTACGTCGGCACTCTCGAGAACCAGGGCGTCGGCATCGCGCCGTACCACGACCTCGAGTCGCAGGTTCCGGCCGACCTGAAGAAGGAGGTCGACCAGCTGAAGGCCGACATCATCTCCGGCAAGATCAAGGTCGAGTCGAAGAGCTCGCCCTCGTCGTCGTAGTCGTCGTATCGATCGAGCCGGTCTGGGCGCCACGCCCGGACCGGCTCGGTCGCGTCCGGGACCGTCGTGGTCCTAGTGTCGGACCAGGTCGTTCGCCGAGGAGGGCTGCACGTGCTGCTGGAGCTGCGGGGCATCACCAAGCGGTTCGGGCCGCTGGTCGCCAACGACCACATCGACCTCGTGATCGAGCCCGGGCAGATCCACGCCCTGCTCGGTGAGAACGGGGCCGGCAAGTCCACGCTCATGAACGTCCTGTTCGGGCTGTACGAGCCCGACGAGGGGGACATCGCCGTCGACGGCACCGCCGTGAAGTTCCGGGGACCGTCCGACGCGCTGGCCGCCGGCATCGGCATGGTCCACCAGCACTTCATGCTCGTCCCGGTCTTCACCGTCGCCGAGAGCGTCATGCTCGGGCACGAGTCGACCCGCGGCGGGCTGCTCGACCTCGACACCGCCCGAACCCGCGTGCGCGAGCTGTCCGCCCGGTTCGGGTTCGACGTCAACCCGGACGCCCGCATCGAGGACCTCCCCGTGGGCGTGCAGCAGCGGGTCGAGATCATCAAGGCGATGGCCCGGGACGCGAAGGTCCTCATCCTCGACGAGCCCACCGCGGTGCTGACGCCGCAGGAGACCGACGAGCTGATCGAGATCATGCGCCAGCTCGCCGCGGCCGGGACGTCGATCGTCTTCATCACGCACAAGCTGCGAGAGGTCCGGGCCGTCGCGGACGTCATCACCGTCATCCGGCGCGGTCGCGTCGTGGGCTCCGCGGAGCCGACCGCCGACGAGTCCGAGCTGGCCGCCATGATGGTCGGCCGCGCGGTGATGCTCGACCTGGACAAGGCGCCGGCCGAGCCTGGGGAGATCGTGCTGCAGGTCCGTGACCTGCTCGTCCTGGACGGCGCCGGGACGCGCGTGGTCGACGGTGTCTCGTTCGACCTCGCCCGCGGGGAGATCCTCGCGATCGCCGGTGTGCAGGGCAACGGCCAGTCCGAGCTCGCCGAGACCATCCTCGGCCTGACGCCGTCCCTGCGCGGGTCGGTCGTCCTGGAGGGCACGGAGCTGGTGGGGAAGTCGGTGCGCGAGATCCTCGACCACGGCATCGGCTTCGTCCCCGAGGACCGCTCGCACGACGGGCTGGTCGGGGAGTTCAGCGTCGCCGAGAACCTGGTCCTCGACCTCATCTTCGATCCGCGCTTCCGCAGCCCGCTCGGCGTCGACCTGGCGGCCGTGCAGGCCAACGCCCAGGCCCGCATCGAGGAGTACGACATCCGCACCCAGGGGCCCACGCAGCCCGCCGGTCGCCTGTCGGGCGGCAACCAGCAGAAGGTCGTCGTCGCGCGTGAGCTGTCCCGCCCGCTGCGCCTGTTCATCGCGAGCCAGCCGACGCGCGGCGTCGACGTCGGATCGATCGAGTTCCTGCACCGCCGGATCGTCGAGGAGCGGGACTCGGGCACCCCGGTGATCCTCGTCTCGACCGAGCTGGACGAGGTCAGCGCGCTGGCCGACCGGATCGCCGTGATGTACCGCGGGCAGATCATCGGCGTCGTGCCCGGCGACACCCCGCGCGACGTGCTGGGCCTGATGATGGCCGGCGTCCCGCTCGACGAGGCCCGCAAGCAGGCCGCAGAGCACCCGACCACCGAGACCATGCTCGAGGAGGGCGACCTGTGACCGACGAGCTCGTGCCGCACCTGGCGGACGCCCCGCCGGCTGCGCCGCCGCCCAAGGACCCCACGGAGGACGCCGCGGCGTCGTGGCTGCGCCGCGTGTCGTCGAGCGGGTCGACGGTGACTGTCCTGGCGTTCGTGCTCGCGCTGGTCATCGGCGGCATCCTCATCGCGGCGGTGAACCCCGAGGTCACCGCGGCGGCGCACTACTTCTTCGCCAAGCCCGGTGACCTGTTCCGGGCCGCGTGGCAGGCCGTGAGCGAGGCCTACACGGCCCTGTTCCGCGGGGCGGTCTACGACTACGACGCCAAGACGTTCAGCAAGTCCATCCGGCCCCTGACCGAGACCATGACGATCGCGACGCCGCTGATCATCGCGGCGCTCGCGGTGGCCGTGGCCTTCCGGGCCGGCCTGTTCAACATCGGTGCCCAGGGCCAGGTCATCCTCGGCGCGACGCTCGCCGCGTACCTGGGGTTCACGTGGCACCTGCCGACCGGGATCGCGCTGCTGGTGTCCCTGGTCGGCGGTCTGGTGGCCGGCGGGTTCTGGGCCGGCATCGCCGGTGTGCTGAAGGCGCGGACGGGGGCGCACGAGGTCATCGTCACGATCATGCTGAACTACGTCGCCATCTCGTTGCTGGCGTGGTTCCTGACCACCCAGGCGTTCCGGGTCGCCGGTTCCGCCGAGCCGAAGTCGCGCACCGTGCGAACCGAGGCCCAGCTGCCGCTGCTGTTCGGGTCGCAGTACCGCGTGACGTGGGGATTCATCATCGCGATCCTCGCCGCGGTGTTCGTCTGGTGGTTGATGTCGCGGTCGCGCATCGGGTTCCAGTACCGCGCCGTCGGGTTCAACCCCAACGCGTCGCGCACCGCGGGCATCTCGGTCCAGCGGATCACCGTCTACGTGATGCTCACCTCCGGTGCGCTGGCCGGGCTGGCCGGTGCGGTCCAGCTGCTGGGCACGTCCAAGTACCTCACCGACGGCATCGCGGGCACGATCGGTTTCGACGCCATCACCGTGGCCCTGCTCGGGCGCTCGAAGCCACTCGGCATCTTCTTCGCCGGGCTCCTCTACGGCGGCCTGAGCGCGGGCGGTCGCTTCATGGAGGTGGTGACCGGCACCCCGATCTCCATCGTCCTCGTGCTGCAGGCGCTCGTGGTCCTGTTCATCGCCGCACCGACCCTGGTCCGCACGATCTTCCGCCTCCCCGAACCCGGCGCCGACCTCAAGGGAGCGACCGCATGAGCATCGTCATCGAGCGGCAGCCGCTCGCCGAGGCCCCGGTGGTCACCGCCCGTCCGGTCCTGCGCGTGCCCATCACGCTGGCCGTGCTGGGCGTGATCTCGCTGCTCGCGTTCGGGATCGGGTCGACCTCCGGCCTGACGTCCACCTTCGCCCTGTCGTTCCGGACGGACGCCGTCCAGCTCTCACCCCTGGTCGTGTCGACCAAGGCCACCTGCGTGATCCTGTCGATCCTGTGCCTCGCGATCGCCGCGTACTCGTTCTTCCAGGCCCTGCGCTACCGCCGGACGCCGCTGTGGCTCAGCGGGCTGTTCGGGGTCATGTGGGTGTTCGCGTTCCTCGTCTGGGCCGTCGAGGGAAAGTCGACGTCGCTGGTCGACCTGCTGCAGGGGTCGTTGCTGCTCGCCGTGCCGATCGCGTTCGGGGCTTTCGGCGGGGTGTTCTGCGAGCGCTCGGGCGTCGTGAACATCGCGATCGAGGGACAGCTGCTCGTCGGGGCGTTCGCGGCCGCGGTCGTCGCCAGCGTCACGGGCAACGCCTACATCGGCCTGCTGGCGGCGCCGGTGGCGGGCTGGCTGCTCGGGCTGCTGCTGGCCCTCTTCACGGTCAAGTACGCGGTGAACCAGATCATCGTCGGCGTGGTGCTGAACGTGCTGGCCGTGGGCCTGACGAGCTTCCTGTTCGCCGCCGTCCTCAAGCCGAACGCCGAGACCCTGAACACGCCGCCGCTGATGCAGCCCATCGCGATCCCGGTGCTGTCCTCCATCCCGGTGCTCGGCCCGGTCCTGTTCCGGCAGACCCTGATCGTCTACGCCATGTACGTCACCGTGGTCGCGCTCACGGTCGCGCTGTTCCGCACCCGCTGGGGGCTGCGGGTCCGCGCGGTCGGCGAGCACCCGGAGGCGGCGGACACCGTCGGCATCCAGGTCAACCGCACCCGCTGGCGCAACGTCCTGTGGGGGTCGGCGACGGCCGGGTTCGGCGGCGCGTTCTTCACCGTCGGCTACATCGGGGCGTTCGGCCAGGAGATGTCGGGCGGCAAGGGCTACATCGCGCTCGCGGCCATGATCCTGGGCCGCTGGACGCCGATCGGCTCGCTCGGCGCGGCACTGCTCTTCGGCTTCGCGACGAAGCTCGCCTCCGCACTGTCCGTGCTCGGCACCCCCGTGCCCAGCCAGTTCATGCAGATGCTGCCGTACCTGCTGACGATCTTCGCCGTCGCCGGGTTCGTCGGCCGGGTGCGCGGGCCCGCGGCGGCCGGCGTGCCCTACCTGAAGGGTTGACGTGTCTTCCGAGACCGATACTGCCGCCATCGACTGGGACGCCCTGCGGTCCGCCGCCACCGAGGTCATGCACCGGGCGTACGCGCCGTACTCGAGCTTCCCCGTGGGTGCCGCCGCGCTCGTCGACGACGGCCGCGTCGTCGTGGGCTGCAACGTCGAGAACGCGTCCTACGGGGTCACCCTGTGCGCCGAGTGCGCACTGGTGTCCGGCCTGCACGTGACCGGGGGCGGGCGGCTCGTGGCGTTCACCTGCGTGGACAAGCACGGCAACGTGCTGATGCCCTGCGGGCGGTGCCGTCAGCTGCTCTGGGAGCACGGCGGGGCTCGGCTGCTCGTCGAGACGGTGCACGGGATCAAGCCGATGACCGAGGTGCTCCCGGACGCGTTCGGGCCGGCCGACCTGGAGGAGCGGGCATGAGCTTCGACGCCGTCGACGTGATCGTCGCCAAGCGTGACGGGCACCGGCTGTCCGACGACCAGATCGACTGGGTGGTCGACGCGTACACGCGCGGCGTGGTGGCCGAGGAGCAGATGTCCGCGCTGACCATGGCGATCCTGCTCAACGGGATGGACCGCGCCGAGATCGCCCGCTGGACCGCCGCGATGATCGCGTCGGGCGAGCGTCTCGACTTCTCCGGGCTGTCGCGGCCGACCGCCGACAAGCACTCGACGGGTGGCGTCGGCGACAAGATCACGCTGCCGCTCGCCCCGCTGGTCGCGGTCTTCGGCGTCGCCGTGCCCCAGCTGTCCGGGCGCGGGCTCGGGCACACGGGCGGGACCCTGGACAAGCTGGAGTCGATCCCCGGCTGGCGTGCGGCGCTGAGCAACGACGAGATGATGGCGCAGCTCGACGACGTCGGCGCGGTCATCTGCCAGGCGGGGTCCGGCCTGGCGCCGGCGGACCGCAAGCTGTACGCGCTGCGCGACGTCACGGGGACCGTCGAGTCGATCCCGATGATCGCCGCGTCGATCATGAGCAAGAAGATCGCCGAGGGGACCGGCGCGCTGGTGCTCGACGTCAAGGTCGGCTCCGGTGCGTTCATGAAGGACGTCGAGCGCGCGCGCGAGCTGGCCCGCACCATGGTCGACCTCGGCACCGACGCCGGTGTCCGCACCGTCGCGCTGCTCACCGACATGTCCACGCCGCTGGGACTCACCGCGGGCAACGCGCTGGAGGTGCGGGAGTCGGTCGAGGTCCTGTCCGGGGGCGGTCCGGCCGACGTCGTCGAGCTGACCGTCGCGCTCGCGGTCGAGATGCTCGAGGCCGCCGGGGTGGCCGGCGACCCCGCCGCGGCCCTGGCAGACGGGCGAGCGATGGACGTGTGGAAGCGGATGATCGCGGCCCAGGGCGGCGACGAGAACGCGACCCTGCCGGTCGCGCGCGAGTCCGAGCACGTGCTGGCCGAGACCGACGGCACGGTGACCGTGCTCGACGCCTACGCGGTCGGCATCGCCGCCTGGCGTCTCGGCGCGGGTCGCGCGCGCAAGGAGGACCCCGTGCAGGCGGGCGCCGGCATCGAGCTGCACGCGCGGCCGGGCGACATCGTCCGCGCCGGGCAGCCGCTGCTGACCCTGCACACGGACACCCCGGAGCGGTTCGCGCGCGCCCGTGAGGCGCTCGACGGCGGCGTCGTGATCGCCCCCGCCGGGACGCCCGTGGGGGTCCGCCCGCTCGTCATCGACCGCATCGAGGCCTGAGTCGACGGGTCTCGACGAGGCCGCAGCACCTGGGTGCGTTCGGCGCCCAGCGGGAGCACGATGGACGTCATGAGCACCGTTCCCGGGAGTGACGCGTGGCGCGACGCAGGACTGGCACCGGTGGACCCGCACCGGCCCGTGAGCCTCGTCGACGACACCGATGACAGCGACGACGAGGACTACCAGCCTGCGTTCGCGCGCGCGGACCTCGACGGGCGGGCCGACGAGGCCGACGTGGTCGAGCAGGACACCGAGGTGCCCGACGACGACGGCGCGGAGTGACATAGGGGGCAATTCGGTACGGTGAGGCCATGAGCGCCCCCGCCGAGTCCCCCGCCGTCGTGCCCGCCGACGACACCGTCGCGCCCGCCGACGACCTCCTCGCGATCATCCCCAAGCTCCCGAAGGTGCTGCTGCACGACCATCTCGACGGTGGTCTGCGCCCGCAGAGCATGATCGAGATGGCCGCCGAGGCGGGTCACGAGCTGCCCGCCACCGACGCCGAGGAGCTGCGCACCTGGTTCTACGAGGCCGCGTCCTCGGGCACGCTGCCCCGCTACCTCGAGACGTTCGACCACACGATCGCCGTGATGCAGACCGAGGAGCACCTGCGCCGCGTCGCGCGCGAGTCCGCGATCGACCTGGCTGCGGACGGCGTGGTCTACGCCGAGCAGCGGTATGCGCCCGAGCAGCACCTGCAGCAGGGGCTGTCGCTCCAGCAGGTGGTCGACGCCGTGCAGGCCGGGTTCGCCGAGGGGGTGGCCGAGGCCGCCGCGCAGGGGCACTCGATCCGCATCGGCACCCTGGTCACCGCGATGCGGCACGCCGACCGGTGGGACGAGATCGCGGAGCTGACGCTGGCAAACCGTGACAACGGCGTGGTCGGCTTCGACATCGCGGGCGCCGAGGACGGCTTCCCGCCGTCGCGGCACATCTCCGCCTTCCACACGCTCCGGGACGCGAACTTCCCGGTCACCGTCCACGCCGGCGAGGCCGCGGGCTACGACTCGCTGGCGGAGGCCGTGCACCTCGCGCAGGCGGCCCGTATCGGGCACGGGGTCCGGCTCGTCGAGGACATCACCGTCGACGAGCTGGGCGACAACCTCGGGCTGCTGGCGCACTGGGTCCGGGACCGGCGCATCCCGCTCGAGCTGTGCCCGTCCTCGAACCTGCAGACCGGCGGCGCGGCCTCGATCGCCGAGCACCCGGTGACCCGGCTCAAGCGTCTGGGTTTCGCGGTCACGGTGAACACCGACAACCGGCTGCAGTCCCGGACCACGCTGACCCGCGAGCTGACGCTGCTGGTCGAGCAGGCCGGCTGGACGTTGGACGACCTGCGCGACGTCGCGGTCACCGCCGCCTCGCACACGTTCCTGCACCACGACGAGCGCCAGGCCCTCATCGAGACGGTCCTCCTGCCGGCGTACGCGGCCGCGCGTCCCGGCCGGCACCGCGCCTAGGCGTCCTGACTAGGAACGCGTCGCGGCGATCGCGAGGAGGTCGCGCGCCGAGCCCGTCGGACGCTGACCGCGGGGCCACACGGCGCGCAGCGACCGCGTCAGGTCGAGGTCGCGGACGGGCACCCGGACCATCCGGCCCGCGGTCACGTCGTCGGCGACCGCGAGCTCACTGAGCACCGCGGGCCCGGCGCCGGCGGCGACCGCGGACCGCAGCGCGCTCGTGTTCGCCAGCTCGAGCAGCGGGACCGCCAGCGGCGCCCACGGCTGCAGGGCGGTCTCGAGCGCCGTGCGCGTGCCCGAGGTCGGCTCGCGCTGGACCAGGCGGGTCGCCGCGAGCGTCTCGGGGGCCAGGGGACGTCGCAGACGGGCCCACGGGTGCCCGGGAGCCACCACGACGACGAGCCGGTCGCGGGCGACCGTCTGCGCATCGAGGCCGCCGGGCAGGTGCGGTCCTTCGACGAAGCCCAGGTCGGCCGATCCGTCCAGCACTCCGGCGGCGACGTCGGCGCTGTTCAGGGCCGAGAGGCTCACCGCGGTCTCGGGGTGCGCGGCGGCGAGACGCACGAGCCAGAGCGGCAGGAGCTGCTCGGCCACGGTCAGGCTCGCCGCCACCCGGAGCCGACCCTGGCGATCGTGCCGCAGCGAGCCGATCCCTGCCTCGAGGGCCTCGGCGGCGGCCAGAACGTCGCGGGCCCAGTCGGCCAGCAGGGAACCCTGCGTGGTCAGCGTCGAGCCGCGTGCGCTGCGGGTGACCAACGGGAACCCGACCAGCCGTTCCATGCCCTTGATCCGCGCCGAGACGGCGGGCTGGCTGATGCCGTGGGCGAGGGCCGCCTGACCGAGGCTGCCGGTCGACGCGACGCGGATGAGCAGCTCGAGCGAGTCGAGGTCGGGGACGTGGGTCAGGCCCATCAGCCCAGTGTATGCCCGGCCATCAGGCGGGCTGATGACTCGATCAGCTCGAGCCGTCTACTGCGGAGCGCGGCTCGACCGCACGCTGGACGCATGACCTCGATCCTCGAGCGGCCGGCAGTCGTCGCCACCACCCCTCGCCGCCTCTCGGCCGTCGGACCCAACTGGTATGCCACGGTCATGGGCACGGGCATCGTCGCCGACGCGGCCGTCACGCTGCCGCACCAGGTGACGGGGCTGCACACCGTCGCGCTGCTGGTCTGGCTGCTCGCCGTGGGGCTGCTCGTCGCCGTCACGGTCGCGACCGTGACGCACTGGCGGCTGCACCCGGTCGAGGCCCGCGCCCACCTGCGGCACCCCGTGATGGGAAACTTCTACGGTGCGATGCCGATGTCGCTGCTCACCGTCGCGACCGGGACCCTGCTTCTCGGGCGTGACCTGGTCGGGCTTCCTGCGGCCCTCACGATCGCCTGGGTCCTGTGGGTCGTCGGCACGCTCGGGGGGCTCGTGTGCGCCGCGCTCCTGCCGGTCGTGCGCGGCGCCGGCAGCGCGTTCGGCGGCTGGTTGATGCCCGTCGTGCCCCCGATGGTCTCGGCGGCCACGGGCGCCCTCCTCGCCGCGCACCTGGCACCCGGTCCGGGCCGCCACGCCATGGTCGTGCTCTGCTACGGCCTGTTCGGCTTCTCGCTCCTGGCGAGCGCCGTCGTGATCCCCCTCGTGCTGCGACGCCTGGTCGCGCACGGCCCCGGGCCGGCGGCGCTGGTGCCGACCCTCTGGATCGTGCTGGGCCCGCTCGGCCAGTCGATCAC
Organism: Cellulomonas sp. McL0617; assembly: GCF_049994875.1. Classification (GTDB taxonomy): domain Bacteria; phylum Actinomycetota; class Actinomycetes; order Actinomycetales; family Cellulomonadaceae; genus Cellulomonas. The sequence goes on from NZ_CP188256.1 coordinate 788,668, forward strand.
CGCGGCCCACCTTCTCGGCCTGGTCGCAGGCCCGGGCGCGCGGACGTTCGGGCTGGCGTACGGGCTGGTCGCCTGGGCCGCCGCCATGGCGTGGCTCGCGGTCGTCGCGGTGATCACCGTCCTCGCGCGGCCGCCGTTCGGGCTGCCGTGGTGGAGCTTCACGTTCCCGCTCGGCACGGTGGTCACCGGCACGAGCGCCCTGGCCGCGGCGACCGGGTGGGCGGTGCTCGCGTCGTGGGCGGTCGTCCTGTACGTCGGGCTGGTGACCGCGTGGCTCGTCGTAGGCGTCCTCACGGCACGCCGTGCGCGCACCCTGCTGGCCTGAGACCCCGGGCACGCCGCACCGACCCGGCCGCGGGGGTCTCCGTCGTGGGACCGCGCCTAGATCAGGCCCTTCGTGTGCCAGACGGTCTTGGTCTCCGTGAAGGCCGTGATGCGGCCCAGCGACTGACCGACCTCCTCCGGGGGCAGGACGCGCTTCAGCGTGTCGGCGGCGGCGATCTGCAGGTCGACCCAGTCGAGGTCGCCCGCACCGGCGAGGTCCAGACCGTTGACGTCGGCGTGGCTGGCGAGCCAGGGCGCGATCTCGGCCGGCGACCCGGTGAGCACGTTGACCACGCCCTTGGGCACGTCGCTCGTCGCGAGCACCTCGGCGAGGCTGATCGCGGACAGCGGCAGTCTCTCCGACGCCACCACGACGACCGTGTTGCCGGCCACCAGGGCGGGCGCGACGACGGACACGAGCCCGAGCAGCGACGAGTCCTGCGGCGCGACGATCGCCACGACGCCGGTGGGTTCGGGCACCGAGAGGTTGAAGTACGGGCCGGAGACGGGGTTGGCGTTCCCGGAGACCTGCGCGTACTTGTCCGCCCAGCCCGCGTACCAGACCCACCGGTCGATGGCGGCGTCCACCTGTGCGGTCGCCTTGGCCGACGAGACACCCTCGGCGTCGACGATCTCCGCGACGAACTGCTCGCGTCGGCCCTCGAGCAGCTCCGCGATCCGGTAGAGCACCTGCCCGCGGTTGTACGCGGTCGCGCCCGACCAGCCGCCCTGTGCGGCACGGGCGGCCACGACCGCGTCGCGCGCGTCCTTGCGGGACGCCTTGGCGGCGTTGGCCAGGAACGCGCCCTTGGCGCTGGCGATCTCGTACGTGCGGCCCGACTCGCTGCGCGGGAACGCGCCGCCGATGTAGAGCTTGTACGTCTTGGGAACGGCGAGGCGGCTCACGCGTCTGCCCCCTTCAGGTAGGCGGCGATCCCGTGCCGGCCGCCCTCGCGGCCGTAACCGGACTCCTTGTACCCGCCGAACGGGCTGGCCGGGTCGAACCGGTTGAACGTGTTGGCCCAGATCACACCGGCGCGCAGCTTGTCGGCGACGGCCAGGATGCGGCTGCCCTTGTCGGTCCAGATGCCTGCCGACAGGCCGTACGGCGTGTTGTTGGCCTTGGCGATCGCCTCGGCGGGGGTGCGGAACGTCAGGACCGAGAGCACGGGTCCGAAGATCTCCTCGCGGGCGATCCGGTGGCTCGTCGAGACGTTGTCGAAGATCGTCGGTGCGAACCAGAACCCGTTCGCGGGGATCTCGCACGCGGCGGTCCACCGGTCGGCGCCCTCGGCCTCGCCGATGTCGCTCAGCGTCCGGATGCGCTCGAGCTGCTCCGCGCTGTTGATCGCCCCGATGTCCGTGTTCTTGTCCAAGGGGTCGCCCAGGCGCAACGTCGACAGGCGGTCCTTCAACCGGGAGACGACCTCCTCGTGCACCGACTCCTGGACCAGCAGGCGGCTTCCCGCGCAGCAGACGTGGCCCTGGTTGAAGAAGATGCCGTTGACGATTCCCTCGATGGCCTGGTCGATGGGCGCGTCGTCGAACACGATGTTCGCCGCCTTGCCACCCAGCTCCAGCGTGAGCTTCTTGCGCGTGCCGGCCACCTGCTTGGCGATCGCCCGCCCGACGTCCGTGGAGCCCGTGAACGCCACCTTGTCGACGTCGCCGTGCCCGACCAGCGCGGCACCGGTCGCGCCCGCGCCCGTGACGATGTTGACGACGCCCGGCGGCAGGTCGGCCTGCTGCACGATCTCGGCGAACAGCAATGCGGTCAGCGACGTGGTCTCGGCCGGCTTGAGCACCACGGTGTTGCCCGCGGCCAGCGCCGGGGCGATCTTCCACGCGAGCATCAGCAGCGGGAAGTTCCACGGGATCACCTGGGCGGCGACCCCGAGCGGACGGGGCGCCGAACCGAGGCCGACGTGGTCGAGCTTGTCCGCCCAGCCGGCGTAGTAGAAGAACCAGGCGGCGACCAGCGGCACGTCGACGTCGCGGGACTCCTTGATCGGCTTGCCGTTGTCCAGGCTCTCGGCCACGGCCAGCTCGCGCGAGCGCTCCTGGAGCAGGCGCGCGATGCGGAACAGGTACTTGCCGCGGTCAGCGCCGCTCAGGCGGGACCACGTCGTGTCGTAGGCCTTGCGGGCGGCCGCGACGGCGGCGTCCACATCGGCCTCGGACGCCGTCGCGATCGTCGCGATGTGCTTCTCGGTGGCCGGGTTGATCGACGAGAACGGCGTCCCGTTGCCGGCCCGGAACTCACCGCCGACGAACAGCCCGTACTCGCTGCGCAGGTTGAGGATCGCCTGCGACTCCGGCGCCGGTGCGTACTCCAGGAAGGTCATCAGGGGTCCTCAGTCGATCGTCACGTAGTCGGGACCGGAGTAGTGGCCGGTCGTCACCTTCTGGCGCTGCAGGAGCACGTCGTTGAGCAGGCTGGAGGCGCCGAACCGGAACAGCTCCGGCGTCAGCCACTCCTCGCCGGCCGTCTCGGCGACGGTCACCAGGTACTTGATCGCGTCCTTCGAGGCGCGGATGCCGCCCGCGGGCTTCACACCGATCTTCTGCCCGGAGAGCCGGAACCAGTCGCGGACCACCTCGAGCATGAGCAGCGTGACCGGCAGCGTGGCCGCGGGCGCGACCTTGCCGGTCGACGTCTTGATGAAGTCGCCGCCTGCCAGGATGCCCAGCCAGCTTGCCCGGCGGACGTTGTCGTAGGTGTTCAGCTCGCCGGTCTCGAGGATGACCTTGAGGTGCGCATACGTGCCGTCGGCGCGTCGGCAGGATTCCTTGACCGCGACGATCTCGTCGTAGACCTGCCCGTAGCGGCCGGCCAGGAACGCGCCGCGGTCGATGACCATGTCGATCTCGTCGGCACCGGCGGCGACGGCGTCGGCCGTGTCCTCGAGCTTGATGGACCGCGACGCGCGACCGCTGGGGAACGCGGTGGCGACCGCGGCGACCGCGATCTTGCCGGTGGCGGGGTCTCCGTGCAGCGCACCGAGCGCCTCGACCGCGTGCGGGACCATGTCGCCGTACACGCAGACCGCCGCGACCCGCGGGCACGTCGGGTCGGCGGGGTCCGGGGTCACGGCCTTCGCGACGAGGGACCGCACCTTGCCGGGCGTGTCGGCGCCCTCGAGGGTGGTCAGGTCGATGAGCCCGATGATCCGGTCCAGCGCCCACGCCTTCGAGGTCGTCTTGATGGACCGCGTGCCCAGCCCGGCGGCGCGCTGCTCGAGGCCGACCGCGTCGACGCCCGGGATGCCGTGCAGGTAGCGACGCAGGTTGGCGTCGTTCGCCTCACCGCCGAGGAGCGCGACGGCTCGCTCGCTCGGTGCGATCTCGGTGCCGGTCATGCTCTGCCTCGTGCGTTCTCGCTCGTCCTCACAGGTTCATCTTCGCTCACCGGAGCGCGCCCGGCGCACCTAGATCCCGAGGGTCGCCCGGACGTCGGCGGCGACCGCGTCCAGCCGCCGGCGAGCCTCCTCGCGCGCGTGGCTCAGTGCCGCGCGGTCGGCGTGCGAGCCCACCGGCTGGATGACCTCCAGGTACGCCTTGACCTTGGGCTCGGTGCCGCTCGGGCGCACGACGACGCGCGTGCCGTCCTCGGTCAGCAGGCGCAGGCCGTCGGTGGCCGGCAGGCCGTCGCGGTCGTCCTCGGTACCGGCGGCCAGGTCGACCACCTGGATCACACGCGAGCCGCCCAACGTCGTCGGGGGCCGCCGCCTCACCCCGTGCACCAGCGGGAGGATCTGGTCCTGCGCCGTGAACCGGGCCGACACCTGGTCGGTCAGGTGCAGGCCGTGGGTGCGCGCGATGTCGTCGAGGGCATCGATCAGCGTGCGGCCCTCGGCGTGCAGCCGTGCCGCCAGCCCGGCCATCAGCAGCGCCGCGGAGATGCCGTCCTTGTCGCGGACGTTGCCCGGGTCGACGCAGTAGCCCAGCGCCTCCTCGTACCCGAACGCCAGGTGGTCGACGCGGGAGATCCACTTGAACCCCGTGAGCGTCTGCGCGTAGCCGAGACCTGCCGACGCGGCGATCTTGCCGAGCAGGCGCGACGAGACGATCGAGCTGGCGAACGTCGGGGTCGTGGCGTCCGGCTCCGCGTCGGCGGCGAGCCAGCGGGCGGCCATCGCCGTGCCCAGCAGTGCCCCGGTCTCGTCACCGTGCAGCATGCGCCAGCCCTCGGCCTCGGCGGTGTCGGGACCGCGATGGCTGCGGTGCCGCGGATCCTGCACGGCGACGGCGCACCGGTCCGCGTCCGGGTCGAGCGCGAGCACCAGATGGGCGCCCTCGTCGCTGGCCAGGCCGGTGGCCATGTCGATCGCGCCCGGCTCCTCGGGGTTCGGGAACGCGATCGACGGGAAGTCGGGGTCCGGCTCGAACTGCTCCGGCACGATCACGACGTGAGCGAACCCGGCCCGCTCGAGCACCCGCTGGGCCACCTCGCCGCCCACCCCGTGCAGCGGCGTGAGCACGATCTTCAGCCGGGCCGCGGCGGCGCGGCTCGCCTCGTCGGTGGGCGCCAGCGCCACGACCGCGTCGACGTAGGCGTCGAGCACGTCGAAGCCGAGCATGGTCCAGCCGTTCGTCGTCCTCGGCACGGAGGCGACCGACGGGACGTGGGCGATCTCGGCGGCGATCGCGGCGTCGGCCGGCGGCACGATCTGCGAGCCCTGGCCCGAGTCGGTGACCACACGGCCGCCCAGGTAGACCTTGTAGCCGTTGTCCTCGCGGGGGTTGTGCGACGCCGTGACCATGATCCCCGCGTCGGCGTCCAGGTGCCGCACCGCGAACGCCAGCACCGGGGTGGGCAGCGACTCCGGCAGGACCAGCACCTCGATGCCGACCGCGGTCAGCACGGCCGCCGAGTCGCGCGCGAAGTCCACCGACCGGTGGCGGGCGTCGTACCCGATGACGACGCGCGGTCGCGGGTGCACGCCGTCCAGCTCGCCCAGCAGGTAGTCCGCCAGCCCGGAGGCCGCGCGGATGACGACCGCGCGGTTCATCCGGTGCGGACCGGCTCCGAGCCGCCCGCGCAGGCCCGCGGTGCCGAACTGCAGGAGCCCGGTGAACCGGTCGGCCAGCTCGGCGCGGGCCGCGCGGCGGGCGTCGATCACCTGCCGCTGCGTCGGGTCGGGCTCGGGGGTGTCGGGGCGTTGCGCGTCGGCCAGCGTCAGCAGCGCACGGAGCTCGTCGGCCGTCTGGGGATCGGGATCATCGTCGATCCATACCTGCACGCGCGTCCGGAGGTCTGCCCACGCATCGTCGCCGGTCATGGGGCCAAACTACTCACGCCCGCCGGTGGGCGCTCCCTCAGAGGTGGCGGACGATCTCGGCGAGCAGGGCGCTGATCCGCGGACCGGCCGCCGCGCCCGCCTCGAGCACCTCCGCGTGGCTGAGCGGAACTGGGCTGATGCCGGCGGCGAGGTTGGTGACCAGTGAGATGCCGAGCACCTCGAGCCCGGCGTGCCGGGCCGCGATCGCCTCGAGCGACGTCGACATGCCGACCAGGTCTCCGCCGATGCGGCCCGCCATCTGCACCTCGGCCGGCGTCTCGTAGTGCGGCCCGGGGAACTGCACGTAGACACCCTCGTCGAGCGAGGCGTCGACCCGGCGGGCGATCGCCCGCAGCCGCGACGAGTACAGGTCCGTCAGGTCCACGAACGTCGCACCCTCGAGCGGCGAGGTCGCGGTGAGGTTGATGTGGTCGCTGATCAGGACGGGAGTGCCGGGGGCCCAGGCGGGGTTGAGGCCGCCGCAACCGTTGGTGAGCACGATGGTCGATGCACCCGCCGCCGCGGCGGTGCGCACACCGTGCACCACGCGCCGCACCCCCCGGCCCTCGTAGAGGTGCGTGCGGCTCCCCAGGACGAGTGCGTGCTTGGCGGGAGCTCCCAACGACCCTCCGATCCGGATGGAGCGGATCGTGCCCACGTGCCCCACGACCGCAGGCTTGGAGAAGCCCGGCACCTTGTGGCTCGGCAGCTCCGCGACGGTCTCGCCCAGCAGGTCGGCCGCACCGCCCCAGCCCGAGCCGAGCACGAGGGCGACGTCGTGCGTCGGTACGCCGGTCGCCTCGGCGATGTACGCCGCGGCGGCCCTCGCGACGTCGAACGGGTCTGTCGTCGGGTCGTCCAGGGATGTGACGTGGCTCATGGTCGAAGGCTAACCCGCTGGCCCGGCGGCGTCTGAGCGGCAGAATGTCTTTCTGTGAGCACCCCGTCGCAGGAATCGGCCAACCAACGCGTCGTCGTCATCGGCGGCGGACCCGGCGGCTACGAGGCCGCGCTCGTCGGCCGGCGCCTCGGCGCGGACGTCACGGTCGTCGAGGCCGCCGGCCTCGGTGGCGCAGCCGTGCTGACCGACGTCGTCCCCTCGAAGACCCTGATCGCGACCGCGGAGTGGATGACGATCGCCGACCGCGCCCCCGAGCTGGGCATCCGCCTGGACGGCACGGCCCTGGACGGCAGCGGCCTGGACCTCCTGCGCCACCGCATCGACCTCGCCGCCGTCAACACCCGCGTCAAGGCGCTCGCGACCGCTCAGTCGGCGGACATCCGCGCCCGGCTGGAGCGCGAGGGCGTCCGCATCATCCTCGGCCACGGCCGGCTCGACGGACCGTCGCGCGTGCTGGTCACCACGCCCGACGGTGTCGACGACCTGACGCTCGACGCGGACGTCGTCCTCGTCGCCACCGGCGCCACCCCGCGGATGCTGCCCGAGGCCCAGCCCGACGGCGAGCGCATCCTGACCTGGACGCAGCTGTACGACCTGCCCGAGCTGCCCAAGAAGCTCATCGTCGTCGGGTCCGGCGTCACGGGCGCCGAGTTCGCCGGCGCGTACACGTCGCTGGGCGCCGAGGTGGTCCTCGTGTCCAGCCGCGACCGGGTGCTGCCCGGCGAGGACGCCGACGCCGCCCAGCTGCTCGAGGACGTGTTCAAGACCCGCGGCATGACCGTGATGTCGCAGTCGCGGGCGTCGAAGGCCGTCCGGACCGCCGACGGCGTCGAGGTCACCCTGGCCGACGGGCGGGTGGTCGAGGGCACGCACGTCCTGTTCGCCGTCGGCTCGATCCCGACGTCGCGCGGCCTCGGGCTGGAGGAGGCCGGGGTCCGGCTGACGCCGTCCGGGCACATCGAGGTGGACAAGGTCTCACGCACCAACGTCCGGGGCATCTATGCGGCCGGCGACGTGACCGGTGTCCTCCCGCTCGCCTCCGTAGCGGCCACGCAGGGGCGCCTCGCGATGGCGCACGCGCTCGGCGACGCCGTCGCGCCGCTCTCGCTGCGAGGGGTGTCGTCGAACATCTTCACGATGCCCGAGATCGCCACGGTCGGCCTGACCGAGACCCAGATGCAGGCGCGCGGCATCACGTACTCCGTCAGCATGCTGCCGCTGGCCCGCAACCCGCGCGCCAAGATGCTCGGCGTCCGCGACGGGTTCATCAAGATCTTCGCCCACGCGGGTTCGGGCGTCGTCGTCGGTGCGGTCGTGGTGGGTCCGCGCGCGAGCGAGTCGATCTTCCCGCTGACGCTCGCCGTGAAGTACCGCATCACCACCGACCAGATCGCCGAGACGTCCACGGTCTACCCGTCGATGTCGGGCACGATCGCCGAGGTGGCGCGCATGCTCCACCACCGCATCGAGGACTGATGTGTGGGGCGCCTGCGCGCCCCTCCTCACCCGCGCTCGGCCCGTGCGAGCAGGAGCTCGTTGACCGCGGCCGCCATGGGCTGGTCCAGCTCGAGCGCCTGCAGGTGGGAGATCCGCACGGCCAACGGCGCGTCCGACGTCGCGACCTCCAGAACCCGTGACTTGAGGTCGTACGAGATCTGCGCGCGGTCGAGGAGCGCGAACAGGCGGGTCGGCACGTCGTTGGACGCGAGCCGCGGTCGTGGTCCGACCGACACCGTGAACGCCTCGCCGACAGGGACGTCGTCGACCGTCACCGAGACCCGGCCGTCCCGCCGGGCGGTCCGTGCGCCCGGGACGTCCACCGTGGGGTCGGCGCCGTCGAACGCGACGAACGTGACCGTCCATCGGCGGCGCGCCGGCAGGCAGTCGGTCTGCCCCTCGGCGGGGGAGACCGTGAGCGTCCCGGACTCCTGGTCGAACGTCAGGGCCGTGCGGACGGTGCCGGCGTCGGTCCCGTCGTCCTCGACGAGCGTGAACGCACCGTCGGCGCCGACGACGACGAGGACCTCGAGCCGCGACGGGTTGACCGGGTCGTTCCCGAGCACGTCGTCGCCGTCGAGCACCACGATCGCCCCGGACCGTGCGAGGACGGGGATCGTCGCGAGGTCCCGGTGCATCAGGAGCTGCCGGTCGCCGTCGTAGACGAGGCCGGTGAGCACGTCGACCCAGGTGCCGGCCGGGAGCCAGGTCCGTACGGCGGCCGTGCGCGTGCGGGCGTCCGCGGGCTCGGTGATCGCGGCGACCATCAGCTCGCTGCCGAACAGGAACTGGGCGGGCGCGTCGTAGGCCTCCGCGGCGTCGGGCCACTGATGGTAGAGCGGCTCGACCAGGGGCCGCCCCTCATGCGCGGCCCGGTGGTTCATGGAGTGCAGGTACGGGACGAGCCGGTGTCGCAGACGCAGGTGGGCCGCCATGACCGCGTGCGCGGCCGGCTCGAACGTCCACGGCTCCTTCGTCGAGAAGGCGTTCGCGGTGGAGTGCAGGCGCAGGATCGGGGAGAAGACACCCAGCTGCACCCAGCGCGTGGCCAGCTCGTCGTCCTTGGCGCCGAACATGTGGCCACCGATGTCGTGGCTCCACCAGCCGTAGCCGATGTTGGCGGCCGCGGCGGTGAAGTGCGGTTGGAACGCGAGCGACGCCCAGGAGATCACCGTGTCGCCGGAGAATCCGACGGGGTAGCGGTGGCTGCCCGGCCCGGCGAACCGGGAGAACGTCAGAGCGCGCTGTCCGTCGCGTGCGGAGTCGAGGAAGTGAAAGTGGTTGAGCATCCACAACGGGTCGATGCCCGCCACGCGCGAGTGCGGCCCCGACTGCCAGTCGAGCCACCAGAAGTCGACGCCGTCCCGCTCGAGGCCTCGGTGCAGCACGTCGAAGTAGGCGTCGAGGAATGCGCGGTCTGTGACGTCGAACGGGATCGGGTCGCCGGAGTCCGCGGACCGTCCCAGCGCCGCCGCGACGGCCGGGTACGCCTCTTCGTGCGCGCGCACGCCGTCCGCCGGATGGACGTTGAGCGTCACGCGCAGGCCACGGTCGTGCAGCGACGCCAGGAACGCCGCGGGATCCGGGAAGAGCTCACGGTTCCACGTGTAGCCGGTCCAGCCGCTGCCGATCGCCGGGTCGATCTCCGTGAGGTGCCAGTCCATGTCCAGCACGGCCACGGCGATCGGGATGTCCTCGGCGACGAACCTGTCCAGGATCGCGGAGTAGCTGTCCGACGTGTACCGGTGGTACCGGCTCCACCAGTTGCCCAGCGCGTAGCGCGGCAGGACCGGCGTGGGACCGGAGACCGCGTACAGGGCCTGGACGGCGGCGCGGTAGTCGTGGCCGTAGGCGAAGACATAGAGGTCCGTGCGCGATCCGTCGCGGGGTGTCACCCAGCCGTCGCTCTCGAGAAGCATCGAGCGGGAGTCGTCCAGGACGGCGAACCCCTCGCGCGACACGACGCCGGGCTCGAGCGGGACCGCTCCGTCGGCCCCGTCGAGGGTGCGCGCGGTCCCGCCCAGGCTTGGCTGGTCGTCGCCGAACCGCCAGACCGAGTGGTACGAGCTGACGCCACCGCGGACGGAGACGCTCAGCCCGCTGGTGCTGAAGGGCCCACGGTCGTACACGAGGTGCAGCCGGTCGGTCAGCACCTCGAGGTGCGTGTCCGACGAGATCACGCGGAACTCGGGCACCGGCAGCTCTCTGTTGAGGGCGAACGTCGAGGCGCGGTCCTCGAAGACCCCGTCGGGCGAGTGCTCGAGCCGCAGCAGCCCGTCGGTGAGGACGGTGACACGGAAGCGATCTCCGACGACGGTCGCGCGCGGGTCTGCGACGGGACGGGAGGGCAAGGGCAGCCGGACGGTCATGGGTCGAGGATCCTCCCGTCGGGGACGGACGGCGCGGCCGCGGGCCGGACGGCACGACGCGCACCGGCGTCGCCCTCGTGGTCCGCCAGTCGAGCGGACCCGCGAGCTCAGCCGACGGAGAGTCGGGCAACGACCGGCAGGTGGTCCGACTCCGTGTTGCCGGGCAGCGCCTTCGCCGACGTGAACGTCACGCCCTGGCCGAAGACCCAGTCGATGCGTTCCGTGGGATCGAGGCTCGTCGACGTGTTCTGCGACGGGTCGCCGGCCGCGTCGATCGCACTGATCCAGCCGGCGTCCGTCAGGAAGGTGATCTCGGGGGAGCCCGGAGTCGCGTTGAAGTCGCCGGCGAGCACCTCGGGAGGCGTGACGGGCGCGGCGGTCGTCAGGGCCTTGAGCTGGTCCAACCGGGTCGGGGTGTTCGACGCGCGGTGCTGCAGGTGGACCGAGGTCACGCGCAGCGAGGCTCCGGAAGCCGTGGTCAGCGTCGTCGCGAGGGCAGACCGCTTCTGCGGGCCGTCGCCGTAGGGCAGCTCATGGATCGCGACGTCGGTCAGCCCGGACCGAGCGAGCACGGCGTTGCCGAACTGACGGTCCGCGGCGGGGGCGAACTCGATCGTCATGCCGAGCCGGCGGGACAGCCACGTGGCCATGTCGGCGCCACCGCCGAAGATCCAGCCGCGCTCGACCTCCTGCAGCGTGACGACGTCGGGGTGCTGGGCCTCGATCGTGGAGGCGACGTCCTCGAGCTCGACGCCGGTCAGGGGCGAGACGCCGTAGTGCAGGTTCCAGTCGACGAGCGTCACGGTGTCGCCGGCGGAGTGCGCCGGCACCGACGGCGTGGACAGGGCGACGAGGCCGATGGTTGCCAGGACGAGCGCGGGCAGCACGAGCAGCCGGACGGAGGCCATGCTGCGGGGGAGCCGGTCGGCGGAGCGCCCGAGCGGCGTGCGGCGGCGCAGGCCGGACAGGGCGAGCGCGCCCGCGGTCACGACGACGACCCAGGCGTTGTCGACGCCGAGCGGCACGTCGTAGTCGAGCATGTAGATCAGCAGCGGCGCGATGGTCAGCACCCCGACGGTGAGGGTTGCCATCGCGGTCCGGGCGATGCCGCGTGGGGCCGGTCGGTGGGCGCTGAACGCCGCCGAGAGCACGACACCGAGGCAGACCTCGAGCACGGCGATCGCGACGAGCGCCCAGACGTCGGTGATCCACAGCGCGCCACCCACGCCGACGACGAGGAGCACGGCGGCGCCCACGCGCCACGGCGCCGACCACTGCGCGGGCCGGAGCAGCAGACCGGCGCCGACGAAGTTCGCGGCGACGAGCACGATCCCGGCCGTGCGGAGCGACGAGCCCGACTGCGAGGCCGCGAACGCGGGGTTGGCGACGACCATCGCCGCGATCGCCAGGAACGGCCCGAGGGCCCAGAGCCGGCGGGGACGGCCGGTGGGCTCGCTCTCGGCGGTGGTGAGCGCCGCGAGCGCGCGGGCCGTGCCGACCAGGAACAGCCCGAGCACCACGGCGACGATCCATCCGGACCAGCCGGGCTGCCACAGCGCGTCCCAGGTGCCCAGGAGCAGCTGCAGCCCGACGGACAGCCCGCACCCGAGCACGAGGCCGACGGCGGCCTGCCGACCGCCCGAGGGACGTCCCGCGACGAAGGCGACGGCCAGCGTGAGCATCCCGACCGCCACGGCGACGGTGAGGAGGCCGACGACATTCAGCGCGAGCCCGTCGAGACCCTGGATCACGACGCGCAGGGCGGCGAGCAGCAACGTGCCCAGCAGCAGGCTGCGGGCGTCGGGCACACCGGACGAGCACCGGCAGAGCACGAGGACGAGGGCGACCACCAGGCCCGCGCCGGCGTAGGTGCCGAGGGACGCGAGCGCGGCGTCGATGGTGCCTACCGTGAACGCCCGGTCCAGCAGGGGCCCGCTGGCGCGGACCATCTCGAGGGCCATCACGGTCAGCAGCGCGACGAGCCACACCCGGGTGGGCGTTCCGGCGTCGAGCGGGGTGCGCGCCGGCTGCTCAGTCGTCACGCGCGGCAGAGTACCCCGGCGGCTACCGGAACAGAGCCTGGCCGACGTACGGGCTCGCGGCCGTGGTCACGGGCGTGCCGTCGGCGCCGAGGACCAGCGACCCGTCGGGCAGCCCGGGCGGCACCGCGTAGAGCCCCGAGGCGGTGTGCGTGAGGTACTCCATGAGCCCGTCCTGGCTGGACAGCTGTGACTGCATCGGGATGTAGTGCGTCCGCGGGTCCGTGACGAACGCGAGGAAGAACAGCCCCGCGTCCAGGCGGCCGAGGCTGTCGTTGCCGTCGGTGAAGTTGTACCCGCGGCGCAGCATCCGCACGCCCTTGTTCTCGGTCGGGTGCGCCAGCCGCACGTGCGAGTCGAGCGGGATCAGCGGCTTGCCGTCGCCGCCCTTCGCCGTGAAGTCGGGCTCGGTGAACTCCGTGCCGCCGGACAGGGGGGCGCCGTTGCCCTTGGTGCGTCCGACGAGGCCCTCCTGCTCGCCGAGCGAGGTGCGGTCCCACGTCTCGATGCGCATGCGGATGCGACGGGCGACGAGGAACGAGCCGCCGGCGAGCCACGCGGAGTCCGAGCTGAGGGCGGCGTCGTCGACCCAGACGTGCTTCTCGAGGTCGGCGGCCTCCTCGGCCTTGACGTTGGCGGTGCCGTCCTTGAAGCCGAACAGGTTGCGCGGCGTGAGCTGGGCGGTGCTCGTCGACGAGGTCCGGCCGTAGCCCAGCTGCGTCCAGCGGATGGTCGCGGTGCCGAAGGCCGCCCGGGACAGGTTGCGGATCGCGTGCACGGCGATCTGGGGGTCGTCGGCGCAGGCCTGCACGACGATGTCGCCGTCGCTGCGGGCCGGGTCGAGGTCGTCCTTGGCGAAGTGGGGCAGGTCGACCAGGCCGTCGGGCAGCCTGCCGGCCAGGCCGAAGCGGTCCGTGCCAGGCGTGCCGTCGGCGTTCCGTGTGCCGACGAACAGAGAACGGCCGAACCCGAAGGTGATGGTCAGGCCGGCGGGCAGCAGGTCGGCGGCCTCGCCGGTGTCGTCGGGCGGCGCGTTGTACGGGCCGGACGCCGGGCCGTACGGGCCCGCCGACAGACCCTGCGTGAGCCGCGCGGCGATCGTCGTCCAGGTCTGCAGGAGGGCGACCAGCTCGTCGCGGGACGTCGTCGTGAGGTCGAAGGCGGCGAGGTAGAGCCGGTCCTGCGCGGGCGTGACGATGCCGGCCTGGTGCTCGCCGGTGAACGGGTACGTGCCCGCTCCGGCGGCGGGCGCAGCGTCGGGCGCGGTCGCGCGACCGACACCGAAGCCGGTGGCGGCAGCGAGACCGACCGCGAGGCCGCCGCCCAGCCCCAGGAACCCTCGCCGCGAGATGCGGGAGCGTCCGGGCTCGGTTGCGGGCTCGTCGGGGGGGCCGGGCGGGTCCGTGGGGGCGGACACGTGACTCCTTGGACGAAGGGACGGACTAGCTGCCCGTCACGGTGGTGGTGAGCTGCGAGAGCGGCTCGGAGAGGGCGTCGACCGACGAGGCGAAGGCCTTGATCTCGTCGGGCGTCAGCTTGTCGTAGTAGGTGAAGCCGCTGTCGAACGAGCCCTGCGCGGCCAGCAGCGCGAACGTCTCGGCGAACCGGGTGTCCAGCTGCTTGGCCAGGTCGGGGTCCTGGGCCACGACGACGTCACCGAGGACCTCGTAGGCGACCTTGGCGCCCTCGACGTTGGCCTGGAAGTCCCAGAGGTCGGTGTGCGACCAGATCTCCTCCTCGCCGGTGACCTTGCTGGCGGCGACCTCGTCGAGCAGCCCCTTGGCGCCGTTGGCGATCTGGAAGGCCTCGAGCGTGAAGGTGGGGGAGGTGACCTCGTCGGCCAGGGCCTGGGTGTTGCTCACCAGGTCGGCGGCCGCAGCCGTGCGCTGGTCGGGGGTCAGCGGCACGTACGCGACGCCGCCGTTGGCGTCGGCCGTGGGCTGCCACAGGTCCTTCTCGATCATGTGCCAGCCGGTCCACGTCTGGCCGGCCTCGACGTCGGCCTCGCGGGCGTCGAGCTTCGGGTCGAGCTCGCCGAACGACTCGGCGACGGGCTCGACGCGCTCGTAGTGGCTGCGCGCGTCGGCGTACAGCGACTCGGCCTTGGCGTCGTCACCGGTGCCGTAGGCGTCGGCGAACGCCTGGGTGCTCGTGAGGAGCGCGCCCACCTGGTCCTTGACGTAGGCGAGGTACTGCGCCGAGGCGGCCGTGAGCTGGTCGGCGGTGTCGCCGGTCGGGCCCACCTGCGCGCCCGAGTCCGTGACCGTGAACGGGCTCCGGATGCCGTCGCCCACCATGCCGGGCTTGCACGCGGTGAAGTAGGTGCCGGGCTTGACCTGGACGACGAGGTCGCGGGACAGCCCGGGCCCGATGTTCTCCACCTCGGAGACGACCCGCAGCCCGTCGTCGCTCAGCAGGTAGAACTCGGTGACGTCGTTGCCCGCGTTGGTGACCGAGAACTGCACGTTGCCCGACGGTGCCGTCGCCGCGGAGACGTCGCACGCGTCCGCGGTGGACGTGACCGTGATCGCGCCGGCCGAGGCGCTGGCCGACGCGCCGGCCGTGTCGTTGGAGACACAGCCCGCGGCGAGCGGCAGCACGAGGGCCGCAAGGGCAGCGGCGGTCAGGACAGGGCGGCGGGACATGGGTCTCCTCGAGACGGATGCATGAGGCGCCGGTCGGGCGCCAGGTCAAGGACGGTCGGTCAGGCTGCGGACGCGGTGACCGCCGGCGCGGGAGCGGCGGGTCGCGACGGGGCGTGGCCCCAGGTGGTGCGGATGAAGATCGTCAGGGTCGGCACGAGGTACGCGATCCAGACGAACGCCTGGAGCCAGGTGGTGGCGGGCGAGAAGTTGAAGACGCCCTTGAGCAGCGAGCCGTACCAGCTGCTGGGCGGGACGGTCGACGAGACGTCGAACGCGAGGTTGTTCACGCCGGGCAGGATGCCGGCCTCCTGCAGGTCGTGGACGCCGTAGGCCAGCACGCCGGCCGCGACGACGATGAGGAACAGCCCCGTCCAGGCGAAGAAGGTGCGCAGGTTGAGCTTGAGCGCGCCGCGGTAGACCAGCCAGCCGAGCACGACGGCGGTGGCCAGGCCGAGCGCCGCGCCGACGAGCGGGGCCGCGTTCCCGGTGGTGCCGGGGGCGGTGCCGCTGGTCGCCTGCGCGCCCGCCCACAGGAACAGCGCCGTCTCCAGGCCCTCACGTCCGACCGCCAGCAGCGCGACGACGAAGACCGCCTTCTGCCCGCCGCCGATGGCGTCGTCGAGCTTGTGGTGCAGGCCGGCCTTCATGTAGCGGGCCGTCTTGGCCATCCAGAAGATCATCCAGGTGATCAGGCCGACCGCGAGGATGGAGAGCGTCCCGCCGATGGCCTCCTGCGCCTCGAACGACAGCCCCTGCGGCCCGAACGTCAGCAGCGCACCGAACCCGAGGGCGACGAGGATCGCGACCCCGACTCCCGTCCAGAGGGCGGGGAGCTGGTCGCGGCGGTCGGACTTCACCAGGTAGGCAACGAGGATGCTGACGACCAGCGCGGCTTCGAGGCCCTCACGCAGACCGATGAGGTAGTTGGCGACCATGGGTGCTTCCGTCAGGAGGGAGGTGGCAGGAGCCGTGAGGACAGGCTTACCTCACTGCTCGGCGACACTACCCCTGAGGGTGCCCTAAGTGCGACCTCCGTCCGGTGCCTGACCCTGTGAACCGGGTCACCGGTCGAGCGAGTCCCGCAGCCGGGCAAGCAACGTCGGCCATGCGTCCGCGAACGCCGGGAGCAGGGGGAGGGTCGCGACGTCGTCGACGGGGACCCAGCGCAGCTCGAGGCTCTCGGCGTCCGTGACCGTGGGATGCACGGGCGAGATCTCGTCGGCCAGGACGGTGGTGTAGGACCAGTCGGGGTGCGCCAGCACGTGCTGGCCGCGCACCCGGACGCTCACCGGGTCGATGCCGGCCTCCTCGGCGGCCTCGCGCAGGGCGGCGTCGACGGCGGTCTCCGACGGCATCCGTGCGCCGCCCGGGATGCCCCACGTCCCGCCGTGGTGGCTCCACTCGACCCGGTGCTGCAGGACGACCGCGACGGCACGGCCGTCGTCGTCGCGACGCACGAGGAGCAGCCCGGCGGCGCCGAAGAGGCCCCAGTGACTCACGCCGCAGGCGCACTCGACCCAGCCGTCACCCGGCTGGCGTTGGCGGTGCGGCGGTTCCACGCGTGCGGTCAGCCGACGATCTCGCAGATGGCCGTGCCCGCGCTCACGCTCGAGCCGACCCCGACGGACAGCGCCGTCACGGTGCCGGCGCGGTGCGCCACGAGCGGCTGCTCCATCTTCATCGCCTCCAGCACGACGACCAGGTCGCCCTCGGCCACCGTCGCGCCCTCGGCCACGGCGACCTTGACGATCGTCCCCTGCATCGGCGAGGCGAGCGTCGTGCCGTTCGACGAGCTCGTCTTTGCGGCCCGCCGGACCGGGCGTCGCGCGGCGGGCGCCGCGCGACCGGCGGCACCGCGACCGAAGGCCAGTGCGGCGGGCAGGACGACCTCGATGCGCTTGCCGCCGACCTCGACGACGACCCGCTCGAGCGCGGCCGGCTCCTCGTCGTCGTCGGCCGGCGGTGCCGGCGTCGAGGCGCCGAGCGCGGCGACGGTCTCGGCGAACTCGGTCTCGATCCAGCGGGTGTGGATGGTGAACGGCTCGTCGGGGTCCGCGGGCGCGAACGCCTTGGCGTCCAGCACGGCACGGTGGAACGGGACGACCGTCGGGATGCCGACCACCTCCAGCTCGGCCAGCGCGCGGCGGGCCCGCGCCAGGGCCTGCGGGCGGTCGGCGCCGGTGACGATGACCTTGGCGATCATCGAGTCGAACAGGCCCGAGACGCTGTCGCCCTCGACCACGCCGGAGTCGACGCGCACGCCGGGTCCGGTGGGCAGCCGCAGCGTGGTGATCTTGCCGGGGGCGGGCAGGAAGCCCGCCGACGGGTCCTCGCCGTTGATGCGGAACTCGATCGAGTGCCCGCGGGTCGGCACGCTGTCGTATCCGAGGGGCTCTCCCGCCGCGATGCGGAGCTGCTCGAGGACCAGGTCGATCCCGCTGACCTCCTCGGTCACCGGGTGCTCGACCTGCAGCCGTGTGTTGACCTCCAGGAACGAGATCGTCCCGTCGGTGGCCACCAGGAACTCGCAGGTGCCGGCGCCGACGTAGCCGGCCTCGCGCAGGATCGCCTTCGACGACTCGACCAGCTGCTCGTTCTGCGCGTCGGTGAGGAACGGCGCGGGCGCCTCCTCGACCAGCTTCTGGTGCCGGCGCTGCAGGGAGCAGTCACGCGTCGACACGACGACCACGGTGCCGAACTGGTCGGCCAGGCACTGCGTCTCGACGTGCCGGGGGCGGTCGAGGTACCGCTCGACGAAGCACTCGCCACGCCCGAACGCTGCGACGGCCTCGCGGACCGCGGACTCGAACATCTCGTCGATCTCGTCGACGTCGCGAGCGACCTTCAGGCCGCGGCCGCCGCCGCCGAACGCCGCCTTGATCGCGATCGGCAGGCCGTGCAGCTGCGCGAACGCGTGGATCTCGTCGACACCCTCGACCGGGTCGGGGGTGCCCGCGACCAGGGGTGCGCCGGCGCGCTGGGCGATGTGCCGCGCGCTGACCTTGTCGCCCAGCGACTCGATGGCCGACGGCGGGGGGCCGATCCACGTCAGCCCCGCCTCGATGACCGCCTGCGCGAACGCCGCGTTCTCCGCGAGGAAGCCGTACCCGGGGTGCACGGCGTCCGCGCCGGAGCGGCGGGCGACGTCGAGCAGCTTGGGGATGTCGAGGTAGGTCTCGGCCGCACGGGAGCCGCCGAGCGCGAACGCCTCGTCGGCGATGCGGACGTGCACCGCCTCCCGGTCCGGGTCGGCGTAGACGGCGACGGAGCCGATCGACGCGTCGCGACAGGCACGGGCGATGCGGACGGCGATCTCACCGCGGTTGGCGATGAGGACCTTGGAGATGGCGGGCACGGCTCACCGTAACGCGGAGCCCGGCTCTGGCCCGTGCCGGGAGCGCGTGCCCCGGCAAGATTGGGGAACCGGCCAAGGTCCACCGGTCGGTTTTTGTAGGGATCCGACGACGACCGGGGTCTGAGGTTCGCGCTGCGAGCCCGCCTTTGTCGGCTCCGGACAAGATCAGGCGGTGCGCCAGAGGTCGGGGATGGTCACTCCGACCGACCCGAGGAGCTCGCGCAACAGGGGGAGGCTGATCCCGACGACGCCGTGGTGGTCGCCCTCGATCTTCTCGACGAACGGGCCGCCGAGCCCGTCGATCGTGAACGCGCCCGCTACCGCGAGCGGTTCGCCCGTCGCCACGTAGGCGTCGATCTCGTCGTCGGAGAGGTCCGCGAACATCACGGTGGTCGACGAGGTCGCGCCGAGCATCGTCGGCGTCGCGCGCTCGTCCATCAGCCAGTGCCCGGTGTGCAGGACGCCGGTGTTCCCGCGCATCGCGCGCCACCGGGTCCGGGCCTGGTCGGCGTCCGCCGGCTTGCCGTAGATCCGGCCGTCGAGCTCGAGCATCGAGTCGCAGCCGAGCAGGAGCAGGTCGTCGGCGTCTTCGAGGTCCTCGGGCAGGTTCCGCGACACGTCCTCGACCTTGGCCTGGGCCAGCAGCAGGACCGCGTCCGCCGGGTCCAGCGCGCCGAACCGTTCGGTCGCGGCCGCCAGCACGGCGTCCTCGTCGACCGTCGAGACGGCGACGAGCGGGTCGATGCCCGCGGCGACGAGGGTGGCGCGACGAGCGGGCGAGGCGGAGGCGAGCAGCAGGCGGGTCACGGGACGCGAGCCTATGCCGGTGGGGGAGCGGTGCTGTCGCGGACCACCAACGTGACCGGGACCATGTGCTGCGCCTGGTCGGGGGCCTCCCCCGCGCGTTCTCGGGCGATCGACCGGGTCAGGGCACCCGCCGCGGCCTTGCCCTTGGCCTCGAAGTCCTGCCGGACGGTGGTCAGGGTGGGCCGCAGCCGACGCGCGAGCGGGACGTCGTCGTACCCGACCACCGACACGTCCTGCGGGACGCGCAGGCCGCGCTGCTCGGCGGCGTGCACCACCGCGGCGGCCATCAGGTCCGAGAAGCACAGGACGGCGGTGGGGGGAGCGTCGCCGGCGAGCATCGCGCGGGCGCCCTCCGAGATGTACGGCTCCATGTTGTCGAAGACCTCGTACGTCACCGGGGTGACGCCGCCGGACGTGAGGGTCTCGACCCAGCCGAGCTGGCGCTCGCGGGCGACGAAGCCGCTCGCCGCCGCGGTGACGTCGGGCGCCCAGCCCGGGGGCACCTCGACGTTCATGGTGAGCGTGGCGATGCGGCTGTGACCGAGGTCGAGCAGGTGCTGGGCGCCGAGGCGGGCACCCTCTCGCTCGTCGAGGATCACGCTGGCGGCACCCGGCCGGGGGTCGCCGTCGACGAACACGAGCGGGAGCTTGCGGCGCACGAGCCAGTCCACCGCAGGGTAGTCAGCGGCGCAGCCGTAGACGAGCGCCGCGTCCATGGGGATGTCGCGGGCGGGGATCATGCCCTCGGCGCCCGTGGCCGGGAGCAGGACGACCGCCAGCCCGGTCGGGGCGAGCTCCTCGGCGACCGCCCCGAAGAACGCCGCCGCGATCGGGTCGCGGAACGCGGCGCCCACGGACTCGGTGAGCAGGACGCCGACCGCACCGGTGGTGCCGCGGGCGAGCGCGCGCGCCGACGGGTCCGGGCCGACGTAGCCCAGCGTCGCGGCGGCGTCGAGGATCGTGCGCCGCATCTCGGCCGAGAGCTGGTCGGGGCGCGAGAACGCGTTGGACACGGTCATCCGGCTGACGCCGACGCGGTCCGCGATCGTCTGAAGCGTCACGCGCGCCACGGGAGCACCGCCGTCCGGGTTCGCGTGCAGGTCCGCCGTCGCGCTGCCGCCCCTGCGCACGGCGACACCCTGTTCCGCTCCATGCGGGACAGGGTAGGTCGCCGAGGCGCCGGTCACCGCGTCGCCGTGCCGCCCCGGGGTGCGGTCGTCGGCGCGATCGCGTCCGCGAGGTGGTGCAGCACGCCGGCCACGGACCGTCGTGTGCGCGCCGCGGGCGGTCGGCGCTCGTGATGGGTGCGGGGTCGCCCGGTCACGACGACCGGGGCCTGTGGCTGGGCGCTGTGCGCCTCCTGGTAGGTGGCGGGCGGCCCGAAGAGGAGCCCGAGCTGGGGTCCGTCCATGGACATGGTGTCCTCGCTCTCATCGGCGGTCGGAACGTTCTATACCGATAAAGTAGCCCAGGACCCTGTACCGGTCAAGACGAATATCGGACAGGACTTCCGACCCGGTCCGGGGGCACAGGGGAGCAAGGCAGAATGGAGCCGCAGTGGTCGGGTCGCGGCGGGCGGTACCGCCGGCCCGGGCGGGTGGGCGCAGGTGCCCGACCGAGGGCATGAGGAGAGCAGATGGCTGACGCGGCACGAGCGTCGTCGAAGGGCCTGGACGACGGCGTCCACGATCCCGAGACGGACCTCGACGAGCTCGACGACGACCTGGACGACTACGTCGACCCCGATCCCGAGCTGCGCGAACCGCCGACCCAGCGGTGGCGGCGTCGGACGGCGATCGAGATGGTCCTGTCCGGGGCGTTCGGCCTGCTCGCGTCGTTCGTCCTGTCGATCGACGCGCTCAAGCTTGCCGCGGACCCGAAGGCCGGCCTGAGCTGCAACCTCAACCACATCATCAACTGCGGTGCGGTGGCCAAGACCTGGCAGGCGCACCTGCTCGGGGACTTCTTCCCCAACGCGTTCCTGGGGATCGCGGCCGAGTCCGTGGTCATCACCATCGCCGTCGCGATCCTCGGCGGTGTCGTGTTCCCCCGCTGGTTCATGCTCAGCGCGCAGGCCATCTACACGGTCGGCTTCGTCTTCGCGTGGTGGTTGTTCGCGCAGTCGTACTTCGTCATCCACGCCCTGTGCCCCTGGTGCCTGCTCATCACCGTCACGACGACCCTCGTGTGGGCCGGGCTGACGCGGCTGAACGTGCGCGAAGGGGCGATCGACATCGGAGTCGGTGCGCGACGGTTCGTCGAGCACGGGAACGACTGGTTCGTCACGGGTGCGGTGATCGTCCTGATGTTCGCGGCGATCGTGCTGCGGTACGGCTCGCAGCTGATCGCCTGAGGCTCAGGCCGCTCAGGCGGCTCAGACGGCGAACGCCTGCTTGAGCACGTCGAGCGGCAGCGAGCCCATGCTCAGGGCGCGGGCGTGGAACGCGCGGATGTCGAACTCCTCGCCGGCGGCAGCGGACTTGGCGGCGGCCTCGTCCCGGGTCTGCTCCCACAGGCGCTGGCCGATCTTGTACGACGGCGCCTGCCCGGGCCAGCCGAGATACCGGTTCCACTCGAACCGGATGAACGCCTCGGGCATGTTCACGTTGGCCCGCAGGAACTCCCAGCCCTTGTCGGCGTCCCAGGTGCCGCCGCCCCACTCAGCCGGCGCGGGCAGTCCCAGGTGGACGCCGAGGTCGAAGACGACGCGTGCCGCCCGCATGCGCTGGCCGTCCAGCATGCCGAGGCGGTCGCCCGGGTCGTCGAGGAACCCGAGGTCCGCCATGAGCCGCTCGCTGTAGAGCGCCCAGCCCTCGCCGTACCCCGAGGTCCAGCACGCGAGCCGACGCCAGCGGTTGAGCGTGGCCCGCTCGAAGACCGCCTGGCCGATCTGCAGGTGATGCCCGGGGACGCCCTCGTGGTAGACGGTCGTCTTCTCGCGCCAGGTGTTGAACGTGGTGACCTCGGGCGGCACGGACCACCACATGCGTCCCGGGCGGCTGAAGTCGTCGCTCGGCCCGGTGTAGTAGATGCCACCGTTCTGGGTCGGCGCGATGCGGCACTCCAGGCTGCGCAGCTCGTCGGGGATGTCGAAGTGTGCGCCGTCGAGGGCCTCGATCGCGGCGTCGGCGGTCTCCTGCATCCAGGCCTGCAAGGCGTCGGTGCCGGTCAGCAGGCGGGACGGGTCGACGTCGAGCACGGCGACGGCATCGGCGACCGACGCTCCGGGCCCGGCGATCTGCGCGGCGACGGCCTCCTGCTCCGCGACGACGCGGGCGAGCTCCTCGAGCCCCCACTGGTAGGTCTCGTCGAGGTCGACCGTCGCGCCGAGGAACTGCCGGGACCACAACGCGTACCGCTCCCGCCCGACCCCGTCGGCCGCCGGCGCGAGGGGAGCGAGCTCGTCGCGCAGGAAGGCGGCGAGCGTGCCGTAGGCCTGTCGCGCGGCCGCGGCGCCGTGCTCGAGCTCGGCACGCACGAGTGAGCAGGCCGCCGACTCGTCCAGCACGGAGTCCACCAGCTCACCGGTGATGAACGTCGTGAAGAACGACCCCTTCGGGTCGGCCAGCTCGTCGGCCTGCCGGGCGGCCTCCTCGACCTGGCGCGCGGACGCGACGCCCGAGAGCTCGACGCCGAGCCGCAACGACGCGACGTACCCGTCGATCGCGAACGGCAGCGCGTTCAGCCGGGCCGCGATGTTCGACCAGGCCTCGACGGTGTCCGTGGGCATGACGTCGAAGATGTCGCGCAGGTTCTGGACGGGCGAGGCGATGTTGTTCAGGTACCGGTGCTCCTCGCCGGTGTCGTAGAGCTCGACCGCCAGACCCAGCCGCTCCTGCATCGCCGCGAGGGTCAGCTCGTCGACGAGGTCCACGGGCGTCGCGCCGCCGAGGCGTTCGAGGGTCGAGCGCGCGAGCGCGGCACGCTCGTCGAGACCGGCCGGCGAGAGGTCGGTCATCTCGTGGTCGTGGCCCGCGATCCCGATCGCGGTCGCGGCCAGGGGATCGAGCACCGCGTACCGGGTCAGGTACTCCTCGGCGATCTCGTCGATGGTCGTGCTCGCGCGTTCCGGCATCCTCGTCACGCCGCCGAGCGTACTGGTCGGTACGTCGCGGCGCCCGGGGTTTCGGTGTTGTGCCATGTTCTTGCGGGTCAGTCGCGCAGGCTCCAGCGCCAGGCGTCGGGACCCGGCCGCAGCGCGTCGTCGCGCACCCCGCGCATGGTCCGTCGCCGGTCCGCCCAGGGCGCCGCGACCGCGTCGACGGCCGCCTCGGCGTGGAGCGCGCGCTCGGAGGCAGCCGCCATCAGGCCCGCGACGAGCGCCGCGAGCTCCACCTCGTCGGGCGTACCGCGGACGACCTGCATCTGCGTGCTCTCAGGCGCGTCGCTCACGCGTCGTCCTCGTCCTCGTCGTCCTCGTCCTCGTCCTCGTCCTCGTCCTCGTCGAAGTCGAACGGCGCGCCGCGCGAGGCGCCCCAGCCGTCCACGACGAACCCCGCCTCCACCAGCCGGCCGGCCAGCTCGGAGCCGCCCTGCTCGACCAGGTCGAGCACCGAGTCGAGCGTCAGGTCGGACGTGCCGACCGGAGGGCCGACGAGGAAGCCCAGGTGGAACGTGTCCACCTCGAGCGGGTCGGGCAGGCCGTCCGCGTCGCCCTCGTCCTCGTCGCCCCAGGACATGCCGGTGAGGTCGGCATGCAGGCCGAGCCGGTCGTGCAGCGCGTCGTAGAGACGCGCGTTGAGGCTGCCGATCTCCGACTCGATCGCCAGGATGCGCGGGTCCTCGTCGGCCTCGGTCGAGCCGAACTCGGCGCGCACGCCGACGGCCGTGTCGACGTAGCCGTGCAGGGCGGCTGCCAGCTGGTCGACCACCGCGTGCAGGTCGGCCCCGTCGACGCCGTGCAGCGGCTCCGGCCCGTGCGCGGCGTGGTCGTGCTCGTGCTCGTCGTGACTCATAGGGGGATGTTCCCGTGCTTCTTCGGGGGCAGCGACGCCCGTTTGGTGCGCAACAGGCGCAGGGCCTTGGTGACCTCGGCGCGGGTCCGGCTCGGGGCGATCACCGCGTCGACGTAGCCGCGCTGGGCGGCGTCCCACGGGTTCACGATGGCCTCCTCGTACTCCGCGGTCAGCCGGCGGCGTTCTGCCTCGACGTCGCCGTCGGCATCGGCCACCTTCTTCAGGGCCCCGCGCTGCAGGATGTTCACCGCGCCTCCGGCCCCCATGACGGCGATCTGCGCCGTGGGCCAGGCCAGGTTGACGTCGGCACCGAGCTGCTTGGAGCCCATGACGATGTAGGCGCCACCGTACGCCTTGCGGGTGATCACGGTGACGAGCGGGACGGTGGCCTCGGCGTAGGCGTAGATGAGCTTGGCGCCGCGCCGGATGATGCCGTTCCACTCCTGGTCGGTGCCCGGCAGGAAGCCCGGGACGTCGACGAACGTCAGCACCGGGATGTTGAACGCGTCGCACGTGCGCACGAAGCGGGCGGCCTTCTCGGCGGCGTTGATGTCGAGCGTCCCGGCCATCGACATCGGCTGGTTGGCGACGATCCCGACGGGGTGACCCTCGACGTGCCCGAACCCGATGAGCACGTTCTGGGCGTACAACGGCATGACCTCGAGAAGTACACCGTCGTCGAGGACGTGCTCGACCACGGTCCGCATGTCGTACGGCTGGTTGTCCGAGTCGGGCAGGAGCGTGTCCAGCGCCTCGTCGTCCTCGGACACCGACAGGTCGGCCACGTGGTCGAAGGTCCACGGGTCGGTGAGGTTGTTCTGCGGCAGGTACGTGAGCAGCGCGCGGACGTAGTCGAAGGCGTCGTCCTCGTCGGAACCCATGTAGTGCGCGACGCCGGAGCGGGTGTTGTGCGTGGTCGCACCGCCCAGCTCCTCGAACCCGACGTCCTCGCCGGTGACCGCGCGGATGACGTCCGGGCCGGTGATGAACATGTTCGACGAGCCGTCGGCCATGACGATGAAGTCGGTCAGCGCGGGGGAGTACACCGCTCCGCCGGCCGACGGACCGAGGATCAGGCTGATCTGCGGGATGACCCCGGACGCCGCGACGTTGCGGCGGAAGATCTCGGCGAACTGCGTGAGTGCCGCGACGCCCTCCTGGATGCGCGCGCCGCCGCCGTCGCTGATGCCGATGAGCGGAACCCCGGTGCGCAGGGCGAGGTCCATCACCTTGGTGATCTTCTCGCCGTGCACCTCGCCGAGGCTCCCGCCGAAGACCGAGAAGTCCTGCGAGTAGATGCAGACCGGGCGGCCGTCGATCGTGCCGTGCCCGACCACGACGCCGTCGCCGGGGACCTTCTTCTTGTCGAGGCCGAAGTTCACCGACCGGTGCTGGACGAACGCGTCGAGCTCGGTGAACGAGTCCTCGTCCAGCAGCTGCTCGATGCGCTCACGGGCCGACCGCTTGCCGCGCGCGTGCTGCTTGTCGACGGCGTCCTGCTCGGCCGCGGCCTGGGCGTCGTACCGCGCCCCGAGGTCCGCGAGCTTGCCGGCCGTGGTGCGCGGGGCGCTTTGCTGGATCTCAGTCACCCGACGAGGCTAGTTGTCGATTGCCTCCATGCACGTGCAGGCGCATCACGGTCTTCGTCGCGTCGGGGTGTCGGGTTCCCACAACCCGCGACAGGATGGGCGTCATGGCAGCCCCCCGACCCTCCCTGCGCGCCGACGAGCTCCGATCGCTCCTGCTCGCCCCCGACGGGCCCCTCGCGCGCGTCGAGATCGTGGCCGTCACGGAGTCGACCAACACCGCGGTGGTGGCCGACCTGCGGGCCGACCCGACGTCGTGGCCCGATGGCAGCGTCCTTGTCGCGGAGCACCAGGCCGGTGGGCGCGGCCGGGCGGGCCGCTCGTGGGAGACCCCTGCTGGCACGTCGTTGACCTGCAGCTTCGTGGTCCGACCGCCCATCCCGACGTCGTCGCTCGGCTGGCTCGGTCTGCTCGCCGGGCTGGGTGCGGTCAACGCGCTGCGCGCCACCGCGGGCGTCCCGGCGATGCTGAAGTGGCCCAACGACCTGCTCGTCCCCGCCGACACCGAGGTCGAGGGCTGGGGTGCGGCGCGCAAGATCGGCGGCATCCTGGCCGAGGTGGTGCCGCTCGACGACGGAGGTCCCGCGGCGGTCGTCATCGGGATCGGCATCAACGTCTCGCAGGACGCCGACGAGCTGCCCGTGGCCAGCGCCACGTCGCTCGCCCTGGCCGGCGCTCACCACGTGGACCGGGAGGGGATGCTCGTCGCACTCGTCGAGGCCCAGCTCGAGGTGGCCCGCCGGTGGCGCGACTCCGGCGGGGACGCGGCGGCCTCGGGGCTCGCCGACGAGGTCGCGCGTGTGTGCAGCACCCTCGGCGACACCGTGCGGGTCGAGCTGCCCGGCGGGTCGTTCGTCGACGGCGTCGCGGAGCGGCTCGCGGACGACGGCGGTCTGGTCGTGCGGGACGGCTCCGGCGCCGAGCACCACGTGCTCGCGGGTGACGTACGCCACGTTCGCACCGCCGGGTGAACTACCCTCGATCCGTGCCGGACGATCGATCGCAGGACCTCGACTTCCTCGAGTCGACGGTGGGTGAGCTCGAGGCCGAGCTGCTCGGCGGCCCGCGCACCCTGAGCGCCCGCGACCTCGCGGATCGCGCCCACATCGAGATCGAGATCGTGCACGGCTTCTGGACGACCATGGGTCTGCCGCACGCCGACCCGGACGACAAGGTCTACACCGAGCGCGACGCCGAGGCGGTCGACCGGGCCACCGCGCTGGTGCGCGACTACGGCCTGGACCTGAGGACCGTCATCACCGTCACGCGCGCGCTCGGGCACACCTCCGACCGGCTCGCCCTCTGGCAGGTCGAGGCGCTGGTCGAGGACATGGCCGACCGGTATGAGCTGGACGACACGTCCGCGCGGCTGCTGGTCCTGGACCGGCTCGGTGCTCTCGCACCCATGCTCGAGGCGCAGCTGGTCCACTCCTACCGTCGCCAGCTCGCGGCGATCGCCGGCCGGTACGCCGCCGAGTTCGGCGAGCTGCGTGCGCCGGGTCCCGACCGCTCGGCCCTCCCCCTGGCGCGGGCCGTGGGCTTCGCGGACATGGTCTCGTTCACGCGCCGGACCGCGGGCCTCGGGTCCACCGACCTCTCGCAGTTCGTCCAGCGGTTCGAGACCGCCGCCCGCGACATCGTCTCCGCCGGCGGCGGCCGCGTGGTCAAGACCATCGGGGACGCCGTCCTGTTCGTCGCCGACGACGCCGCGACCGGTGCCGCGATCGCGCTGCGGCTGGCCGACGCCCTCGGCAAGGAGCTCGACGTCGACCGCGAGACCACGACCGGCGGCCTGTTCGAGGGCGCGCGCGGGGTGACGCCCGTGCGTGTCGGGCTCGTCTGGGGGCGCGTGCTGTCGCGGTTCGGTGACGTGTTCGGGCCGCACGTGAACCTCGCCGCGCGGCTCACGGACATCGCCGACCCGTCGACGGTCTACGTCGACGAGGCCACCGCGCAGGTGCTGGCCACGGACGACCGCTTCGTCCTCGAACCCCGGCCGCCGCGCGAGCTCTCGGGGATCGGCACGGTCACTCCGGTGCGTGTGCACGCCGCGGGCTGACGATCAGGGCGCCTGGGCCTGGGCTCTCACGTCGGAGGCGGGTCGTCCAGCGGGACCTCCTCGACCAGCGTCGGGTCGTTGTTGGCCACGGAACCGACCGCGGTCGACACCGGGGTCGCGACGATGTCGGGCGCGGGCGCCCGCAGCACCTCGGCCGCGCGGTCCGCGCCGACCGCCGGGTCGAGCCAGGCGGACCAGGCGTCCCGCCGGAGCATGAGCGGCTGCCGGTCGTGGATGTGCGCGAGCTCGTCGGACGCCGGCCGCGTGATGACGGTGGTGCTCACCACCCAGCGCTCGGGGTCGTCGTCGGCCTTCGACGGGTCCTTCCAGAACTCGTACAGCCCGGCCAGCGCGACGATGTCCCCGTCGGCGGGGTGCAGGTAGAACGGCTGCTTCCGCTTGCTGGTGGAACCCGGCTCCGGCTTCTTCCACTCGAAGTAGCCGTCGGCCGGCAGCAGCGCCCGACGGGCCGCGAACGGGCGGGCGAAGGCCGGCTTGTCGGCGATCGACTCGACGCGCGCGTTGATCATGCGGTTGCCGACCGAGATGTCCTTGGCCCACGACGGAACCAGTCCCCAGCGCGCCACCCGGAGCTGCCGGGTGATCTCGCCCGTCTGTCGGTCGGCGCGCTCGACGACCATCCGCACGCCGTCCGTCGGCGCCACGTTCCACGACGGACCCAGCAGGCGGACGTCGTCGGCGATCGTCGCGATGGCGAACTCGTCGGCAAGCGCCTGGTCCTCCCGGAAGGAGGCGTATCGACCGCACATCCACCCAGCCTGCCAGCCGCGACCGACATCGCGCCCGGCTCCGGCACGACCGGTCACACACGGGCGAACGTCACATCGAATCGATTCGACAAACGGCCGGGGCAATGAAAACATCGATCCCGATGAGCTTGCGCACCACCTCCCCCGCCACGACCGCTCCGACCGCAGCAGCGGCCGACCGCGCCGCACCCCAGCGCACGTACACCCCGGACGTCCGGTACGTCCTGCTGCTGGGCATGATGTGCGCGCTGCCGGCCATCTCGGTCGACATCTACCTGCCCTCGCTGCCCGAGGTCGCGCGCGACCTGCACACCACCGCGACCATGGCGCAGCTCACCATGACGGCGATGCTCGTCGGTGGGGCGGCCGGGCAGCTCGTGATCGGCCCGCTCTCGGACCGGTTCGGTCGACGCCTGCCGGTGCTGCTCGGGGTCGCGATGCACGTGGTGACGTCGCTCCTGTGCATGATCGTGCCGGCGATCGGCCCGCTGATCGTGCTGCGGACGTTCCAGGGGTTCTTCAACGCGGCGGCCTCCGTGGTCGCGATGGCGATCATCCGCGACCGGTTCGTGGGCTCCGACGCGTCCCGGCTGATGTCCCGGCTCATGCTCGTGATCGGGGTCGCTCCGCTGTTCGCCCCGTCGATCGGCGGACTCATCGCCGGGCAGCTGGGCTGGCGCGCGGTCTTCGGCGCGCTCGCCCTGTTCGGCGCGACCCTGTGGGTGGTCGTCTGGCGTCGGATGCCCGAGACCCTGCCTCCCGAGCGTCGGCGCGTCGGCGGCCTGGGCACCGCGGTGGCGGGCTACCGCCACCTGGTCCGCGACCGCCGGTTCGTCGCGCTGGCGATCCTGCCGGGACTCGGCGTGGCGGTGCTCATGGCCTACGTCGTCGGCTCGCCGTTCGTGCTCCGCGAGGGGTACGGGCTCACGTCGGGTCAGTTCGCGCTGCTGTTCGCCGTCAACGGGGTCGGCCTGGTCCTCGGCGCGCAGGTGAACGCCTCGCTCGTGCGGCGCGTGGCACCGATCCGGATCCTGAGGGTGGTGCTGCCGATCTCGGTGACGCTCGCCCTCGTCCTGCTCGCGATCGCCGTCACCGGCTGGGGCGGCCTGGCAGCGCTGCTGGTCGTGCTGTGGCTCATCCTGTTCATGGTCAACTTCGTCCCGCCCAACGCGTCCGCGCTGGCGCTCACGCGGCACGGCGCCATCGCCGGCACCGCGGCGGCGGTCATCGGGGCGACGCAGTCGGGCGTGTCCGGCGTCATCAGCCCGTTGTCGGGGCTGCTCGGCGGTGACGCCGTCGCGATGGCCGGGGTCATGCTCGCGGCGGCCGTCGGAGCGCTCGTCGTCCTCGCCGTCGGAACGCCCGCGTACCGGCGCGACGGTGCGTGGTCGGGCGCGTCGGCCGTCCTGGACTGATCGCGCGTCCAGGTCCACGGGACCGGTGCCGCACCGCGAAACGCACATCGCCGGACAAGTCGCACGGGTGAAGTCGAGATCTCGGCGGGTATCCACCCGAACGGCGTAGGGCCCGCAGTCGGACTCCTCGTAGCGTGCCGCGAACTCGCCCGAAGGGCCGTGCGCAGGCAGGCAGTGTCCGACGCGCGACGCAGCCCTGCGGGCATCCGGAAGGAACCGTCAGCCCGTGCTCCGTCGCCTCGTGCTCAGCGTCCTCGTGTGCGTCCTCGCCCTCGGGGGTGCCGCCGTGCCCGCGCTCGCGTCGGGAAGCTCCGACCTGTTCCCGCAGACCGGCGGGGTCGACCCTGCCTGCAGCGGCACCACGCTGTGCCGGGCCGCCATCGAGTGGCGGACGAACGCGTACGGACCCGCGGGTGCCGGCGAGACGCGCATCCAGCGGCGGACGCTGTTCTCGGTGTTCGCGCGCGCGGGCGAGCAGATCCTGACCGGGTCGTCGTCGGTCGGTACGGGGGCGGCCGACATCGCGATCTGGAACCCCGGCCAGATCACCGATCCCGAGGCGACGGTCCTTCCGACCGTGGCCGACGGGTCGAACGGTTTCCTGTGCTCCGCGCACCGGACGACGCCTGCGACCGGGCTCATCTCGACGCGGGCCCAGGAGCTGGCGCGCGCGCAGGCGGTCGACGGGTCGGCCAACACCGCCGGCTACGTGCCGTGCGTGTACGTCGCGCCCACCACGGGTCTCTACCGCGTCGCGTTCTACGGGTCCGCGGGTCCGGACGGGACAGCCGACGGGACGCCCGACCCGGAACTCGCGCCGACGACGTTCCGGTCCGACGCCGGGACGGCCGTCAACGCCTGGGACGTCACGGTCCGCGCCGCGGGCGACCTCGCGACGGCGACCGACATCCCGGGCCGGGTGTTCACCTACGTGCTGGCGGCGTTCACCGGCGGCAACCCCCGGCCCGTGACGATGTCGATGTACCTGAACACGCTCGACGGCTATCGGTACCTGGTGAACACGAACGGCTTCGACCCG
Organism: Cellulomonas sp. McL0617; assembly: GCF_049994875.1. Classification (GTDB taxonomy): domain Bacteria; phylum Actinomycetota; class Actinomycetes; order Actinomycetales; family Cellulomonadaceae; genus Cellulomonas. The sequence goes on from NZ_CP188256.1 coordinate 819,711, forward strand.
AACGGCTTCGTCTTCTACGGCAACCGTGAGGGCTTCCTGGACGCGGACGGCGTGACGCCGCTCAACCACGACGTCGTGGGATCGGGCGCCCAGCCGCAGCAGCTGCCCGCACTCGACGGCGGCGTCCACCTGGCCAGACCTCAGTACCCGTTGTCGTTCGAGCCCCTCGCACCCGAGACCCTCGCTGCCCTGGGCATCCCGGGCGCCCCGGTGCCGCCCGTCCTCAGCGCCGTCGACTTCACGGGCCGGGCGACCGCCCACGGCAGCTACCGCGCGCAGGGTGGCACGTTCACGCTCAACGCCGGGACCGGCGGCACCTACGAGATCGTCATCTCCCGGGACGGCATCAGCTACGACCCCGGTCTGCCCACCAACCGCGCGCTGCGCGGCGTCGTCGGCGCCGGCGTCTCGACCGTCTCGTGGGACGGCAAGGACAACGCCGGCGTCCCGTTCCCCGTCAAGACGGGCTACCAGGTGAAAGCCGTGCTGCGGGCGGGGGAGTACCACGCGCCCATGCTCGACGTGGAGAGCTCGACCCATGGTGGTCCCAGCATCACGCTGCTGAACCCGCCGAACGGGGTCTGCCCGTTCTCGCTGGCCGCCAGCACCGGCACCAACTGCACCAGAGTCTTCTTCGACGACCGCAGCTACACGTCGAGCGCTGGCGTGCTCGTGGGCGACGCGGCGAGCGGGCTCCTCTGCCCGTCGTTCATCGGCGCGCTGCCCGCGAGCCCCTTCGCGGACCCGGCCACCGGCGTCGACAGCGCGAGCACGGCGCGCGCGTTCGGAGACGGGCTCGGCGCGAACGCGAACTCGCACTGCGCGCCCAGCAACGGCACCCTCGGCGACTCCAAGGGGCTGGACGTCTGGACGTACTTCCCGTCCCTGCAGTTCCAGACGGCCCTCGACGTCCTCCCGCTGCCCGCCGTCCCGGTGGCGGCGGACGACTCCGGCACGACGACGGTCGGCACCCCGCTCGTCGTCCCGGCCACAGGGATCCTGGCCAACGACACCGGCACCCGGCTCACGGTGAGCACGAGCGTGACGAACCCGCCGGTCAACGGGTCGGTCGTGCTGGGCACGGACGGCTCGTACACCTACACGCCGGCGGCGGGCTACCTCGGCACCGACAGCTTCGTCTACACGGTCGCCGACGACGCGGGCCAGACCGCCTCGGCGACCGTGCACCTGACGGTCACGCCCCGGGCGGTCGACGACACGTGGACGATCCCCGTCAACACGACCCTGGTCGCCTCGCCGGGCGTCCTGACGAACGACGCCGGCGCGCCGCTGGTCGCCACGCTGCTCACGGCACCGTCGCACGGGGCGCTCACGCTGCGCACCGACGGAACCTTCGACTACGTCCCCACGCACGACTTCTCCGGGCCCGACACCTTCACCTACCAGGCGAGCGGCGGCGGGCAGTCGGCCTCGGCCACCGTCACGATCGTCGTCACGCCCACGGCGGCGGACGACGACGCCGGCACCATCGCGCCGAACATGACCCACGTCGCCGGTCCCAGTGTGCTCACCAACGACGACGGCACCGACCTGCACGTGATCACCGCCGGACCACCCGGGCACGGCACCGTCGTCGTGGACCCCGGCGGCCGCTTCCGCTACACGCCGAACCCCGGCTGGGGCGGCACCGACGCGTTCACGTACGACGCGGTCGACGGCTCGGGCCAGCCGGTGTCGGCTGTGGTGATCGTGCGGGTCACGGCCCCGGTCCAGCTCGCCGCAGCGGTCGACGACTCGGCGGTCGGCACACCCGACCAGCCGGTCCTGCTCGCCGAGCTGGACAACGACGTCCCCGGCGACAACCTGGCCTTCGACACGAGCACCGTCCGGCTGGTCGATCCGGCCGGCGGTCCGTCCGTCACCGACGTGACGGTCGCCGACGAGGGCACGTGGCTGGTCACCCCCACAGGCATCCGCTTCACGCCCGTGCCGGGGTTCGCCGGGTACGCGAACCTCCGCTACAGCGTCTCCAACACCGCGGGGCAGACCGTCTCGGCCCGGCTCACCGTCCGGTACCCAGCGGCACCGTTGATGGCGCTGCCGACGACCGTCTCGGACCCGCTGCCCCCGGTGGTGGCCGACCCTCCGGCGACGGATCCGTCCCTGGCGTACACCGGCTCCGACCCCGTCGGCGGGCTGACGGCCGCGCTCGCCCTGCTGAGCGTGGGCGCCGCACTCGTCGCCGCCCGCCGGCGCATCCGGGGTCGCGCCTGACGGTGCCGCGTCAGGCGCGCAGGCTGCGCAGTCGCGCCACCGCCTCCTCGAGGACGTCGTCGCGCTTCACGAACGTGAACCGGACCCACGAGCGCAACGCGTGGTCGACCTGCGAGCCCGCCAGGGTGAACGCGCTCACCGGGACGCCGACCACGCCCGCCAGCCCCGGCAGGTCGCGGCACAGCCGGGCGCCGTCGGCGTAGCCCAGCGGCGCGGCGTCGGCGAGCACGAAGTACGTGCCCTGCGGGCGCACCACCGTGAAGCCCGCGTCCAGCAGCCCCGTGCACAGCAGGTCGCGACGACGCGACAACGAGTCCGCCAGCTCGTCGATCCAGCGCGCGACCCCAGGGTCGGTCAGGGCGAACGCGACCGCCGGCTGGAACGGGGCGCCCGAGACGTACGTGAGGAACTGCTTGACGGTCCGGACCGCCGTGACCAGCCGCTCGGGACCGGTCACCCAACCGATCTTCCAGCCGGTGAACGAGAGCGTCTTGCCGGCCGACGACACCGTCAGCGTGCGGTCGGCCATGCCCGGCAGCGTCGCGATCGGGACGTGCGTCGGACGGGCGCCGGCGTCGTCGCGCAGCAGCAGGTGCTCGTAGACCTCGTCGGTGAGCACGAGCGCGTCGTGCCGGCGGGCGAGACGCGCGATCGCCTCGAGCTCGGTCGCGGTCAGCACCGTGCCCGTCGGGTTGTGCGGGGTGTTGACCAGGATGATCCGCGTGCGGTCGGTGACGGCCGCGGCGAGCGCGTCCAGGTCGAGCCGGAAGCCGTCGGGCGTCGCGCGCAGCGGAGCCGTGGTGTGCGTGGCGCCCGCCATCGCGATGACTGCGGCGTAGGAGTCGTAGAACGGTTCGAGCGTGAGCACCTCGTCGCCCGGCTCGGCCAGCGCGAGCACCGCGGCCGCGAGGGCCTCCGTGGCGCCCGCGGTCACCAGCACCTCGGTGTCCGGGTCCAGGTGCAGACCGTAGTGCGCGCGCTGGTGCGCGGCGATCGCCTGCCGCAGCACCGGGATGCCCGGCCCGGGCGGGTACTGGTTGGCACCGCCGAGGATCGCGTCCGCGGCCGCCCGGGCCACCGACGCCGGTCCGTCCACGTCCGGGAAACCCTGCCCGAGGTTCACCGCTCCGGTGCGGGTGGCCAGGGCCGACATCTCCGCGAACACCGTCGCGCGCGGCACGCCGTCGGCGCCGAGCAGTCCGGTGGCGCGGGCGACGGCCTGCCAACGAGCGTCAGTCATGCGGGCGAGGATATGTGCTCGGGGACGGGGCAGCTCGCGGCGACGGGCTGCTGACGGGTGGTCGAGCCCAGGTCGACCGTGCGTCGAGCAGGACCCGCCTGCGCGGGCCCGGGAGCGCGTGCGCTCAGCTCACCAGTCCGGCGGCGGCTGTGAAGCCCGCCGCCACGACCAGCCCGAGGGACGCCCATGCGGTCACGATCCACCACTCGACGTGGTGGCGTCGCAACTCGCGGTGCGCCTGACGATCTGCCATACATTCAAGATCGGCACGCACGCGGTTTCGTACAACATCCCGCGCCGATGCGGGGTCAATTCACCCCTTCGCAGGGCACCAAACCGCCCGAACACCGCGTTTTCGCCGGGTCGCCACGCGCCGCGGGGAGACCCGGCCCGGTGAGCGTCTCAGGCGCCCGCGCTGTTGAGCTTGTCGCTCAGGGCCGAGAGCTGGGTGGCCAGCGCGTCCAGGGCGTCCGCCGCGGACCCCGTCGCGGTGCTCTTCGCGGACTCGACCTCGGCCTGGGCGTCGTCGACCTTCTTCTTGGCGTCGTCGAGGGCCTTCTGCGCGTGCGCCGAACCGTTCGCCTTGGCGTCGTCGAGCGCGGTCTGCGCGTCCGTCACCGCGCTGCTCGCGTCGTTGACGGCCTTCTTGCCCGACCCGTCGAACGACTCGAGCTTGGCTGCGAGCTCGTTGGCCTTCGCCTTGGCCTTCGTCGCCGCGGACTCGGCCTCCTCGACCTTCGCGGACAGCTTGTGGGCGGCGGCGCTCGCGGACGCCGCCACGTCCTTGGCCTTCTGTGTGGCGCCGTCGATACCGGAGTCGGAGCACGCGGCAAGGCCGAGCGCCAGCGCGCCGGCGATCAGCGGCAGCGCGAGACGGGACAGCGGTCGGGAGGTCATCGGGGCGGTCATGCGTGGTTCCTCGGGGTTCTCGTCGTCGAGCATCGCAAGAGCCAGAGACTACTGCGACTGCTGAGTGAACGGCGTCGACGACGGCGAGTCGCCGTGGCGGGTGGGCGCCACCCCGGAAACCCACCCGCCACGGCTGCTTGGAGACCGGGACCTCGCACGGGGATGGGCGAGGTCCCGGTCAGTTCTGGTGCTCGCGGTCAGACGAGCGACGCGTCGGGGGCGCGGCGAGCGCGAGCGTCCTGGATCGAGGTCCCGTAGTAGGCCGCGACCATGAGGTCCTTCATGTCCTCGATCATCGGCATCCTCGGGTTGGCCGGCGCGCACTGGTCCTCGTAGGCACCCATCGCGACCTCGTCGAGCCGGTCGAGGAACGCGGCCTCGTCGACCCCCTGTGCCTGGAACGACACCGGGATCCCGACCTTCGTGCGCAGCGCCTCGATGGCCGACGCGTACGACTCGACACCTTCCTGCGGGGTCGCCGCCGGCAGGCCGAGCATCACCGCGATCTGCTGGAACCGCTCCGGCGCCACGTAGTGCTCGTACTTGGGCCAGCTGGTCAGCTTGGTCGGGATGCTGCCGTTGTAACGGATCACGTGCGGCAGGAGCGTCGCGTTGGTCCGGCCGTGCACCAGGTGGTGCGTCGAGCCGACCACGTGGGCCATGGCGTGCACGATGCCGAGGAACGCGTTGCCGAAGCTCATGCCGGCGATGGTCCCGGCGTTGTGCATCTTCTCCCGGGCGTCCTGGGTCGCCGGGTCGCTCGGGTCGCCGTTCACGGAGAGCGTGAGGTTGTCGAAGATCAGCCGGATCGCGTGCAGGGCCATGCCGTCGGTGAAGTCGTTGGCGTAGACGCTGACGTAGGCCTCGGTGGCGTGCGTCAGGGCGTCGAAGCCCGAGTCCGCCGCGAGCGACGCCGGCATCAGGGACGTGAGCACCGGGTCGATGATGGCGACCGACGGGGTCAGCGCGTAGTCGGCCAGCGGGTACTTCTTGCCCGCGTCCGGGTCCGAGATGACCGCGAACGGCGTGACCTCGGCACCGGTGCCCGACGTGGTCGGGATGCAGACGAGCTGTGCGAGCTCACCCAGGACGGGGAACTTGAACGCGCGCTTGCGCACGTCGAAGAACTTCTGCTTGAGGTCCGAGAACTCGATCTCGGGGTGCTCGTACAGCAGCCACATGACCTTCGCGGCGTCCATGGGCGAGCCACCGCCGAGCGCGATGATCGTGTCGGGGCGGAAGTGGCGCATCTGCGCCGCGCCGGCCTGGACGGTCTTGACGGACGGCTCCGGCTCGACCTGGTCGATGATCTGCAGCGCGACCTTGCTGGCGCGCCGGTTCAGGACGTCGATGATCTTGTCGACGAAGCCCAGGGTCGTCATGGTCGAGTCGGTGACGATGGTGACGCGCTCGACGTCCGGCATGTCGGACAGGTAGCGGATCGAGTTCGGCTCGAAGTACGTCTTGGCCGGGACCTTGAACCACTGCAGGTTGTTGTTGCGACGACCCACGCGCTTGATGTTCAACAGGTTCACCGCCGAGACGTTGTTGGACACCGAGTTGTGGCCGTAGGAGCCGCAGCCGAGCGTGAGGGAAGGGATGAACGCGTTGTAGATGTCGCCGATGCCGCCGAGCGACGACGGCGCGTTGACGATGATCCGGACGGCCTCCACCCGGGTGCCGAACCGCTCGGCGAGCGCGTCGTCCCGCGTGTGGATCGCGGCCGAGTGTCCCAGGCCGTCGAACTCGACCATCTGCTCGGCGAGCGTGATGCCGTGCTCGGTGCTCGTCGCGCGCAGCACCGCCAGGACCGGCGCCAGCTTCTCGCGGGTCAGCGGCTCCTGCGGTCCGACCGTGGGGACCTCGGCCAGGATGATCGACGTGTCGTCGGGGACCGTGAAGCCCGCCTTCGCGGCGATCCACTGCGGCGACTGCCCGACCACCGACGCGTTGAGCTTGGCTCCGCCGCAGTTGGTGCCCTCGGCCGTGACGCCGAAGATCAGCTGCTCGAGCATCGCCTTCTCGGCGGGTGTCGCCAGGTAGGCGTGCAGCGTCTTGAACTCGGCCATCGCGGCGTCGTAGATCGCCTCGTCCAGGATCACGGCCTGCTCCGACGCGCAGACCATGCCGTTGTCGAACGCCTTGGACAGGACGATGTCGTTGATCGCCCGCTTCAGCTTGGCCGACTTCTCGACGTACGCCGGGACGTTCCCGGCGCCGACGCCGAGGGCCGGCTTGCCGCACGAGTAGGCGGCGCGGACCATCGCGTTGCCGCCGGTGGCCAGGATGAGCGCGACGCCGGGGTGCTGCATCAGCGCGGTGGTCGCCGCGATCGAGGGGTCCTCGACCCACTGGATGCAGTCCTGGGGTGCGCCGGCGGCGACCGCTGCGTCCCGCACGACGCGGGCGGCCGCCACCGACGAGCTCTGCGCGCTCGGGTGGAACGCGAAGATGATCGGGTTGCGCGTCTTGAGCGCGATGAGCGCCTTGAAGATCGTGGTCGACGTCGGGTTGGTCACCGGCGTCACGCCGCAGATCACCCCGACCGGCTCCGCGATCTCCGTGATGCCGGTGAGCTCGTCGTGCGAGATGACGCCGACCGACTTCAGACCCGCGATCGAGTTGGTGACGTGCTCGCACGCGAAGATGTTCTTGACGGCCTTGTCCTCGAACACGCCGCGTCCGGTCTCCGTCACGGCCAGCCGGGCCAGCGCTCCGTGCTGGTCGAGAGCAGCGACCGAGCCCTTCTTCACCAGCCGGTCGACGTCCTCCTGCGTGAAGCGCGCGTACTCGGCGAGGGCCACGGTCGCCCGCGACACCAGCTCGTCGATCGCGTCAGGCGCGTCGATCGCGTCAGGTGCGTCCAGTTCGGGTGTCTCGAGGTCGGGCTGCGATGTCGTGCTCTTGCGGGGGCGGTCCGTGACGGTCACGGTGGAGGCTCCTTGTCGATGCCGGGGTGGTGGCTGATGACATCGACGCTACGGAGCGGGTGGCGACCTGCGATAAAGGCAAAGGTCCCTAGTCGGGGGCGAGCTGCACACAGTCGTCAGGGGCCGGACGACCCTTCACGCCCGCACGCGCGACAACCACGACGACGACAGGCTCTCGTCCTCGAGGTCCAGCTCCCGCATCACCCGCCGCATGACGACCTCGTCCAGCTGCCCGGTGTCCCGCCACCGCATGAGGACGGCCCGTTGCGCGGACACGATCTCGCGCTGCAGCTTCTGGGTCCGCTTGCCCTCGGACGGGGTCGGCACGTTCGACGGGCTGACGGTCCGCAGCGCGCTGGTCACCCCGGAGACGGCCTCGGGTCGCAGCCCCTCGTCGGGCACGAGCTCGTCGGCGGTGGACGGGTCGAGCATCACCGCGGCGGCCGTCGCCCGCGCGCGCCAGGTCGAGGACAGCTTGTCGATCATCTCGTCGGCACCCGAGGTGCCCAGGGTGCGGCTCCAGTCGGCGCGCTGCTTCTCCAGCACACCCTGGACCGCGTCGGCGGTCGCCAGGCGCACCGCGGCCTCCTGCGCGGCGTCGCTGGCGGTCTCGTCGGCCGACCCGACCTTGAGCCGACGGATCACCCACGGCAGCGTGAGGCCCTGGACCAGGAGCGTCCCGATGGCCACGGAGTAGGCGACGAGCTGCAGGGTCGCGCGTTCGGGGAAGGGTGCGCCGTTCGACGTCAACGGGATCGCCGCCGCCGCCGCGAGCGTCACGACGCCCCGCATCCCGGCCCACGAGACCACGGCGGACTCGCGCGCGGACAGCGAGTCGAGCTCCGGCCGGTGCGACCCGCGCAGGCGCAGGTGGTCGAACCGCGCCGTCGCGAAGATGTACACGGGCCGCACGAGGATCACGGTGACCAGGACGCCGAGGGACAGCACGACGCCGTGCCGCAACCCCTGGTCGGAGGCGATCACGTCGCGGAACACCCACGGCAGCTGCAGGCCGATCAGGGCGAACGTGAAGGACTCCAGCAACAGGTCGACCGTCGACCAGATGGGCTCCTCGTACAACCGTGTCGCATAGCCGGCGCGCGGCGACGTGTGCCCCAGGTAGAGGCCTGCGGTCACCACGGCCAGGACGCCGGAGCCCATGACCTGTTCCGCGGCCCAGTAGGCCGCGAACGGCGTCAGCAGGCCGATCACCGAGGCGACGACGGGGTCGTCCAGCCGGAGCCGGACGTAGTTCACGACGAGCCCGATGACCAGGCCGACCGCCACCCCCACGACGACGGCGAGCCCGAAGATCGCGATCCCCTCGCCCAGGGCCCACGCGCCCGTGGCCACGCCGGCGATCGCGACCTTGTAGAGCGTCAGCGACGTGGCGTCGTTGATCAGGCTCTCGCCGGACAGCAGCGTCATCACCCGGCGCGGCAGACCGAGCCGGCGACCGATGGCGGCCGCCGCGACGGCATCCGGAGGGGCGACGACGGCGCCGAGGGCGAGGGCCGCGAGGATCGGGATCCCGGCGTCGTCGAGCCACCAGTACGCGAGGGCCGCGGCGAACGCCGTGACGAACACGAGCCCCACGCCGAGCCGCGTGATCGAGTTCAGCGAGGTGCGGAAGTCGCGGTACGAGCTCGACAGGGCGGCCGAGTAGAGCAGCGGCGGCAGGACGAACTCGAGCAGGATCTCGGGGCGGATCTCGTAGCGGGGAACCGCCGGAACCAGGGAGACAACGATGGCCACGCCGACGAGCACCAGGGGAGCCGGCCATCCGCGGTTGCGGCACACGGCCGTGACGGCGACGGCCACGATGACCAGGGCGAACACCTGGACGTGCTCCACGGCTGGCACCTCCCGACGACGTCTCTGGCGACCCTACAAGCGGGCCCTCGTCGTACGCTCGCCGAGAGCGACGAACGGGGAGGTGCACATGGGCACGGCACTGATCGTGGTCGACGTGCAGAACGACTTCTGCGAGGGCGGCTCGCTGGCCGTCACCGGGGGAGCGGCCGTCGCCGGGGCGATCTCGGCGTACCTCGCGCGGACCGGCGACACGTACGACGTCGTCGTCGCCACCCGCGACTGGCACGCCCCGCTGCCGGACACCAACGACGGCCACTTCGCCGCGGACGGCGACCCGGACTTCGTCACCACCTGGCCGGTGCACTGCGTCGCGGGCACCCCGGGCGCCGAGTACCACCGGCTCCTGTCGCTGCCCGCCGATGCGGTGCACGTGGTCAAGGGCGAGTCCCGGCAGGACTACTCGGGGTTCTCGGGCCGGATCGTCGGCCAGGACGGCGTGCGCCTGGCGGCCGCGCTGTCGGCCCGCGGCGTGACGCGGGTGGACGTCGTCGGGCTGGCGACCGACCACTGCGTGCGCGCGACGGCCCTCGACGCGTCCGCTGCAGGCTTCGGCGCCGCGGTGCTCACCGACCTCACCGCGGCCGTCGCCGCACCGACCGCGATCGCCGCGCTGACCGAGCTCGCGCGCGCGGGGATCGAGCTGACGACCTCGTCGTGACGACGGTCAGAGCCAGATCGTCGCCAGCCACACGAGCACGCCGGTCACCACCACGAGACCGATGTTCAGCCCGATGTTCTCCTTCTCGCCGCGCCGCAGGTGGAAGGTGGTCGCGGCGAGCTGCAGGATCAGCAGCCCGATCGCGGCCGCGAGGGCGAGCGCGGGAGCGATGCCGGTCAGCGGCGGCACGATCAGGCCGATCGCACCGAGCACCTCGGCGACGCCGATGGCGCGCACGGCAGGCATGGGCATGTCGTCGACCCAGTGCATCATCGGCTGCAGCTGCGCGCGGCTGCGCGCGATCTTCATGCCGCCCGACCAGAGGTACAGCAGCGCCAGCAGGCCGGCGATGATCCAGTAGGCGACGGTCACGTGGTGCTCCTCGGTCGTGGGGTGGGCGTGCGCGACGCCCGGGCAGGGTAGCCCGCCCGGGCGTCCCACGCTCAGACGGTCAGAACGTCATGACGACCTTGCCGGTGTCAGTGCGTGTGCCGGTGGTGCGCGTCCGGGTAGTGCTCGTGGGTGTGCGTCACCAGGTCGTGGGTGTGCGGGTGGCGGTGCCGCACACCGGGCGACAGGGGTTCGTCGTGCTGGTGCTCGTGATGGCCGTCGTCGTGCGTGTGCCAGTGCTCGTGCGTCACGGACGCGTGCGTGTGCTCGTGCCCGTGCCTCTCGCCGAGGTGCAGCCAGGTTCCGACCGCCATCAGTGCGCCTGCGAGCAGCAGCTGCCACGTGACCGGGTCGCCGAGCCCGACGGCCAGGACCGCACCGAAGAACGGCGCGATGGAGAAGTAGGCACCCGCGCGCGCGGTCCCGACGTGGCGGAGGCCGACGATGAAGAGCACCAGGCTCAGTCCGTACGAGACGAAGCCCAGGGACATCGCTGCTGCGGTGGTGGCGATCCCCGGGAGGGCGGCACCGAGCGCGAGGGCCACGACGAGGTTGGTCGGACCGGCGACCGAGCCCTTGACCGCGGCAAGCCAGGTCGCGTCGGTCAGCGAGACCTTGCGGGTCAGGTTGTTGTCCAGCGCCCAGCATGCGCACGCGCCGACGATCGCCAGCGCCGGCCAGATGCTGGTGACCTGCGCCTGTCCGGTGGGGATGGCGATGACGACGGCGCCGGCGACGATCGCGAGCATGCCCAGCACGACCCGACGCTCCGTGGACTCGCGAAAGACGACCCACGCGAGCACCGCGGTGAGCACGCCCTCCGCGTTGTGCAGCAGGGAGGCGCCGGACGCCGGCATCGACGACAGGCCGAACATCAGCAGGACCGGACCGGCGATCCCGCCGGCGAGCACCGCACCCGCCAGCCAGGGCACCTCCCGACGAGGAAGCCGGACTGCTGGCGCTCGGCGGATGCCACGCCAGATCCACATGCCCAGGCCCGCGCCGACGTAGAGCAGCCCGGCGAGCAGCCACGGGCTGACCTCGCCCAGCAGCAGCTTGGCGAGCGGCGCGCTCGCCCCGAACAGCACCGCGGACAGCAACGCGGCACGCACGCCGACGTTGCGCACTCCGCGGGACGTCTCGATCACCACTCCATCGTCGCCCACCTCGGAGGGTCGCGAGGCAGCCGGTGACCACGTGGCGACGAACGCGCGTCTACACGGCGTCGTTCTCCGAGCGAAGGACCGGCCGGTGTGGTCGTCGTCGACGGACGATCGACTCGACCCAGGCGAGCAACGCGACCCCGGCGAGGATCGCAATCGCGAGCAGGACCCCGTCGGACGAGGCGTTTGGCGACGAGGGTCCGCCGCCGACGGCGTCCGGCGGACCGTTCTCGTGGACGAGCATCGATGCCTGCTGCGCCTTGAGCTGGCGGAATGTGGGTGCGTCGGCCGCTGCTGCCACGAGCAAGGCCGATCCGGCGTCGTTCAGGGACGAGATGGTCCGGTGGTCGCCGCTGATCGCGTACGCCTCCCCGTACCGGCCGTCCGTGACGATGATGGAGTCCGCCGGAAGGGCGTCGATCGCCGTCAGCTCCGTCGGGGTCCAGCCGCCGACGCCCATGATCGTCCCGTCGTTCTCGAGCGCGATCATCGACCACGGGGTGCCCGACTGGAGCTCGACGCTGAGCCACATCTCGCCCGGGTCGAGGGAGAAGTCCGCGTCCGTGAACCTCTCGGCGGTGGATTCCTTCGACGTCGGCTCCCAGTAGTAGAAGTACCCACGGGGCGTGCCGAACGACGCCGAGTCCCTGAGTGCGTCCCTGGTCCGGACGTCCACGTCGCCGGACTCGTTGGTGGCGCCCAACCGCACGGCGTCCTCGAACCCGGTTCCGCCCGGTTGCAACGAGGCCAGGACGGCCGCGGGCGGGGTCGGATCCGCGTCGTCGGCCCACGCCGTAGCCGGTGTGAGGACGAGCGCCGTGGTCACGCACAGGAGAGACATCAGCCGTGCCGTCGCCATCGCCACCCCTCGTCTCCTCTCGGCCACCCGTCAGGGATGAGGCGCAACCTACGCTCGCCGGCTCCGGGTCGACAGCGCCCAGGAGGGTGACGACGCCGCACTTGCCCGTCGCACATCGCTCAGTCAGCATTGACTCAATGAACGCTGAGTGGATGGCAGAGATGGAGCGTCGGGCGGCCTTGCACGGCGCCCTGGCTGACGCCGGGCGGGTCGCGGTGGTCGACCTGCTGACCCTGGGGGATGCCTCACCGTCTGAGCTTGCGGCCACCCTGCACATGCCGTCGAACCTGCTCGCGCACCACGTGAACGTTCTGGTCGCGCGAGGGCTGGTCGAGAGGGTGCGGTCCGAGGGCGATCGGCGGCGCACCTACCTGCGGCTCGTCCCGGCGAACCTCGACGGCTCGGCCCACCCGGTCCCGAGGCCGTCGCGCGTGCTGTTCGTCTGCACGGCGAACTCCGCGCGATCCCACCTGGCCGCTGCCCTGTGGCGTCGTGCCAGCCGGGTGCCGGTGGCATCGGCCGGAACTCATCCGGCGGACGCGATCGACCCGGGTGCGGTGGCGGCGGCGAGCCGCCATCAGCTGCCGCTGCGCCTCGTCGCTCCCCGGCACGTCGACGACGTGCGCACGGTCCAGGACCTCGTGATCACCGTGTGCGACCGCGCTCACGAGGAGATCGGCCTGCACGCGGATGCGCACTGGTCCGTCCCGGACCCGACCCGCGTCGGCTCCGACGAGGCCTTCGATGGTGCGGTGGCCGACCTGGACCGCCGCATACGGAACTTCGCACCCCGCCTTCTCGCGGCGTAGCCGCTACTCATTGCCCGACGCCCGACGCCCTACCCACGACCCACTCCAGGAGCGACATGCCTGCATCCGTCACCGCCCGGCCCAGTGTCTTGTTCGTCTGTGTCCACAACGCTGGCCGGTCCCAGATGGCTGCTGGATTCCTGTCCGCGCTCTCGGGCGGCGCCGTCGAGGTCCGCTCCGCCGGTTCGATGCCCGCGGACATGGTCAATCCGGTCGCGGTCGAGGCCATGGCCGAGCTGGGGATCGACATCGGCGCCGAGCAACCCAAGATCCTCACGGCCGAGGCGGTCCAGTCATCGGACGTCGTGGTGACCATGGGCTGCGGCGACGCCTGTCCGTACTTCCCCGGCACCCGGTACGAGGACTGGGTGCTCGAGGACCCGGCGGGTCAGGGCATCGAGTCGGTACGGCTGATCCGCGACGAGATCCGAGGTCGCATCCTCGGCTTGCTCGATGAGCTCGGGGTGGCGCCCACCCGCGCGTGATGGCGGGACCCGTACCGCACGAGGGCGCCCATCCGATCCTCAGGCGGTCGCGCAGCACACCACCGGCGGCGCGTACCTCGCCCGACGGGTGCGCCGCGGCATGCCAGGCATGACCTCGGCGAGAGTGGGCCACAGCCGCCTGACGGGGCGCGGCGCGGGCGCCGGACGCTCGTGCGTGGCATGTCGGTGGCGCAGCTCGGCAGCCAGCTCACGTTCGCGCTCCTGGTGCAGGACGTAGTACAGGTCCGGGTGCACCGCTCCTCCTAGAAGGGCTTGCGGGCGCGGACGACGGCGCCGTGCATGCCGTCCGCGACCTCGTGGGTGAAGGTGACCTCGGCGTCGGCGAAGCCGGCCAGCGCGAGTCCATCGAGGTACTCGCTCCGGGACAGGGCGCCCGCGATGCATCCGACGTAAGAACCGCGCTCAGCACGTTGCTCGGCCGTCAGGTGATCTTCGGCGACGACGTCGGAGATGCCGACGCGGCCGCCGGGGACGAGCACCCGGAACGCCTCGGCGAGCACCGCAGTCTTGTCCGTGGAGAGGTTCACCACGCAGTTGGAGATGACGACGTCGACCTCCGCATCACCCAGCGGCAGGTCCTCGATGGTGCCCTTGAGGAACTCGACGTTCGTGGCGCCCGCCTTGGTCGCGTTCGCGCGGGCCAGGTCGAGCATCTCGTCGGTCATGTCCACGCCGTAGGCGAACCCGTCGTGGCCCACCCGTCGCGCGGACAGCAGCACGTCGATGCCGCCACCCGACCCCAGGTCCAGCACCCGCTCCCCGCCCCGCAGCTCAGCCACGGCCAACGGGTTGCCGCAGCCCAGCGAGGCCGCCAGCGCCTCCGCCGGGATGCTCACCGCGTCGGCGGCGCTGTACAGGCCGGCCCCGAACTTCTCGTCGACGACGATCGAGTCCGGAGCGCACACGCCCGCGCTGCAGCATCCCTCGTCGCCACCCTGCACCGCCGCCAGCGCATACCGCCGCCGCACCTGCTCATGCATGTCGTCCATCTCGACCGCCTCCTCACGTATCGACAACCGTCGATACGTAACCTGGCCCAATCCATCGACGTCTGTCAATATCGACAACCATGGATGTCTGCGCGAGACTGGGCCCATGACGCTGGACCTGCTTCCCGTGATCGGCACGACCGACAGCGCCTGCTGCACCCCGCTCGCGCGCGCGCCGATCACCGAGCGGGCGTCGGTGGACCTTGCGCGGACGATGAAGGCGCTGGCCGACCCGGCCCGGCTCCGGTTGCTGTCGCTCATCGCCGCCCACGAGGGCTCCGAGGCGTGCGTGTGCGACCTGATCGAGCCCGTCGGGCTGAGCCAGCCCACCGTGTCCCACCACCTCAAGGTCCTGGTCGATGCCGGCATGGTGAGCCGTGACAAGCGGGGCGTCTGGGCGTACTACGCGCTCGTTCCCGGCGCACTCGACGCGATCACGCACCAGCTGGGCACGCATCTGACGGCGGGAGCCTCGGCATGACCGATGCGTCCGCACTCACGATCACGCCGCTCACGGCCGACCACTGGTCCGACGTCGAACGCATCTACGCGGACGGCATCGCGACGGGGCACGCGACCTTCGAGGCCCGACCGCCGACCTGGGAGGCGTTCGACGCCGGCAAGCTCGCCGACCACCGGCTCGTCGCGCTCGACGAGCTAGGCCGCGTCGTCGGCTGGGCCGCCGCCTCGGCCGTCTCCGACCGCTGCGCCTATGCCGGCGTCATCGAGCACTCGGTGTACGTCGCCCCCGCCGTCAGGGGCCGCGGGACCGGTCGACGCCTGCTCGAGGGCCTGCTCGCCAACGCCGAGCGACGCGGCGTCTGGACCGTGCAGTCCGGCATCTTCCCCGAGAACATCCCCAGCCTCGCGGTCCACGCTGCGGTCGGGTTCCGGGTCGTGGGCACGCGTGAGCGGCTCGGCCAGATGACCTACGGGCCGCTCGCCGGCCGCTGGCGCGACGTCGTCCTCGTCGAGAAGCGGCTCTGACCTCCCGGGTGGTTGCGCTTCGGGCTGCCAACGGTCGCCGTATCCATCGCGCTCTGCATCCCGCACGTCCCGGTGCGGTAGGCCTGAGCGTCCACCTCGGGGCCGACGCTCACGACGGTCAGCCCGACGGCGGCTGAGGGCACCCACGCTAGGACGCTCGTCCGTGAGGCACCTGCCCGAGACGACCCACCGCGTCGAGCGCCGCGACCAGCAAAGCGCGCAGGTCGGTGCTGCCGTCGCGCGCGTACCAGTCCTCGACGGCGGCCGTGAGGGCCGCGATCAGCGCGCGGGCCTGGGCCCGTGAGGCCAGGTCGTCGGCAGGAAGCCCCCGAGCGGCGGCGGTCCGCGAACCCAAGGCGTCCCCGAGCGTGTGACCGACCATCGCGAACGCCGCGGCCAAGGCCGGCTCCGCGGTCAGGAGACGCAGCTGCGTCATCGCGCGCCGACCGTCGGCGGCGGTCGCCGCCACGTCCGGCAGGTCGGCGACGGTGCGCCGGGCTGCCTCGAGCAGGCCGTGCTCGGCCGCCAGGGCGACCATGGTGTCGATCGCGGCGATGTCGCGCGGGTCGTAGGCGACGAGCATCTCCTTGGTGCCGAAGTAGCGATACACCGTCCGCTCGGCGACGTTCGCGGCGGCGGCGATCTCGGCCACCGAGACCTCGGCGTAGCCGCGGTCGGCGAACAGGTCGAGCGCGGTGCGCTGGATCTGCACCATCGCCGCGACGCGCTTGCGCTCCCTGAGTCCCGTCATGCCGCCCCTCGAAGTTCCATCGGATCGTTTCGTGCAGTTACTGTCATTTGGCAGTGGCTGCCAGTATCCACCGGGAGGCTCGAGTGGTAAGCGATCTCGTCATCGATGTGCGGGGGCTCGAGAAGCGCTTCGGCAGGGTGCGGGCGTTGGACGGTCTGGATCTGACGCTCGCCCCAGGGGAGGTGCGGGGATTCCTTGGGCCGAACGGGGCCGGGAAGTCCACGACCATCCGCATCCTGCTCGGGCTCGTGCGGCCCACCGGCGGCCAGGCTCGTCTGTTCGGGGCCGACCCGTGGCGTGACGCGGTCCGGCTGCATCGGCGGCTCACCTACGTGCCCGGCGACGTCGACCTGTGGCCGAAGCTGACAGGCGGCCAGTGCATCGACGTGCTCGGGTCGTCCGGGGCGCCGCTCGACGAGGCTCGTCGCGCCGCCCTGCTCGAGCGGTTCGACCTCGACCCGTCCAAGCGCGTGCGCGACTACTCCAAGGGCAACCGGCAGAAGGTCGCGCTCGTGGCGGCCTTCGCCGCGCCGGCCGATCTGCTGGTGCTCGACGAGCCGACGTCGGGCCTCGACCCGCTCATGGAGGAGGTCTTCCGAGAGTGTGTCCGGGAGCGCGCGGCCGACGGCGCGACCGTGCTGCTGTCCAGCCACATCCTCAGCGAGGTCGAGTCGCTGTGCGACAACGTCACGATCATCCGCCGTGGGCGGACCGTGCTGTCGGGGAGCGTCGCTGAGCTGCGCAAGGTGGCCCGGACGTCGGTGCACGCCGTCACGCGAGGACCCGCTCCCGACATGTCCGGGAACGAAGCCGTCGGTGACCTGGTGGTCGACGGCAACGACCTGACGTTCACGGTCGATCCCGCGGCGCTCGACGACGTCCTGCGCCCCCTGCTCAGCCCGGGCCTGGAGTCCCTCACCGTGCGGCCGCCGAGCCTCGACGAGCTGTTCCTCAGCGCGTACGAGGAGGAGCCGGCGTGAGCGATGCACGCCGAGGCGGTCTCGGGGTCGCACTACGGCTCCAGCTGCGCACGGGTTGGGTGTCGCTGGCGGTGTGGGTGGGCGCGTTGGTCGCCACCTACGCCGCGACGGTCTCCGCCATCGACTCCACCTACCCCACGCCCGAGCTCCTGCAGACGTATGGCGACACCATCGGCTCCGACCCGGCGCTCGCCGCGATCAACGGCACGCCCTACGGGGCGACGACGCTCGGCGGTGTCGCCGCCAACGAGTTCGGGTTCATCGCGGCGATCGCGGTGCCGCTGCTCGGGCTGCTGCTGGTCACGCGCGGCACCCGGGCACAGGAGGAGTCCGGGTTGCTGGAGCTGCTGCGTTCCCGCTCCGTCGGCCCGCGTGCGCCCTGGCTGGCCGCGCTGATCGTGGCGTTCGGCGTCCTGGTGCTGGTCGGGCTGGGCATCGTCGCGTCGCTGCTGGCGTACGGGGTCGGGCTCGACGACGCAGGCCTGTACGCCCTCTCGATCGTCGGCCTCGGAGCCGTATTCGCCAGCCTGGCCACGTTCGTCGGCCAGCTCGTCCGGCGGGGTTCCGACGTCATCGGCGTCGGCCTGCTCGTCCTCGGCGCGTCGTACGTCCTGCGCGCGATCGGCGACGTCAAGGACAACGGATGGAAATGGCTGTCCCCGCTGGCGTGGCAGCAGGAGTCCCGAGCATTTGCCGACGACCAGCGGTGGTGGCCGCTGCTCCTCGCCTACGGCACGGCGGCGACCCTGGTCGGGGCTGGGCTGGCGCTCGTCGTCCGTCGCGACCTCGGGTCCGCGCTGGTGCCATCTCGCCCCGGCCCGGGCCGCGCGTCCCGCCCGCTCGCCCGTCCGATCGGACTCGCCGTGCGTGGGCACGGCCCGTCCATCGTCGCCTGGGCACTCGGCGCGGCCACGGTCGGAGCGGTGTTCGGGATCTTCACGGATGACATCGCGGAGGTCATCAACGCGAACCCGTCGCTCGCTGACGTGTTCGGCAACGGGAGCGCCGGCGGGGCTACGGACTGGTACGTGTCCTTCGTGCTGGTCCTGGTCGTGCTGATGGCGATCGGGTGCGCCGCCCAGGGGATCGGGCGCATCCGGGACGAGGAGACCGCGGGGCGTCTTGAGCCCGTCCTGGCCTCCTCGGTCCCGCGGGTCCGCTGGCTGGGCGTCCACAGCGCGACGGTCGTGCTCGGTGCGTGCGTCGTCGGCCTCGCAGGCGGTGCCGGGTTGGCGGCCGTGGTCGCTGGATCGACCGGCGGCGGGGGTGGAGGCGTGCTGCACGCGAGCGTCGAGTACCTGCCGACGGTGCTCGTGATCGGCGCGTTCGGAGTCCTCCTCGTGGGTGCACTTCCTCGTGCCACGGCGGCCATCTGGGCCGCGATCGCGTACGTCGCACTGGTCGAGCTGCTGGGCGAGACGTTGTCGCTACCGGAGTGGATGCGCTCGATCTCACCCCTGCACGCGATCGGCCGGCTCCCGATCGAAGCGGCGAACGGCTCGGCGATCGCGTGGCTGTGCGCCGTCACGGTCGGGTTGGTGGTGGCCGGGCTGGTCGGGTTCCGGCGCAGGGATGTCCCCCGGTGAGGAGGCGGTTCGGAGGCCACCTTGTCGACGCGTGCCCGCGCCAGGTCGTGCTCGAGGTGGTCGACCGGCCCGCAGACGACCTCGCGCTTCGGAGCCGGGCTGGGGCCCGGCTCCCAGGGGTACCGGAACATCCTCGAGCCTCGCGTCCTGATCTCGGTGGGGCGGCTGCAGCGTGTCCGGGGCGTCGCGCGGACCCGGCCTGCCGAGGAAGGCGGCGCGGTGCTGCGCACCCACTGCGACGCGCATCCTGGTCCGTGGCCGCAGCTGGCGCCGGTTCTGCGGGAGTGGGCGGTCCCGCTTGCAGCTTCCCAGGGCGAGTCGGACTGGATGCGCGTCGTGCCGGTCGTCGAGGTGCGCCTCCGGCGTGCTCGGCGCCGAGCCGGGAGTCTGTCGAGCTCGGGCCGGCTCCATCGCGAGACGGTCGCCGCCGCACCGACCACCCCGACCGCGACCACCAGGCCGATGCCGAGGCCGGAGACCGCGTCGGCCGCTGATCCCGGGCACAGACGTCGGCGCCGGCCGACGAAGGCCGCGACGTGGTACCCGACGTCTATGACCCCCACCGCGGCTGACCTTTCCCGGGACCTTCGGCACGCGCGCGAGAGAACGAGCTGCCCTAGCGTGGACTCATCACGGCGGTGGGGCTCGCCTTCAACCGCGGCAGCGATGCCGCCAACGGTCCCTGGTCTCGACGCGAGTCCGGAGGCTGCCGTGATACCTCAGCCGTCTCCCCGCAGGCATCCAGCCTGGTCTCGCTTCTCACCGCTCACAGTGGGCGGCGCGACGGCGAAGGAGGAAGCCATGACGGCTTCGACAGGCACCAGCTTTTCAGTCACCGGCCTGAAGGCCCTGGAGATCCTGGACTCGCGCGGCAACCCGACGTTGCGCGTCGACGTCGAGCTGGCGTCGGGCAGCATCGGACGGGCGGGAGTGCCGTCAGGCGCTTCCACCGGCACCCGGGAGGCCGTGGAGCTGCGCGATGGCGACCCCGACCGGTATGGCGGCAAGGGCGTGACGACCGCCGTCGCGAACGTCAACGGCGAGCTGGCGGAGCTTGCCCGGTCGCGCCCGTGGGCCTCGCTGGCGGAGCTGGACGAGGCGATGTGCGACGCCGACGGCACGGCGACCAAGGCGCGCCTGGGAGCCAACGCGATCGTCGGGGTCTCCATGGCCGTCGCGCGCGCGGCCGCCGGGTCCGCCCCGCTCTACGAGTACCTGCAGCCGGCCGGCGTGACCTTGCGGCTGCCCGTGCCGCACTTCAACGTCCTCAACGGAGGCGCCCACGCGCCGAACTCGCTGGACTTCCAGGAGTTCATGATCGCGCCGATCGGGGCGTCCTCGATGCCCGAGGCAGTCCGGGCGGGTGCCGCGGTCTACGGCAAGCTGCGCGGCCTGCTGCACGACGCCGGCTTCGCCACGGGCCTCGGCGACGAGGGTGGTTTCGCTCCCGACATCACCGCCCCCGAGGACGTGCTCGCGCTTCTCGTGAGCGCCATCGAAGCGGCTGGCTACCCGGCTGGCCGGCGCGGTGTGGCCATCGCCCTGGACCCCGCCGCCAGCGAGTTCTACCGCGACGGGCTCTACCACGTCGGGGGCGATTCACTGAGCAGCCAGGACATGGTCGAGCGGTACGCCCAGATCACGGAGAGCTACCCGGTGTGGTCGATCGAGGACGGCCTGGCAGAGCAGGACTGGGACGGCTGGGCCCGCACTGACCGAGCGCCTGGGCGACACCACGCAGATCGTCGGCGACGACATCTTCGTCACCAACCCGGCGATCATCACCGAGGCGATCGAGCGCAAGATCGGCAACTCGGCCCTGATCAAGCTGAACCAGATCGGGTCGGTCACCGAGACGCTGGAGGCCATGCGGCTGTGCCGTGAGGCCGGCTACACCCAGATGGTCTCCCATCGGTCCGGGGAGACCGAGGACAGCTTCATCGCCGACCTGACCGTTGCCACCGGATGCGGGCAGCTGAAGTCCGGCGCCCCCGCCCGCGGGGAACGCGTCGCCAAGTACAACCGGCTCCTGGAGATCGCCGCGGCCACCAAGCTGCCCTACGGGCTGGCCTGACCCCAGCGGCACCGGCCCAGGGTCACGCGTCGGCTGCGCCGTCGCGTGGCGTGGAGCCGCGACCCTGTGGGAAAGAGAGGACGGAAGCATATACCCGGGGGGGTATAGTGACGTCATGAACTCCACCGTTTCTCCGTCCAACGCTTCCTGTCTGCGGATCGTCGTCGTCGGTGGCGTTGCCGGCGGCATGAGTGCCGCGGCGCGCGCGCGGCGCCTGGACGAGGGCGCCGAGATCGTGGTTCTCGAGCAGTCGGACTTCGTCTCGTTCGCCAACTGCGGGCTTCCGTACCGGCTGAGTGGCGAGATCGCGCGGCGCGACGATCTCCTCCTGCACACGCCCGCGTCGCTCGGTGCGGCACTCGCGCTCGACGTGCGGACCGGCAGCCGGGTGACGGCGATCGACCGCTCTGCGCGGACGGTCTCGGTCGCCACCGGCGACGGCTCGTACGACCTCGGGTACGACGCGTTGCTGCTGTCACCCGGCGCGGTCGCCGTCCGTCCGCAGATCGCCGGTCTGGACCACCCCGCCGTCCACTCCCTGCGGACGATCCCGGACCTCGACGGTGTCGAGGAGCACGTGGCGCGGCTGGTGGCCGACCGATCGGGCGACGAGAAGCCGCGTGCTGTCGTCGTCGGCGCCGGCTTCATCGGCCTGGAGGCCGTCGAGGCGCTCGTCGCCCGTGGCCTGACCGTCGACCTGGTCGAGCTGGCCGACCAGGTGCTGCCTCCCCTCGACCCCGAGCTGGCGCCGCTGCTCGCCGACGAGCTCCGCTCGCATGGCGTCGGCCTGCACCTGGGCGTCTCGGCGCGCAGCATCACCGCCGAGACGGGGGACCGGGTCGCCGTCACGCTGTCCGACGAGACGTCGCTGCGCGCCGACCTGGTCCTGGTCAATGTCGGCGTGCGCCCGGCCAGCGGACTCGCGGCAGACGCGGGCCTGGACCTGGGGCACCATGGCGCGATCCGGGTCGACGCCGACCAGCGCACCTCCGACCCGCACATCTGGGCGGTGGGCGACGCGATCGAGGTCATCCAGGCGGTCACCGGTGCCGCCGGTCCCGTGCCCTTGGCCGGACCGGCCAACCGACAGGGCCGACGCGCGGCCGACTCGATCCTGGGTCGCCGCACGACGCCGCGAGCGGCGGTGCTTGGCACGGCGATCGTGCGCGTGTTCGGCCTCACCGCCGCCGTGACCGGAGCGAGCCAGCTGACCCTCGCACGAGCGGGGATCGAGCACGAGGTCGTCCGCATCCACCCCGGGCACCACGCCGGCTACGTCCCCGGCGCCGAGCAGATCCACCTCGTCGCGTCCTTCGCCCCCGACGGTCGACTGCTCGGTGCCCAGGGCGTCGGACGAGCCGGCGTCGACAAGCGCATCGACGTGCTCGCGACGAGTCTGCGCGCGGGGATGGCCGCCGACGACCTCGCCGAGCTCGAGCTGGCCTACGCCCCGCCCTACGGCTCGGCCAAGGACCCCGTCAACATGCTCGGCTTCGTCGCCCAGAACGTGCTCGACGGCACGATGCCGCAGTGGCACCCGAGCGAGCTCGACGACGTCCTCGCGGACACGCTGGTCTTGGACGTCCGCTCGCAGGGCGAGTTCGACGCCGGCCACCTCAAGTCGGCGCTCCACGTCCCGCACACCGAGCTCCGCGACCGCCTCGACGAGGTCCGCGCCGCCGCCGGCGGGCGACCGGTGAGCGTGCACTGCGCCTCCGGTGTCCGCTCCCACATCGCCACCCGCGTCCTGCTCTCCGACGGGCTCGACGCCAAGAACCTCTCCGGCGGGTGGCTCACCCTCACCGCCGTCCGCCCCGACCTCGTCGCCTGACCGCTCAAGGAGCACGACCATGTCTCTCACCACCAGCCTGCGCCGGATGTTCGGCCGCACGGACGACCCGACCGGCCTTCCGTCGACCGTCGAGGCGGCCCGGGCACTCGAGCTCGTTCGCGACGGCGCCGCCCTGCTCGACGTCCGGGAGCGGTCCGAGTGGAGCTCCGGCCATGCACCCCGGGCGCTGCACGTGCCGCTCGGTGACCTCGACTCGGCACCCCGACGCCTGAAGCAGGGCACGCCCGTCGTGGTCATGTGCGCGTCCGGCATGCGGTCCCGCAGCGCCGCTCGGTCCCTGCGCCAGCTCGGCTTCGAGGCAACGAGCCTGTCGGGCGGCATCGGCGCCTGGCAGGCCGCGGGCGGCGCCGTCCGGCGCTGACCGCAGCCCATCCGACCCGCGGCGTCAGCCGAACAACCGAAGGAGAACCCCATGTGCTCACCCGCCCGATGCTCGACGTGTGGCAAGGTCACCTGGACCGGCTGCGGGATGCACGTCGACGCCGTGCTGGCCGCCGTACCGCGAGACCAGCAGTGCACCTGCCCCTGACCGACCGTCCCCTGGCCGAGTACGACCGGGGGCATCCCGCTCGCCCACGAAAGGGGTTCCCGATGGAGCTCGACAAGGACCAGATGTCCAAGGTGTCGAACCGGCTCAAGCGCGCGCAGGGCCAGCTCACCGCTGTCGTGCGGATGCTCGACGAAGGTCGAGACTGCGAGGACGTCGTCACCCAGCTCTCCGCCGTCTCTCGCGCTCTCGACCGTGCAGGGTTCGCCATCATCGCCGCCGGCATGCGCCAGTGCCTGATCCGTACCGAGGAGGGCGACGACACCGGCACGCTCGACGTCGCCAAGCTTGAGAAGCTCTTCCTCTCGCTCGCCTGAGCCGCCTGCGATCGGGTCAGTTGACCGGACCGGTCAACTGACGGGCCATCCGGTGATGGCCGAGTCACGACTCCACCGGGCGGCTCCACAGATCGGCGGATGCAGCTCTGCGCGTCGCGGCGCCGCCATGGACGCCGGCAAGGGTATCGATCACCCTGTCGCGCAGCTTCCGGAAGGTAGTCAGACGCGCCTCATTGCGCCGGCCGCCCCCACCGACGTTCTGACCTGCAGCATATGTGCCCGCGAAAGGACTCGAACTTTCGATATGCCCTGTGAACCGAGTGGAATAACGGGTGCCGAATAGGCACCTGACCTGCATGTCCGTCATCCTTTCGCGGTTCCCGTCGTGAACGGCGTAGCGTCAGATTTCGCCGACTTCTGGCACGTATCTGGCACGGCGGGGAGGGCGAGCGGGTGTCGCGACGTGATTTTGGGTCGGTCCGTAAGCTCCCCAGCGGCCGCTACCAGGCCCGGTACCGGGTGCCCGAATCCGAGTACTCGATCACCGCACCGGACACCTTCGGCACGAAGGCTCAGGCGACGGCCTGGCTCGCGAAGCAGCGCACTCTGATCGGTGAGGGCAAGGTCAACCCGACCGCCATCGTGACGACGTTCGGCGAGTACGCCTCCATGTGGCTCGCGGGGAGGGAACTCAAGGTCTCCACGCGCACGCTCTACACCCGTCAGCTCAGCAGGGCGCTCATGCCCACGTGGGCTGACGTCAGGCTCGCCGAGATCACTCCGGCTGCGGTCCGGGCGTGGCACGCCACACTGCTGCCCGGCCGACCCACAGAGCGCGCGCACGTGTATGCGTTGCTCCGCACCATCTTGGGCACCGCCCACCGGGACGACCTCATCGCTGCGAACCCGTGCCGGGTCTCCGGCGCAGGATCGACGAAGCGCGCCAAGCCGATCCGTCCGGCTTCGCTCGCCGAGCTGGAAGCGATCACCGCCGCGGTCGACGAGCGCTTTCGCCCCATGGTCCTGCTCGGCGCCTGGTGCGCGCTCCGCTTCGGCGAGGTGACCGAGCTGCGTCGCGCTGATGTCGACGTCACCTCCGGGGTGCTGCGGATCCGTCGGGGTGTCACCTGGCTCACCGGGGCGCCGGTGGTCGACACCCCGAAGACCGAGGCGGGTTCCCGGGACGTCGCGATCCTGCCGCACCTGCTGCCGATGCTCGCGACGCACCTGCGCCAGCACGTCGCCAGGGGCCCGGACGCGCTGCTGTTCCCGCTGGAGGAGGGACAGAACGTCCAGCTCTCGCCGCACAGGTTCCGAACTCCGTTCAACCGGGCCAAGGCCGCCGCCGGCCGACCGGATCTGACGTTTCATGGTCTGAGGCACACAGGCGCCGTGCTCGCGGCGGCGTCGGGAGCGACCGTTGCCGAGCTGATGGCCCGTCTCGGGCACACCACGCCGACGATGGCCATGAAGTACCAGCACGCGGCGGCGGACCGCGACCGCGTCATCGCCGACGCGCTCTCCGACCTCGCCGTTGCAGCGAGGGCTTGACAGCCTCATCGCAGATGAGGGTGTAGTTGGGGTCTGAATGCACGCCGCTACGCCTGTCTCCGCCCCGCTGCGGTGATGGCGCCGAGCCCGACCCGTCCTCCTCCACACCGCCTCCTGTCCGAAGAGCACCTGCTTACTAGCCTGATGACCGCGGCGGGTCGCGAGCGGTGCAGTCAGTGTTCTCGCGCGGCCATCCGCTGGCAGTCCTCAACCATCGATCGACGCCGAGCGGCGACGACGCCTGCGCAGCCGTGGGTGGTCCCGGTCAGGACGGAGGGTGACCGTCCGGTGACAGTTCCGTCATCCACCGTCGCGGTGGGGCGTCCACCTCTAGCGTTACGGCCATCACCAGGAAGGTGGCGACGCGGATGGACGCGTCCATCGGTTCCGTGGGCGGCCGTCTGGGCGCGGCCGCCACGCGAACGTCTGCGCCCCGTCGCGTCTCGGTGGTCGCCGCGCTGGCGTTCCTGATCCTCGCGCTCGGCGCCCCAGCCGCAGAGGCGCATGCGTTGCTCCTCCGGTCCGATCCGGTGAACGGGTCGGTCGTCGCGCGGGCCCCCCAGGCCGTCACGCTGTGGTTTGACGAGGAGATCTCGCAACCGTTGAGCTCGGCCCGCCTGGTCGACCAGGACGGTGCGACGGTCGGCGGCATCCGGAACAAGCACGGGGCCGACGCGAAGGTGCTCACCCTGACGCTGCCGAGGCTCGGGATGGGGACCTACGGCGTGCTGTGGCAGGTTCTGGCCGCGGACGACGGCCACACCTCGTCCGGGACGGTCGTGTTCACTGTCGGAGCACCCACGGCCGCGCCCGCCCCGACGTTCGGCGCGGCCACCGGTCCGACGCTGAGTGCCGTCTTGCTGAAGTGGGCGCGGATCGCCGCGCTCGCCGCGCTCGTCGGTGCCCTGGCCGTGCTAGGCATCGTGGCGGGGCTCGCCGAACCGCCGCCGCTGGTGGCGGTGACGGTGCGCACCACGCGGAACCGGCTGTTCCTGATGGGGATCGGCGCCGCGGCACTCGGCGCGGTGGTGGGCCTCGCCGACCTCATCGAGCAGGGGCGCCTTCTGCGTCCACGCGACGGCTCGTGGGTGTCGACCGTCGGCAGCCTGCTCGGCGCCACGCGGTGGGGACACCTCTGGCTCGCCCGTGAGCTCGTCCTGCTGGCCGTGCTGGCCATCCTGGTCGGTGCGCGATCACGGACCGGCCCGGCGATCGGCCGCAGCGTCGCGGCTGTCGCTGGAACCGTCGCCCTCGTCGTCGTCGAGGCGCTCGGCAGCCATGCAGCCGCCGTCGACTCGAGCCGCGCCATCACGATCGGCGCCGACGCCGTGCACATCGCGGCGGCGTGCCTGTGGCTCGGCGCGGTCGGGGGGATCGCGGTGATGCTCTGGCCGCATCCCGCCGGCGCGAGCGGTGTGGCGCTGGCCCGAGCGTGCCGGCAGCCGTTCACCCGCCTCGTGCTGGTGAGCGTCACCGTCGTGCTGGTCAGCGGGCTGTTCGGTGCGGGGCGGCAGCTCGAGTCGGTCCACGACCTGCTGACGACCCGATACGGGCACACGCTGCTGGCCAAGATCGGGATGGTCGCCGTGCTGCTCGCCCTCGGCCTGCTCAACTCGACCAGCCTGCACGACGCCCGGCTGCTCGGCGGCCCACGGCCGCTCTCCCGGCGGCTGGTCGCCGTCGAGGCCGGTGCCGGAGCGGTTCTGCTGGTTGTCGTGGGACTGCTGGCCGAGACCGCGCCACGGGAAGCACCGGGTGTTCCGACCGTGGCGTCTGCGCAGGTGGTCAGCGGGTCTTTGGCAGACCTGGTGGTCACCCTCTCGGCGACGCCGAGCCAGCCCGGCGCGTACGGGTTCACGGTGAGCGTCGTGAGCACCCGACGACCCGCCCCCGCTCCCGTCGACGGCGTCCGGCTGGAGCTCGCGACCGGGGCGCAGCCCATCGTGGTGGGGCTTCGGGAGGTCGGACCCGGGCGGTACTTCGGTACCGCCGCGGTCGCGGCGACCGGCGTCGTCCCCGTCACGGCGGTCGTTGACAGGGCCGGCGCGCAGGTGGCCGTCCCGGTCACGTGGCACGTCGGCTCTCCGGCCGGGGAGGAGCCGACCGCTCGGCCCGTCGGACACCCGCTCGCCCCGTACGCGAACGGGCTGGCGCTGGGGCTGGTCGTCGTCGCACTCGTGTTCGCCGCGGTCCGCCGCCGTTCAGCTCGCACAGTCCGGTCGGAGCGGGCACCGGTGCAGGCCGACCGGCGGGTGGAGGACGACACGTTGGCCACGCTCGACAACCGGCGTTGAGGCCGGACCGCATCGAGGCAGGGTGCAACCGACCGGGGGGACGGGTTGCGGCCATCGCACGGGCCGGCCCGACGTGTTCGCCGGCCGAGCCGACGGCCGAGGCACGCACGTGTGCGAGAGGCGCCTGGCTCTTACCGCACGACCAGCGTGACGGTCACCTGGTGAACAAGCGACCCGTTGGTGCCGGTGATCCGCACGGAGTAGGTGCCGCGCGGGGTCTGAGAGGTTGTACTGACGCGGACTGTCGACGAGCCGCTCGTGACCAAGGGGTTGACGGAGAAGGTGGCCGACGCCCCGGACGGCAGCCCGGTGGCCGACAGCGCGACGCCTCCGGTGAAGCCGCCCACCGCGCCGACCGAGACGACGGACGAACCGGTCTGGCCACGGGTGACAGTGATCGAGCTGGGTGTGGCGGAGAGCGAGAAGTCGCGCGCGACGACGACGAGCGAGACCTTCGCGGTGTGCACGACGGAACCACTCGTCCCCGTGACGGTGAGCGCGTAGGTCCCGCCCGGAGCGGTCGTCGGGGTGATGATCGTGAGAACCGAGCTCCCGGCACGGGTGATCGTCTGCGGGGCGAACGTCGCTGACCCGACGCCGACGGCCAGTCCGGTCACCGAGAGCGTGACGACCCCGGTGAACCCGTTCAGTGCGCTGATGGCGGTGGTGAACGAGGTGCTGCTGCCCGCGTTGACCGTCCGTGCGGCGGGTGTCGCGCCGAGCGTGAAGCCCGGCGGCGGTGCGACGATGAGGGTGGCGGTTGTGGTCCGCGTCGTCGCACCGCTGGTCCCGGTGAGGGTGAGGGGGTAGGAGCCCGCTGTGGTGTTCGCGGGGAGCGGCACGGTGAGCGTGGAGGTGCCGGACGCGCCTGCGACGACCGACGGGGAGAAGGTCCACGGCGCCGCCAGACCCGCCAGCGAGAGAGTGACGTCGCCGGTGAAGCCGCTGACCGGCGCGACGGACACGGCGAACGTGGCCGTGCCGCCTGCCAGTGCGGTCAACGATGTCGGAGACGCCGCCACGGTGAAGCCCGGCGGCGCTGGGACGACGAGCGTGAGCGGAACCGCGTGCGCGAGGGCGCCGCTCGTCCCGGTGACGGTGAGCGGGTAGGTGCCCGGGGCGAGGCTCGGGTCGGTCGTGACCGCGAGGGTCGAGGAGCCGACCCCGCCTGTCACGACGGCCGGGGAGAACGTCCCCGTGCCTTGCGACGACCCGAGGCCCGCGAAGGAGAGGGCGACGTCCCCGGCGAAGCCGGTCGAAGCCCCGACGGAGACGCTGACGGTCGCGGAACCCCCGGCCGGCACCGTCATCGACGCCGGTGCTACCGCGACCGTGAAGTCGGGCGTGCTCGCGAGCCACTGGTAGGCAGCGCCGATGTCGAGCCGCCCGTAGCCGGTGTCGTCGTCGAGGCCCGCCGGTCCCTCGTCGACGGCTCCGGCGATCAGGGCGCTCTCCTGCCGGTCCGCGGACAGATCCGGGAACGCGGAGAGCAGCAGTGCGAGCGCGCCCACCACGTGCGGGGCCGCCAGTGACGTCCCCTCCGCGGTCCGGTAGGTGCCGTACAGGTCGGTGGTCCGGATGCCGACGGCCGGGGCGACCAACTTCGGCGCAGTCGCCCCGGCACAGCCCGCGGGCCCGCGGCTGGAGGAGGCGTACAGCGCGTCGGAGTTGTCGGTTCCTCCGACCGCGAAGGCCTCGGGGTTGTTCGCCGGGCTGCGGACCGACCCCGCCAGGGGACCCTCGTTCCCTGCCGCGAACACGGGCAGGATCCCGGCGGCGCGCAGGGCGCGCAGGTCGGGCTGGAACTCGAGCGAGCAGCCCGCGGTGGACATCGTCCACGAGTCGTTGACGACGTCGGGGGCATCGGGGGTGGCGGGGTTGCCGTCGGGGTCGAGCAGCCACTGGAACCCACGGTGGATGTTGGTCGACGTCGCGGCGCCACGGTCGTCGAAGATCTTCACGGCGATCCAGCTCGCGGCGGGAGCCACCCCGATCGAGCTGCCGCCGGCCGCGCCTCCGACGATGACTCCCATCGTCGAGGTCCCGTGCCCGCTGACGTCCGTCGGGACCGTGGGGTGCTGGCCGTTCGGGTCGAACCAGCTGTTCGTGCCGCCGCGCCAGGTGCTCGCCAGGTCCGGGTCGGTCGCGTCGACGCCCGTGTCCATGCTCGCCACGACGATCCCCTGGCCACGGAATCCCTGCGCCCACATCCCGGGAGCGCCGACGTGCTCGATGTTCGGCTCCGTCGCGACGGTGGCGGCCGCCGCGATCGTTCCGACCGTGGGTTCCTGCACGACGAACGTGGACCGCACGGACGCCACGTCCGGGCGCGCGGCCAGCTCGCGGACCACGGCGGGCGTGGCGCGCACGTCTACCTCGTTCGTGATCCAGAACGGCACCACGTCCGTGGCGAGGTGCTGGTCCTGTCGAGCAGCGAGGAGCGCCCGGACCCCCTTCTGTGCCCGGTCCGCATGCGTCCGCAAGGTGCGCTCGACGGCCCCGAGCCGCGCCTTGCGCTTCAGGTTGCGTGACGCGCTGAGGTCCGCCCTCGTGGTGAGGACGACGGCGACGTCGAGCAGGTCAGACGGCCCGGCAGCGGCCAGCTGCGCCTCGAGCGCCGGATCGATCGACCCGGCGGCTGCCCGGCCCGGCGCGGCGGCAGCCGCACCCGTACCGCCGACGACGACCATCGACAGTCCGAGGACAGCCGCGAGGACACGCCTCCTACCCGACGACGACATGGTCCACCTGCGCGTCCCCGAGCAGGACCGTGACGACGCTGCCCGTGTGGATCCAGCCGTTGGGGTTATCGAAGACGAGGTAGTAGGTCTCGCCCGCCTTGAACTGACCGCTGTGCGAGTGGTTCATGAACAGGTCGTGGACGACGAGTCCGGTCTCCTCGTCGACGACCGCCGGTGGGTTCGCAGGGTCGTGCAGGGCGTCGGCGGTGTCGGGGTCGACGACCTGGTACCGCAGGTCGACCAGGCCTCCCGCACCCGTGACCGTGACCCCGACGATCCGCACCCCGCTCCGCGCGACGAGCCCGTCCGCAGTGACCGCCTCCCGGCCCCACGACACCGGGACCGCAGCGTCGGCGGCCGCGGTGGCGTCCTGGTGCGAGCCGTGCGACAGCCAGATCGCGGCCGTGACGACCCCGGCTGCGAGCGCGGCGCCGACGAGCAGCCCGAGCAACCGTGAGCCTCGTGCGGGTTTCGGCGAGGTCGGAATCTCGCTCGGCTCGACGGTCGTCTGGCTCGTCACGGGACGTCTCGGTTCGCTCGGGGAAGGTTCACGGGTGGATGAAGGTCAGCGCGCCGCCGCCAGTCGCCGGGCTCGGGCTCGAGCCACCCTGGGGGCCGTTGGTCACGTGCAGCTGCCTGTTGAACACCGGGAAGCCGTTCGTGCTCGGGGGCGGCGTCGCCGGGACCGTGGCGATCGTGTCCTCTGTGCCGCCGGCCGGGACCGTCTCCGCGACGGCGTCGATCGGGTGGCCGAGCAGTCGGGCGTCCCGGGCGACGACGTGCTGGTGCATGCCGAGCATGAGCATCGTGGAGTTGTCGAAGCCGGCGTTCAGGTAGCGCAACAGGACACGCTGGCCGGAGGTCGCGATGATGGGCGCCGTCCCCGGGTAGGCCTTGCCGCCGATGAGCCACGACGTGGCTCTGTAGCCGTGCAGGTCGAACGTGTCCGGTGCCGCGTT
This sequence comes from Cellulomonas sp. McL0617, assembly GCF_049994875.1. Taxonomy (GTDB): domain Bacteria; phylum Actinomycetota; class Actinomycetes; order Actinomycetales; family Cellulomonadaceae; genus Cellulomonas. The sequence continues at coordinate 850,874 of NZ_CP188256.1, forward strand.
GAACGCCGGGTCCACCGCGCTCAGCACGAGCAGGGCCTCGACGTCGTAGGCGGTCGAGGCGGAGTCGTAGGCCTGGTTGGCGGTCGCGGACCGCACGACGAGCGCACCGTAGAGACCCATCGCCTCCTGCCGGCCGGCGTCCCCACCGCTCTCGTACAGGTACGTCCCAGGTGCGCTCGCGGTGAACGTTCGGGTCACGGTCGAGCTGATCGGCGCGTCTGTTCCTCCGGGGGCGAACGCGATCCCTGGGGCCTCCAACCGGAGGGTGTGCGGTACGTCGGCCGTCCCGGTCGGCAGGGCGTTCGTCACGGCGATCGTGACGACGTCGCCCTCATCGACCGTCAGGGTCGGGCCGGGCAGGCTGGCCGTCGCCGTGGAGCAGTCGCCGGGGGTCGTCGGCACGCCGAAGCCCCAGATGGGGATCGGCGCGACCTCACCCGGCAGGGTGGTGGTCCCCGCCGTGGCGCACAACGCGATGGACCTCGTGGCGGCCGACGCGCTCGAGCTCACGAGGGTGAGTCCCGCGCCGGCCAGGACGATCGCGGCAAGCGCCGCGATCCTCGTTCGGGTGCGTGCAGGCATCGCCAACCTCCAGGTCAGCTCGGGTCTGGTCATGGCGCGTCGTAGACGACCTTGAGGAGGTTCCCCCAGGTCGAGAAGGCGGTCGGCGAGGGTGCCGTGTAGCGCTGCGAGTGCACGAGCACACGGATCTGCCCCGCGTTCGCCCCCGTGCCGATGTAGGCGGCCGCGGGGTTGGGCAAGGCCCATGAGGAACTGACATCGGTCGATCCGACGGGCAGTGGCGGAGCCGACAGGGTCACCCAGCCGGCCGATGTGGACGTCGCGCAGCCCGCCGCTCCACCCACGGTCCAGTTGCAGATCTTCACGGTCTGCTGCGGGAGGTTGGTGGTCAGGCTCGAGCAGCTTGAGGCGGTCGTCGTCGCGCAGTTCGCGCCCTTGTAGGTCACGGCGAGGTTCTGGGCACCGGCGGGCACGCCCGTGAACGCGCCGTACCAGTCGTTCGCCAGGGCCGTGATCGTCGCGCCTGTCGCATGGGCCGCGGCCGTGGAACCGAGCTGACCTCGGGTGACCGTCCAGGTGGTCGTTCCCTGCCCGCCGGTCACTGCCAGGACCTCGTTGTCGATGCGGACGTCGAAGGTTCCGGTGGTCGGGAACCCCACCGCAGACGCGACCGTGATCGTCGTGGCCGTCGAGGTGGTCGCCGTCGGCCGTGTCGTGACCTTCGGGTTCACCTGGTAGTAGGTCGCGTCGTCGACGCCGAGCGCCGACACCGCGCCGCTCTTGAGGGTTCCACCCACGATGCTGGTGGACGTCGGGTAGGCGGTGCAGCCGCCGGACGGGTCGACCCGCAGCAGCGTTCCCATCCCGCCGAAGCCCTGGTCGAAGTTCGTGAACTCGTTCAGTGCGTGGCTGTGCCAGGGGAAGTACCACTCGCCGCAGATGTTCTGCGAGACGGTCCCGGTCGGCAGGGTCCCGCTGTAGCCCAGGTACGGACTGCCGCTGTAGTAGGTGTTGCCGTCCTTGAAGAACACGTTCCGGTAGTTCGGTGGGGTCACGGGGAACGGCTTGGTCGTCGGGTTCCAGCTGTCGGTGTCGTCCCAGCGCAGGAGGAAGTCCTCGGTCTGGCCCGAGGCGATCGTCTCGCCGAAGTGCTCGGTCGTGGTCACCAGGCGACCGTCCTGCGCGATCTGCGTGGTGTGGTTGCCGTGGGGGTGGAACGGGTGGTTGGCCAGCCCCACGTTGATCATCCGCACCAGCGCGGGCTGGTTGTTCGACGGCGTGTTCGGCTGGATCCGCACGAGCGAGCCGTACGGCTGGTTGGGCAGCTCCGAGTCGCCGTTGTCCCGGATCGTGTCCGGGAACTGCCGGCCGTTGATCGAGAAGTACCTGTTCCGTTGGGCGTTCAGGTCGTACGTGCCGTTCGTCTCGACGGCGTGGTGCAGGTCAGGGTCGATCTCGTTCAGCAGGAGCAAGTACTCCCGGCCCGGGTTGAACTGCGTGGACGCGTCGTACGCGTAGCCGTCGCCGATCGTCGGACGCACGATGAGCGCGCCGTACAGGCCCATCTCGACCTGCTTGGCGACGTCGGAGCCGCTCTCGTACAGGTAGGTGCCGGGGCTGCCCGCGGTGAAGCTGTAGCTGACGGTCCCGGTGTTCGCGGCGGCCTCGCTCGTGAGCAGGCCGGGGTTGCCGCCCGTCGCCGTCACGGCCGAGTCCTGGCCCGGGAAGACGATCCCGGAGGGCTCGGGCAGCGTGTTGGTGAGGTGGACGACGACAGTCTGACCCTGGGTCGCGCACAGCACGGGTCCTGGGGTCTGGAAGCGGCCGCTGTCCGGGGCGTCGGCGTTGCCGTAGCTCCACATGAAGACGCTGTTCCCGTCCGGCGTGTCGACGAAGCCGGTCGTGGCAACCAGGTCGAATGTCCGCGTGGTGCCGACGACGGTCCCAGCCAGGCAGACCATCCCGGTCTTGGGCGCGCCCGGCGGGAGGGCTTGGGCCGGCAGTGGCGCAGCGACCGCCAACCCGGCGGCCAGTGCGACGACGACGGCGGCGCGCCGGGCTCGTGGCCTCATCGTTGACTTCTCTCCGTGGCGCGGGGCCACCGCTCGCTCAGACATAGGTCTGGCTCACGACTGTCTGGGGAGGAAGCGCGTTCGGGTAGACGCGGACCTCGGTCATCATGCCGCCGGGGCCGGGAGGGGCTCCGAAGTTGGTGAGCTTCCGCCAGTCGCGGTTCTTGAAGTAGTAGACGTTGTAGACGCCTCGCGTGTCCGAGCCCGAGGGCAGGGCGGGACTGTAGGCCGGAGCGTCGAAGAGGACGTCCCGGGCCTCGCCCGGTCCGATGTAGATCGTGTTCGTCCAGTACGACGTGTCCACGCCGCCGACACCGCCGTTGCGCAGCAGCGAGGCGTCCTGCCCGATGACGTGCATCGGGATCCCGGGCAGCTGCATCGCGTTCTGCTCGTAGCCCAGGTTCGCGAGCCGGAGCAGGATGCGTTCGCCGGGGTTCACCTGGACGAGCGCCGAGTTGGGCTGGCTGTAGTCGATCGCGCCGTCGTAGTTGGGGTTCGGTGTGCCGATCCGCAGCGATGCGGGCAGGCTTGCCGAGTCGTTCGGGAGCAGGGTCTGCGGGTAGACCCGACCGTTCAGCGTGAACCAGTGCGGGTCGTAGTCGGTGGCGATGGTCTCCTGGATGTCGCGGTCGCCGTCGTGGAAGTCGCGCCAGAGCTCGTTCATGAGGATCGCAAAGTGGCGGTGGTAGCCCGTCGAGCCGTCGCCGTCGTTGTAGGCGAACTTCGAGAAGCCGCCGACGGTCGTGCCGTCCTGGAGCGGCCGGACGAACACGATGCCGGTCATGCCCATCTGCACGTGCTCGACGTCCTCGAAGTGGCAGTGGTACATGTACGTGCCCTCCCTGTGAGGGCGGTAGAAGTACGTGAACTGCTTCGCGATCGGGACGGCCACCGACACCTCGGGGACGCCGTCGTTCAGAGGTGACGGCACGTCGAAGCCGTGCCAGTGGATCGTGTGCGAGTCGACCAGGTCCGGGCGCTGCTTCAGGCCCATGTTGGTCAGCGTGATCTTGATGTCGTCGTTCTGCAGGAAGTCGAGCGTCGGAGCCGTGTGCTTGGCGTGGCCTTTGTACGTCGAGATCAGCTGCGAGACCGACAGGCCCGGGTCGACCGGCACGAACCCGAAGATGTACAGCGGGTTGCCCTCCCGTCCGGGCACGCTGATGTAGCCGTCGGTCGCGATCAACGACAGCGCGGTCGTGGCGGCGGAGGCAGGGACGAGCAACCCCTGCCCCAGCACGTCCACGGCGACCACCGTGCCGAGGGCACCGAGACCCATGAACTTGAGGAAGGCCCTCCGGTCGAGGCCGTTCTGGCGAGTTTCCATCCCACCCTCCCTGGCGACGATGTCGGTCACGGCAGGACCACCGGAACTCCGACGAGCTCGTCGGCCCCGAGGTCCCACGGCGTCCTGACGCGCAGGCTCCGGAGCTGCGGGCGGTACTGGCCGTCGTAGTCGCCGAGACCACCGAGTGCAGGCGACAGCGTCGGCGCCTGGATGCCGCCGCCCGCGCAGGCGTTCAGAGCGCCTGCGGGTGCGGGGAACGCGGTGTTCGAGCAGCGCACGCCACGGTCGATCACGCCCGACCCTGCCGTGATGTGGAAGTTGCTGGTCAGCCCGACGGGTGGGTCTCCGGCCGTGAGGGTCACAGCCGCCGTCTGCGGGTCGAGCCGCGACCCGGTGACGGCCAGCTCCGCCGTGATCCCGATCGGGTTCGCGAAGAGGGGGTCGGAGCTCAGGTTGCCCTGTCCGGCCGGCACCGGGCGCTGCACGCCGTCAGGTCCGAGGATCTGGCCGTTGGTCAGGTCGGAGTACCGCGGCGTGAACGTGTCGGCGTTGTTCGTCGTCCCGTGGATCTCGAGGTCGATGACCCCCTGGCTGACGAGCGTCGCGCCGGGTCCGGGCTGGTCGAGCGTGTACGCGGTGTTGTTCCAGAAGACGTTGTTGAACAGCGCGGCCGGACGCGAGAAGTCCGGGGAGCCCGCGGGGAGCATCGCCTGGAAGAGCGGGTCGTTGGCCTCCGAGGCCAGGCCCGCCGAGTGCGCGTTGCCGTCGGAGTTCTCCGACGACGCGGTCGAGACGTTGCTAGCGACCGTGGTGTTGACGATCCGGACGTTGGAGGAGTCGTCGAGCATGATGCCGCCGGCGATGTCGGCCGCACCGTTGTCGACCACCAGGTTGTCGCGGAGGTTGATCGCCGCGGTCAGGGCGTCGAGAACGAACACCCCACCGCCGTCGTCGCCGCTGTAGTTGGCGGTGATGAGGTTGCGGTCCACGTTGACGGGACCGGTGCCGGCCCCGAGCCCGCCGGCGACCGGCAGCTCGGACTCGATCGCGACCCCGGCGCCGGAGTCGACGGCGTCGTTGTAGTAGATCTGGTTGTCGTGGATGTTGCCGTTCGGGCTCAGCCCGATGTGCGAGACGCCGGCGCCGTAGTTCACGCTGAAGTTTGAGCACACGATGCTGTTGGCGACCTCGTAGCTGTTGGAGTCGTCGAAGATCCCGAGGCCACCGGCCTGCGTGAGGCCGCCGTTGCCGAGGAACCGGTCGTTGGAGACGCGCACGTTGTAGTTGTGGCTTGCGGGCGCGTACGGCTGGCCGATGGCCATGCCACCGGCGACCACGCCGCTGTTGTTCTCGAGGACCGTGTTGGTGACCTGCAGGTTGTTCGCGTTGGCCTGGACCTGGATGCCGCCGGCACCCTCGCCCTGCCCGGTCATGAGTCCGACACCGTCGGTGCGGGCGGCGCTGAAGACGCCGACCGTTCCGGCCGGGACGTTGTACGCGGTCGCGCTCTGCGCCACCACCGTCAGGTCGGCACCACGCAGGACTGTCGGCATCGTCGGATCGACGGCGTACGGAGCGTGGGCCGCGACGGTGGCGTCGTAGGCGGTCGCGTTCTGCTGGAAGTAGCGGCCGTCGATGACGGAACCGACGATGTTGAAGCGCGGGTCCTCAGGGTCGCGTGCCTGCAGCTCGTGGGCACCGATGATGCCGCCGGCGCCGAGCCCCTGGATCTTCAGAGGCTTCCACTGCACGACGTTCTCGTTGTAGACGCCGGGCCGAAGCACGAGCAGGCTGCCCGCGGCCGCTCCGTCGATCGCGTGCTGGATCGCGTGGGCGTCGGTGCCGGCACCGGGCGGTGGAGCGGCGACGTTGACCACCGGCGGGTTGTAGGTCACCCCGCCGCCGGTGCCGAGTGCGTGCACAGTGATCCCGTTGACCGAGGACACAGCGCCGTTCGCATTCGCGGTCGTGATCGTCAGCTGCTTCTGCCCGGCCGGGAACGTGGCGCTGAGCGCGGGCACCTGGATGACAATCGTGTCCGGTGTGGCCCCTGAGCCCGGCGTCCAGCTGACGATGCCGCCGTTGGCGCGTGTCAGCGTGGTCCCCGTTCCGGTGCGGTCGTCGGTGAGGGTGACGGTTCCGCCCGTGGCGCCGGTCGGACCGGCGGTGCCGATGAAGTCGCCCTGGATCGTGATGCGGCGCGGGTTGGCGGCGTTGCCGCCGTTCGCGGCGACTGCGTTCGGGACGTACGGCGTCGACACCTGGAGCACCTCCGGACGGGCCGGCACGGCCGGGTCCTCGCAGCCGGTGCCCGAGATCGGGTCGAGCGGGAGGTCGAGCTGGGTCGTCGTACCCGGCCAGGCCTCTGCCGGTGTGGTCGCCGTGAGGACGTTCGGGTTGTACCCGGCGTTCGGGGCGGCCTTCGAGCCGGGGTCGTCGACCGTGATCAGGTACATGCCCGGGCACGGTCCCTGGGGGATCGGGCAGTTGAACGTCTCCGTCGACGGGACCAGGGCCTCGAACGTGCCGTCCGCGCTGGTCGTCGTGGTGGTGAGGAGGCGCCAGTTGTTCGCGTCGTACGGGAGGTTCACGTTTGGGGTCGCGCAGCCGGGGTTGTCCGCCGGGCAGACCGTGTCCACGCGCGCGTAGATGCCGACCGGGATGCCGACGATGGGCCGTGGCTCTCCGTACCAGGGGGACTGCTTGTCCCGCTCGAAGTAGATGTCGTTGAACACCTGCCCGACCAGGCGGCCCGGCTCCGGCACGTCACCCGTGCGGGTGTCGGTCGCGTTGGTCCCGTTCGGGTCGGTCCGGAAGTTCGTCATCATGTGGAAGTCGGCGTTGGCGTTCTGCCCGTTGGTCAGGACGACGAGGCGCTTGTCGCACAGCGGCGCGTGCGCGCCGGCCACGCCGTAGTACGTGCTCCTCGGGGTGAGCGACGTCTGGTCGATGACGTGGTCGTCGCCGGTGCACGTGGGCGGCGGGATCGCCGGCGTGAACTTGTTGCCCAGGTCGACGTTGACGTCCTCTTCCTTGACCGGGCGGTAGAGGCAGCCAGAGCCGTCGCCAGGGATGGCGCCCTTGGCGTCGCTCACGTTCTGGGACCCGCCGACAGGGTTGCAGGGCCGGGTGTCCGAGCTGTCCTTCGGCATCACAGCGTGCGTGATGTAGGTGCCCGCGACGAGCGGGGTCGGGTCGGTGCCGCCGATGCACGTGCCGTCGTCGGCAGCCATGTCGTACCCGTTCGCGCAGTAGCTCGAGAACGCGTAGCCGCCGTCGAACGCGCCGTCCTTGGTGTGCTCGCCGGTGAGCGGGACCTCGAGGCAGTTCGGGCTGATCTTGGCCGCGAACTGGTCCGTGACGTCCGTCCCGGTGAAGTCCCGGATCGGGCTGCAGCTCTGGGTGAAGGCGTTGCCACCCGGCTGCGGGTCCTGGTTCGCGCTCGGCTGCTGCCAGTGGTCGGTCACGTACTTGTTGAGGATGACGTCGTCGGACGTGTTCGGCACGCCGTCCGGGCCCGGACCCTCGAGGTAGACGGTCACGTCGGGGATCGCCGGCTCGTAGTCCTCGTGCGCCTGGAAGCGCGCGTCGAACTCGTTTCGGGTCGTGGCGAAGTAGGTGATGCCGACGATCTGGCCCGGCGTGCCCGCGGCGTAGTCGCGCTTGCCCCAGTCCACGGTGGCCCGGTGACCCTCGAGCAGCAGCTGGTTCGTCAGCAGGCCGCCGCCCTGGTCGGTCGGGATGCAGTTGGGTGCGGGCACGGCGGGAGCAACCACCGAGCAGGAGGGCGTCACGGCGTCGGTGAGCTCGTCGTGCACCGACGGCCCGGGGTACGCGGAGAACCGCGCGAAGCCCTGCTCGTTGACGAACCAGCGCCCGAGGGCTCCGCCTTCGGCCGTCGGGTACTGGTAGTAGCCGTGGGAGTCGGTGAAGGTCGATTCCTTGATCGAGCCGTCGCGCCACCGCTGATCCATGTCGGTGTTCGGGATCAGGGGCTCGCCCGGGTCCAGCTGGCCGTTGCCGTTCGTGTCCTTGTAGACGTGGCCGTCGAGCCAGCCGAACCAGCGCGAGACACCTAGGCCCGTGCTGCCGTCGTCGCCCACCTCGTTGACGTCGACCGACTGCCCGGCCGCGACCGTGACGGGTTTGAACCGCATGATGTAGGTCAGCTGCTCGTCCCAGACCGCCAGGTTGTAGGTGCCCGCGGGTACGCCCTGGATGTCGAAGTTCCCGGCGGCGTCGCCTCGGCCGACGTAGACGGTCCGGTCGGTCGTGCTGTCGGACAGTGCGACGAACGGGTTCTCGACCGGGTCGTTGAACGTGCCGGTCGTGTAGGGCGCCCATTCGACCCAGTTGAGTGCGGTGCCCGTGACCTCTCCTGTGCCCGCGGTGGCGAACGGCTGAGGTGCGCAGACGAACCCGAACCAGTAGGCCGTCCGGTTGTTCGGCGCCTCCCACAACTGCTCACCAGGTGAGCCGGTCCCGTCGCTGCCCTCCTCGACGGAGGCGAGAAGCTGGAGCCCGCCGTCGATCGTGGTGGTCTGGTACCACTGGCTGTTCGGGTCGGAGTTGCAGGGGCCCTCGGGCGGGTGCACGTCGATGAAGTACGTGGCGGGCCCGAGGTTGTCGATCTGGTTGAAGCCGTCCGCGCCTGTCAGGCACGTGCCGCCGCACAGCGGGTCGTTGTTGTAGTCGACGGTGACGGCGCTGTTGGTCTGCTCTGTGAGGCCGACCTGGAATCCCTGCAGGCCTCCTTCTTCGGTGTCGGGAGCGCCGTTCGTCCAGGCGTTGTCCTGGAACACGAACACCCGGATCTTGCCGAGCGGCAGCGGGTGGTCGTCGTTCTGCACGGTCAGGTCGATGCGGGCGGTCATGGAGCCGTCGGCGGTCGTCGCGCTCGGCAGGGTGATGTGCTTGCCCCACATCTTGTGGCCCAGCGACCGCACGGAGATGAGGTACCGCCCTGCCGGCAGGCTCGCCGTGGTCTTCCCCTGGTTCCCCTCTGCGACGATCTTGCTGTTGCTCTCGGTGCTCACGCCGAGCGGGTCGGTCGGCAGCTTCGAGTTGTCGACGTTGATGATGTAGTTGAAGTTCGCGAGCGCCGTCCCTGTCGGAAGGTCACGAGCGTCCACCGTGACCGCGCACCCAGCGGCCGGGCAGGTCGTCGCAGCCTGCGCCGGCGGCGTGGTGACAGGCGACGCCAGTGCGACGACACAGGTCACGAACGCAGTCGCGAGCGCGGCGAGCGCGCCCTGGGCGGCCCGGATCGGGCGACCGCCGTGCCGTGACCGTGTCCCGGTTCCCGCAGCGGGCCGACGGCGACCCGCCGCCCCGAGGCGTGGGTTGCCCTGACGAATGCCCGACCCGTGTCCGCGCATGGTCACACCTTCCAGGCGGCGCCGCTCCGCTCCAGGCGGCCGTGCCTGGGGGATGCGTCAGCGCCTCCATGGAAGCGGTTGTGACGGCGGGCGGAGCCTTCCTGACCGAATTGTCATCGGGCAGTCACAGCCCGGTCATATACGGCTCCCAGGGTCCAGACCCCGGGCAGCGGTGCTCAACGGGCGGTCTCGACCCCGAGGAGCTCGTCGCCCTGAGCTCCGCCCGGAACCCTCTGCGCGTCGGGGAGTTCGCCCGGGACCTGGGCCCGGGGGCCCAGAGGCACGACCATGAGCATCAGGGCGCCGCCCTCGGCGGAACGCCCGGCCACGATCCGGCCTCCGCGATCGGTCACCAGGCTGCGGACGAGGCTGAGACCGAGACCCGTCTGCGAGAGCTCGTCGCGCGGCGGCTGCAGGTCGCCGTCGGGGCTCCCATTGAGAACGCCGATCAGCTCGTCGCTCAGTCCTGGACCGGAGTCGGCGACGCCCACGGCGATCTGGTCGGCGTCGCGTGCGCCGATCAGGCGCACGGTGTCTTCGTCGGCCGTGTAGCGGACGGCGTTCTCGATCAGGGTGTCGAGGCAGGCGCGTACCCGCTCCGCCGAGCCCTCATACACCCCGGCCCGCGCCTCGACCACCCAGTGCCGGTCTGCCACCTGCGTCCAGCGCTCGGCCGTCTCGCGCAGGATCGCGTCCATGTCGACGCGGGCGACATCGCGATCTCCTTGCAGCCGGATGACGCGGACCAGCCGCTCGGTGACCCGGGTCAGCCGGTCGAGCTCGTCCTGGACGACGGCGAGGTCGTGCACCTTGTCCGGCTCCTGCTCACGGTTGAGGAGCAGCTCGATGTAGCCGCGCGCGATCGTCAGGGGCGTGCGCATCTCGTGGGACGTCAGCCGGGTGAGGCGGTGGGTGCTCTCCGCCCGCTTCCGGTCCCGCTCGGCCATGACGGTCAACTCGGCCAGCGCGAGCTGTCGTCGACGGACGTGCCAGACCATCAGCACCGTGAGCACGGACATGAGCGGGATCTCAGCCGTCTCCTGCCAGCTGAGCACGCCGGCCGCCGCGCGGTCGACGAGGACCACCCCGGTGGCGAGCGTGTACAACGCCAGCCCCGTCACGGCCCGGCTCAGGCGCCAGTTGCCGAGTCCGTACAGGAGCGCGAGCCCGATCCACCCCACGTGGTACGGGATCGTCTCGTTCCCCGGCGACGCCCACATGAGCCAGGTGCAGACGACCGCGAGGGCGACCCACGGGTAGTAGAGGTCCCCGCGGGCCGTGCGGTCACTCGGCGGAGAAGCAGTATCCGACACGACGGATCGTCTCGATCGGAGGGTCCGGCTGCAGCTTGTTCCGTAGCCGCCGCATGCAGACCTCGACGACGTTGCTGCCGGGGTCGAAGTCGAGTCCCCACACGTCGTGCACGAGCTCGCCGCGGGTGCACACCTCGCCATGGCGGCGCATCAGGTGCGCCAGGAGTGCGAACTCTCGTTCGGTCAGCGACACCTCGTGGTCCGCGAGCGTGACCCGACGCCGCTCCAGGTCGAGCCGGATGCCTCCCGCGCGTACGAATCGAGTCTCGGTCCGCGTGACGGTGGTCGGCCCGAGGTGGCGCCGCGTCCGGGCAAGCAGCTCGACGAGCGAGAAGGGCTTGGCGACGACGTCGACGGCGCCGTGGTCGAGGGCCCGCACCCGGGTGGACACGTCCGTGACGCCGGTCAGGACGATCACGGGGGTGGGGTCCTCGCGCTGACGCATGGCCGCGAGCACCGTCAGCCCGTTGCAGCTGGGCATCACCAGGTCGAGCAGGACGAGGTCGATGTCCTCGGCCGCGAGCCGGTCCAGGGCGCGGAAGCCGTCCGCGGCAGACACGACGTCATGCCCTGCGGAGGCGAGCGAACGGCTGACGAGCGTGCGGATCCGCTCCTCGTCGTCGACGACCATCACCGTGCTCACGGGGGTCATCACCTTCCTGGGTCACTGACCCGCGAGCTGCCCCTACGGCCGCGGCCGTTCCAGCCCCATCGCTGAGGCCTCCTCGGTTGGCCGGCGACACGGAACACCGCGAAGTGCGGTCGGGGCACCGCCGACCCGATGTAGTCAGGTACGCACTCACCATGGCCCGCGTCGCAAGAGGGGGGACAGAGCGACATGGGGTGAATTTCCCGTTTGGCCCGATATGAAGTTGATTGAGCAGTGGGGTCGGTCACTCGCGGCGGCCGCCCCGGGCAGACCCGCGATCACGATCAGCCCGACCACGACGAGGACGGGCCGAAGACTGTCCACAGCGTCACCCGCACCCACATCGGCGCAGGTGACGGGCCCTTCGACCGGCGGTGGATGGGGGAATCGAACCCCCGAGGGCCTTTCACCCAACACGCTTTCCAAGTGTCTTCGAGGGGTTCCCTGAGGACCTGGCCACGTGCGTTAGTGCAGGTCAGCGTTGGGTCGCGCACCCGGCGATCGGCCCGGAACGACCGCGCACAGAGCAAAACTGCTACCGGGGACCACCCCAACTCTCAGTCCTGCAGGCCGCGGCGCTCCAATTCCGCCTCAGCAGAACGGGCCTTCTCCCGCCACATGCGACTCGCCTTGGGATTCCTCCCAGTTCCTCGTCCGATAGAAGCGGCCGCGTACTCGTGAGCCAGGCGGATTCGATCACGCAACGTGTCGTCGGTGAGTCCTGGGAGGTCTTTCTCCCACTGAGCGATGAGGCGGCTGCGTGACATCGCGAGTTGCCTGCCCTTCCTCGAACGTCGCTGGACCGCAACCTTCCGCTGGCTCCTGCATGGGTGTATCCGACGCGGGCGGACCGCGGCAAGCAGGAAAACGCGAGCGCCCCATTGTGCGTCCCGGGGGAAACCGCGACGTGGAGCCGCATTGCTCTCCAGGCAAGTGATGCTGCTCGGCTGCGCCCCGATGAGATGGCGCTGGCTTTATCTGCCCGGTGCAGCCTGGTGCAACCTGCGCTCGTTCGCCGCTGCTGCCTCAGGCATGTGCGGCCAGCTTGGTGGTCCACCGGTACGTGACCGCCTCGCCCGTGCGAGAACGGGTGGTCATCGTGTGCACGTCCTCGGTGCGCCCGTCGTCCTGATCGCGGCGCACGTAGTCGCACACGACTTCGTTCGACGATCTAGGAAAGCGGCTCGTCGTCGTCGACCGGGCCGAGAGGCGACCGGATTGGGTTAGCAGTCCGATGATGTGATCGAGCACCCCGCTCGTGAGCGAGGAGACTTTGGCCGTGTCCGTGAGCGACACGATCCACGACGTGCTCCCTGAGATGGTGTATCCGTTCAGGCCACGGCGATCGATCTCGGCCTCGACGCTACGCCGCTTCCCATTCGTCTCGCTGGTCACCTCGACGGCCGCGAGGTCTCCGTTGGGCATGTCGATCTCGAAGTCGTGGATTCCCTCCGGTCTGCCCGTGTCGACGCATCGCATCGGACCAATCAGCGGTGTGAGGCGAATCTGTGCCCAGAGCTCGTTGTCATCAAGGTGAGGGCAGTTCACCTTCGCCTCCGCCCAGGTCCGTTCGAGCTCTGAGTCCTCGCCAGGTCTCGGGTCTTCCGTCACGGGCACATCATCGTCGTGAATTCCGGTCGACCAGGAGGTTTTCGTTCCCGAACTGTCCGTGGGCGACCCAGTGCACCCCCGTGGCGACGGTCGACGTCGCACGGTGAACCAAACTCAGGCGATCGAGGTGTCGCCGTCCGCCCGATGTCGGCCGCGATCGGGGTGTCCGCGGACGATCAAATGGCCCCCGCTGGCACTCAGTGGGCCTCTATGTGCAAGCCCTCGGCTGGATCGGGCCGCGGTCGTAGTCTGGATCGCAGGCGGGTGCGGTCTGATCGCTGAAGCGGAGAGCGGGGCCCGGAGGCTGGAAGCCCCGTCGCGCAGCTTGCCGGAAGGCAGTCAGACGCGCCTCGTTTGCGCCGGCCGCACCCGCCGTCCGTCAGGCGGCCACGGGTGTCGAGGCTGCCGCGGGACCGCCGAGCGCGGCGGCTGCGGCGTCGGCGCGCATGGCCTTGTAGACCTGGTCGGACAGCTGGCGTTTAAGGCACCGGATCGCCTCGCGGGCGGTCTTGCCCTTGGCTCGTTTGCGCGCGTAGTAAGCCCGGCCCTCAGTGTCCGCGCGCGCCTGGGTGATCGCCATGACGTAGAGCGCCCGGTTCAGCCGACGGTTCCCGCCGCGGTTGAGGCGGTGCCGCACGGTCCGCCCGGACGAGGCCGCCAGGGGTGCCGAGCCGTTGGCCGACGCGAACGCGTCCCGGGTCGGGTAACGCTCGATGTCGACGATCTCTGCCACGAACCGGGCGGCCAGGATCGGCCCGGCACCGTAGATCGCGGCAACGTGCTCAGCGTGACCGGCGATCATCTGCGCGATCTGCTTGTGGACCGCCCGGGCCTCCACCACAACTTCCAGTGCCCGCGACAAGCGACGCCGAGTGAGCACCGCGCGGACACGGTCGTCGCCGTCGAGGAGCTCCAGGACGGCGCTGACCTGCGCGGACGTCTTGAGGTGGGGATAGATGTGCTGGTATCCGGGCAGCAGCCCCGTCAGCTCGGCATGTACCTGATTGACGAGGCGGTGATGCTCGTCTACCAGGTCCTCGCGGTAGTCCAGCAACGAGCGCAAATCCGCCGCCAAACCCACGACCAGCCGCGCCGGCGGCAGTCCGGGCTCGCGGCCGGCCAACCGGGCGATCGCCAACGCGTCGACCTCGTCAGTCTTGCCCTGCCCCGGCCGGGCGGCGCGCTCACGCGAGCTCATCGACGTCGGGACTTCCCGCACATCCACACCCCGCCCCGACAGATGGGCCGCGACCGCGCGCCCGAAGTTGCCCGACCCCTCCACCCCGACCCGCACCACCCGATGCGCGCCGAGCAGCTCCAGGATCTGAGCGAACCCGACCTCGGTGTTGGCCACCTCGAGCCCGGCCAGCTGACTGCCCAGGACGTCGACCACCGCGACCGCCAGGGTGTCCTTGTGAGTATCGATTCCCGCGAACACGCGACCTCCTACCCGAACCTGACCGCATCAGGCAGCGGAGCGCATGCATCTCTCGGGACGAGTCCCAGCCCTCTATCGAGCGACACCGCCACCCGTCGAACGTCACCGGAAGGCAGCCACTGAAGAGAGCCACACCGAACCCGGCAGGCAGCAAGAAGACGAGCCATCCCGGCAACGCCGCGTACCCGGAACCACCCCGGGACACCGCGAGCATCGCAGAGATGCAAGAGGAGTCGGGACCAGTGATCCGTTCGGTCAATTGGATGGTTGGCGGTCGGCAGCGGGACCGGCGGCGACCTCAAGTCGTCTGGCGGGTACGCCGATGTGTCATGTGTGGTGGATAAGACTGAACTGATGGATCGAGCGGTGGACCGTCTGGTAAAGGCGTACGACACCGCGAACCTCCCGCCTATCCGCCCTGCCGGCGAAGTCGACGCCGTTCTCACGAAGATCGCCGAGGAGATCGCGCCCATGCGCCTCCCGGCCGAGCTCGAGCGGTTCTGGCGACGTGTGGACCCCCACTCGATCACCGTCGCGCCTTACCCGCGGCCGACTAGTCCAACGTTCGCCCTGGACATTTGGACGTCGGACCGCGACGGGTATGCCCTCAGCCCGCGCCTGCTGTTTCCGGTCGCGTACGAGAGTCACGGCCTGTTGTTCGTCGAACTGGAGGACGGGCGAGGCAGCGGCGACGTCGTCCTGGAGTGGGGGTACGGGGGCCAACCGTATTACGTGCGCTTTCCGACGCTCTCGGCCTACGTCGACCTGCTCGCGACGATGATCGAGCTCGAGGAGTTCACTCGCCATCAGCTCGAGACCCACTCGTACGTGGAGTTCGACCCCGACCGCCGCTGGAACGATGCCCTCGCCGTCCGCCTCTCGGCCGCCCAGCCGCTACACAATTTCGGGCACGCGCGGGAGCTCGACGAACGCGTCCTCAACTGGCCGCAGCACTGGTCGTCCTCAAGCGGGCTGACGCCCGAGACCCGGACCCTTCGCGGCGCAACCACGACGGTCGCCGAGCTGCTCGAGCGCGTCGCGACCACGGGTGCCGCCGCCGAGGGCACGCTTCGCGCCACGCTGAACGGCGTCGTCGGTTCGAGTGCAGGCCGCCGCGTTGCCATCGACGACGGGACCGGCGTCCTCGATGTCTGGTGTCCGTCGTCGGTGAGCCACTACTTGTCCACGAGCCGCGGGTTCGAGTTTGACGTAGTCGTGCGCCCGACGTCCGGGCCCACAGGAGACTGGAACGACGATTACCAGGACGTTCAGTCGGCCGCGCTCGCAGGCGATATCGAGGGTGCTCAGGCCGCGGGCATGGAGATCTACGCGAAGGCGTTCCTGACGCCGGCAGCGGCCGAAGCGACGGCGATCCGACCAATCGTCTGAGGCGGAACGAACGGCGAGATCGAACGCTTCCACCGCGTCCTCCGCGACGGCTGGGCCTACGCCTGCGTGAGCCCCGACAAGTGAGGCGATCGTTGCGGCGCGCCTGAAGCGGCCGGGCGCGCGTTGCGCGAAGTTGCGCACACCTGCTTCTGACAACCCGTTGCAGAACGAGCGCGCGTCCTACGCACTCTCTGGCGCACTTACTACCAGGAGTGACGGCGACGGGGGCCGGCTTCCTGAGGGCGTAAGCGGCCGAGATGAAGGCTCGAGAGGCCCTCGATGACGAGCCCGCGAACCGCGCTGCGACGTGAGTTCTGGACGTTCGGGAAGCAGCAGGGTCGCGTCTTACACACCTTCCGGCACACCTATCTCTAGGAGCTGACGCCGAACGGGCCGCTCCGTTGGGGGGTGGGCCGTCGTGATGTCGATGCACAAGCTGACCGTTGGGGAGGGCTACGCGTACCTGACCAGGCATGTTGCTGCCGGCGATGCCGACCTGTCGGCTGGTGACTCACTGACTGCGTACTACGAGAACACCGGCAATCCCGCTGGCCGGTGGGTCGGATCGGGACTCGCTGGCCTCAGTGACGGACAGTTGCCGTCCCACAGTGTGGTCAGCGAGCGGGCGCTGACACTTCTTTTTCGTGATGGCTGTGACCCGACCAGCGGCGTGCCGCTCGGTGCGCCATATCGACGGGCCCGTCCGGGCGGCGGCCGTCACGCCGTGGCTGGTTTCGATCTGACATTCACGGCACCGAAGTCGGTCTCTGTGGTGTGGGGCCTGGGTGACGCGACGACCCGAAACGTCCTCCACGACGCCCACCGGGCCGCGCTCGCCTCGGCCATTTAGTTCATGGAGCACTCCGTAGTCCGCACCCGGGTCGGAGCTGCAGGCTGCCGCCAGGTCCGAACGCGCGGCATGGTGGCTGCCGCGTTCGACCACTGGGACTCCAGAGCCGGAGACCCGAACCTCCACACCCACGTCGTGCTCGCCAACAACGTGCAGGGTCCCGACGGTCAATGGCGCTCGGTGGATGGGCGGACCTTGCACTCCGCCGCAGTCACGGTGTCCGAGCTGTATGACGCGCTGCTCGCCGACGAGGTCACCCGACGTCTCGGCGCCACCTCGTCGCTCCGCGACAGGGGTGAGCGGCGCAACCCGGCGTTCGAGCTCGACGGCGTCGGCGAGGATCTGCTGGCGGACTTCTCGACGCGCGCCGAGCAGATCCACTGCGCTGAGCAACGCTGGACCGACGAGTTCAAGCAGGAGCGGGGACGAGACCCTTCACGCGCTGAGACGATCAAAGCGCGCCAGCACCTGACTCGTCAGACACGCCCACCCAAGGTGGTCCGTGCCTTGCGAGACCTTCTCGCGGAGTGGGCCAACCGTGCGCGGACGCTGACCGGGATCGAGCCCGTCGGCCCGGCCGCTCGCGCCTTGACGGGCACGTACGGGCGCCCCCTGCGCGCGGCCGACGTCGGACCCGAGGTTCGCGCCGCGATCGTTGCGCAGGTGATCGAGGACGTCTCGATCCGCCGATCGGTTTGGTCGACCTGGAACCTCGCCGCCGCCGCACTGCGGTCCTCACGGATGCTGCGGATGGCCTGACCCGAAAACCGGCTCGCGCTGACCAACAACCTCGTGACGGAGGCGGGCCGGGCCTGCTTACGGATCGACGACCCGGCCGATCCTGGTCGTCATCGGGTGGGAGAGGAGACGTTCACCTCCATCGAGTTGCTGCAGGCCGAGCGCACCCTCGTGGACGCGAACGAGACCGCGATGCGCGGCGTCATCCCGCGGCTCGCCGGACGCGTCGCCGACGAGCACCTGGCCGGCCTTGCCGACGACCAGCACGACGCCGCCATGGCGGTGCTGCTTTCAGCGCGGAGCCTCGACGTGATCGTGGGACCCGCCGGTTCGGGAAAGACCACGACCCTGAGTGCGCTGGCCGAGGCGTGGCGACATACCCGCGGCAACGTATCGGCTCGCGCCGTCGGCTAGCGCGGCCGCCACCCTGACCGGCGCGTTGGCAGCACGATGCGAGACCGCCGCCAAATGGATCTACGAGTCGAGCGGCGACGGCGCCGCCAACCGGGCGCTGCGCTATGACGACGCGATGGCTGTGCTGAGCAGCCCAGGCGTGCGGTACGGGGATTGGCAGACCGCGAACGACCGGCGCGGCGCCCTGATCAATGAGCAAGAGCGGTTCCGCCGTGGCGAAGCTCGACGGCGATTCGCGATCACCGGTCACGCGGTCCGCGCGCGAGCCGCACGTGAGCGCGCCTGTTGAACCTGCCCCGTACCCTGTCGACTTCGCAGGGCGCCGAGGGACGGAGAGCCGGAACTGTGTTGCATCGGTCGGCCAGGAGTGAGCCGCAGGGCGAGGGCCGCGTGCCCGACGACTGTCGGCGGATACGGTGCCAGTCGACGGAGCGAGTGTGAGGGGCGGTCACGTCTTCGTCGACGAGTCCAAGGCCAAGGACTTCCTACTCGTCGCCGCCGTGATGCTCCCGAACGGCGTCGATGCGGCACGGCGCTCGATGCGCACCCTTCAGCTGCAGGGCCAGTCCGAGCTGCACATGGTGCGCGAGTCAGACGGTCGCCGGCGCACCATCCTGGCAACGATCACACTGCTGGAGCCGCAGGTGACGATCTACCGGGCGCCGAGAGACGGGCGCACTGAGCTCTCGCGCCGCGAGACGTGTCTGCGCACCCTCGTCGCGGACTGCGCAGCTGCGGGTCACGACCACTTGTCCCTCGACCGCGACGCCTCGATGGTGTCCCGCGACAACCAGCAGATCATCGAGGCTGCCCGCAAGGCAGGCATCGGCGGGACCTTGCGCTACCAGCACGAAACCGCTGCGTCGGAGCCGCTGCTGGCCATCCCGGACGCCGTTGCGTGGGCATGGGCCAAGGGTGGGGCCTGGCGGGCGCTCTGTGGGGGCATCACCCTGGTGGTCCGGGACGTCTGACCCCGGACAGCGCGAGACCCGAGCGCCACAACCGTCCGGAAGGGTCTCGGGTCCACTTCCCGAAGCTCAGCGCAACGGGCTGATCACAGTGTAGGTGGCGTGTGCCATGTGGCACAACCAAGAGGAGCGGGCGAAGCACGCTCGAGCCTCACGGCGCTGGAAAAACGAGCGAACAGACCGGAAGGAGTCGTCCAGACCTGTCGTCGGGCGGCCAATGCCGGTCCTAGCGACACGCCGGCGACACGGCGACATGTTCGTGCAGGTCAGACTGTGCCCGCGAAAGGACTCGAACCTTCGACCTTCTGCTCCGGAGGCAGACGCTCTATCCACTGAGCTACGCGGGCCGGGCATCGTCCGGGGACGATGCGGTGCACGACACTACCAGCCACCGGCGAACCGGATCAGCGCGCCTCTCCCAGAAGCGCCGACAGGTACCGCGTGGTCTCGTCGGCGGCCCGCTCGTGGTCGCCCGCGACGATCGCGTCGACCAGCCCGTCGTGCGAGTCGTGCCCGTGCGTGTCCGTGACGAAGTTGAACCGGATGTTCTCGCCGATCGCGGCGAGCAGGTTCTCGTAGAGCTCGGTCAGCACGGGGTTGGCGCCGGCGCGCACGATCGCGCGGTGCAGGGCCAGGTCGGTGGCGACCATGCCGTCCAGGTCGCCGGCCAGGTAGGCCGCGGACCTCTCGTCGCGACGCTCCAGGAGGTCCGAGGAGTCGCCGGACGTGCGCCGACGGGCCGCGAGCCGGGCGGCCTCGACCTCGAGCGCGCGCCGGACCTCGACCACGTCGCGCTGGCGGGCGTCGGCGATCTGCCGCCCCATGGTGACGGCCAGCTCGGACCGCGAGAGCACGTAGGTGCCCGACCCCTGGCGGCGTTCGAGCAGGCCCGCGTGGACGAGCGACTGGACCGCCTCGCGCACGGTGTTGCGGCCCACGCCGAGCAGGTCGGCGAGGGCGGGCTCCGGCGGGATGCGCGCCCCGACCGGCCATTCCTGCGACGCGATCCGCCCACGGAGCTCGTCGACCGCGGTGTCGATCAGTCCGGTCCGTCGTGGCATCCGGTTAGGCTCCGTGTCCAGGCATGCGGTGCAGTCAACACCGGCGGGTCGGGCTGACGCCAGACCTGCGAGGGATGATCTGCGGCCTCTCGCGTGCTAGATCAGGAGTGCCGGCTGTGATGACGTCCCTCCCCGTGAGCGGGCGCGTCGTCGCACCGTGGCGCGGTCGCCTCGTGGTCCTCGCGGCCATCGTCCTGGTGGGCCTGAACCTGCGGCTGGCCGTCGCCGCGGTCTCGCCGATCGTCGGCCAGCTGCGCGACACCTTCCCCGTCTCGACGACGCAGGTCGGCCTGCTGGGCACCATCCCGGTGGCCGCGTTCGCGCTGTTCGGCACGCTCGCCGCGCCGATCGGACGCAAGATCGGGCTCGAGCCGGCGATCATCCTGGCGATGGCGTTCGCCGTCGTCGGCCAGCTGCTGCGAGCCGTCGCGCCGACCATGCCGGTGTTCCTGGGCTGGTCCGTCCTCGCTCTCGGCGGGATGGGCATGGGCAACGTCCTGCTGCCCCCGCTGGTGAAGCGGTACTTCCCCGACCGGATCGGCGCCGTGACCGCGTCCTACTCGGTCGCGCTGACGGTCAGCACCGCGGTGCCGCCGCTCGTCGCGCTGCCCGTCGCGCAGGCCGCGGGCTGGCGCGTGTCGGTGGGGATGTGGGCGGTCGTCGGCGTCGCCGCGATCGTGCCGTGGATCGTCGTCGTGACCCGGTCCGTCGCCGCGCGCTCGCACCTGCGGGAGATCTTGCGACGAGCCCCGCGTGCCGACCGCCCGGCGCTGCTGGTCCGCTCGGGCGCCGCGGAGTCGCGGCTGGTGTGGCGGTCGCGGCTCGGGTGGGCGCTGGTCCTGACGTTCTTCGCCAACACCACCGGCACCTACGTGATGTTCGCGTGGCTACCGCAGATCCTCGCCGACGCCGGCCTGGGCACCTCCGTGGGCGGCCGCTGGCTCGCCGTGTTCGCGATCCTCGGCCTGCCCGCCGCGCTGTTCGCGCCCATCCTGACCGCCCGGATGCGCAACCCGTACCCTGCGATCGTGCTGTTCGTCGGCTGCTGGATCGTCGGGTACGTCGGTCTGTGGCAGTCGCCGACGCACGGCACGGCGGTCTGGATGATCCTGTGCGGGCTCGGGCCCGGTGCGTTCCCCGTGCAGCTCGCGCTCATCGGGCTGCGCACCAGGACCCCAGCGATCGCCGCGGCCCTGTCGAGCATGGTGCAGGGGCTCGGGTACGGGCTGGCCATCGCAGGACCCGTGGGCATCGGGCTGCTGCACCAGGCCACCGGCTCGTGGACCGCGCCGTTCGTCGTGCTCCTCAGCCTGCTGGCGCTCATCCTGGTGGCCGCGTGGTTCGCGTGCCGGCCCACGATGCTGGGCGACGAAACCCCGGCGTAAGGCGTTCCCGGGCGTCGGTACCCTTTTCCCGTGACTCCCGCTCAGCTCTCCGAGGCCCTCCGGGCTGCCCTCGTGCACGCCGTCGACGACGGCACCTTCGCTCTCGACCCGTCCGAGATCCCGGCGACGGTGCACCTGGAGCGGCCGCGGCAGCGCGAGCACGGCGACTGGGCCACCAACGTGGCGATGCAGCTGGCCAAGAAGGCCGGCACCAACCCGCGCGCCTTCGCGGAGGAGCTCGCCCGTCGCCTCACGTCCACGGACGGCGTGGCGTCGGTGGATGTCGCAGGCCCCGGCTTCCTCAACATCCGCCTGGACGCCGCCTCGGCCGGCGAGCTCGCCCGGTCGATCGTCGAGCTCGGCGCTGAGTACGGCACCAACGACACCCTGGCCGGCGTCTCGCTCAACCTCGAGTTCGTCTCCGCCAACCCGACCGGCCCGCTGCACATCGGCGGGGTGCGCTGGGCCGCCGTCGGCGACAGCCTGGCGCGGGTGCTGCAGGCGTGCGGCGCGACCGTGGCCCGCGAGTACTACTTCAACGACCACGGCGCGCAGATCGACCGCTTCTCCCGGTCGCTGCTCGCCCGCGCGCTGGGCCAGCCCGCGCCCGAGGACGGCTACGGCGGGCAGTACATCAGCGAGATCGCCGAGCAGGTGGTCGCCGACGCCCTGGCCGCCGGCGAGCCCGACCCGCGCACCCTGGCGACCCCCGAGGCCACCGAGGCGTTCCGCGCGCGCGGCGTCGCGCTGATGTTCGCCGAGATCAAGCACGCGCTGCACGACTTCGGCGTCGACTTCGACGTCTACTTCCACGAGGACTCGCTGCACGAGTCCGGGGCCGTCACGCACGCGATCCAGCGCCTGCGGGACCTGGGACGCATCTACGAGTCCGACGGCGCCACCTGGCTGCGCACCACCGAGTTCGGCGACGACAAGGACCGCGTCGTCATCAAGCGCGACGGCGAGGCCGCCTACATCGCGGGCGACATCGCGTACTACCTGGACAAGCGCGAGCGCGGCTTCGACCGGGTCATCATCATGCTGGGCGCCGACCACCACGGGTACGTCGGCCGCATGATGGCCGTCTGCGCCGCGTTCGGCGACGAGCCGGGCGTGAACCTGGAGCTGCTGATCGGCCAGCTGGTCAACCTGGTCAAGGACGGCGCCCCGGTGCGCATGAGCAAGCGCGCCGGGACCGTCGTGACGATCAACGACCTCGTGGACGCGGTCGGCGTGGACGCCGCCCGGTATGCCCTGGCGCGTTCGTCGGCGGACTCCAGCATCGACCTGGACCTCGACCTGCTCGCCAGCGCGAAGAACGAGAACCCGGTGTTCTACGTGCAGTACGCGCACGCGCGCTCGGCGGCCGTCGACCGGAACGCCGAGGCCACGGGGGTGCGGCGCGAGGACGGGTTCGACGCCGGCCTGCTCGACCACGAGAGCGACTCGGTGCTCCTGGGCCACCTGGCGGAGTTCCCGCGGATCGTGGCGCAGGCCGCCGACCTGCGCGCGCCGCACCGCGTCGCGCGCTACCTGGAGGACCTCGCAGCGGCCTACCACACGTGGTACGGGCAGGTCCGGGTGGCGCCCTTCGGCGACGAGGTCGTCGGCGACGTCCACCGCACCCGGCTCTGGCTGAACGACGCCACGCGCCAGACGCTCGCGAACGGGCTCGGCCTGCTCGGCGTGGGCGCGCCGGAGCGGATGTGACCGAGCCCTGGTCCACGGGGGTAGTGCGCTCCGCCGACGGGGTCGTCACCGTCGGCGGCGTGGACGTCCGGGTGCTGGCCGAGACCTTCGGGACGCCCGCATACGTCCTCGACGAGGCCGACCTGCGCGCGCGGGCCCGCGGCTACCGGCGCGCGTTCGAGACGGCGTTCGCCGAGATCGGCGCGGGCGTCGACGTCTACTACGCGGGCAAGGCGTTCCTGTCCGTCGCGGTCGCCCGGTGGGTGCACGACGAGGGCCTGCGCGTCGACACCGCGACGGGCGGCGAGCTCGCGGTCGCCCTGCGGGCCGGCATCCCGGGCGCCGACATCGGCCTGCACGGCAACAACAAGTCGGACAGTGAGATCGCGCGAGCCCTCGAAGCCGGGGTCGGCCGGCTCATCGTCGACAGCCTCGTTGAGATCGACCGGGTGGCGGACGCGGCCTCGGCCGCCCACCCCGCCCCGGTCATGGTCCGGGTGACCACCGGCGTGCACGCGGGCGGGCACGAGTACATCTCGACAGCCCACGAGGACCAGAAGTTCGGCCTCTCGATCCATGCCCCCGACGGCGACAGCCCCGCGATGCAGGGCCTGCTGCGGGTGCTCGCTCGGCCTGAGCTCAGGCTGCTGGGCATCCACTCGCACATCGGCTCGCAGATCCTCGACCCCTCCGGCTTCGAGGTCGCGGCCCGCGCGGTGCTCACCCTGCGCGCGGACCTGGCCTCCCGGACCGGCGTGCTCGTCGACGAGGTCGACCTGGGCGGCGGCTACGGCATCGCCTACCTGCCGGGGGAGGTGTCGCTCGACCCGGACCGCATCGCCAAGGACATCGCGACCTCCGTCGCGGCGAGCGCGCACGACCTGGGCACTCCGCTGCCGCGGTTCTCCATCGAGCCCGGCCGGGCGATCGTCGGGCCTGCGGGGCTGACGCTCTACACGGTCGGCACGGTCAAGCCCGTCCGCATCGACGACGGCACCATCCGGACGTATGTGTCGGTCGACGGCGGGATGAGCGACAACATCCGCCCCGCGCTCTACGGCGCGCGGTACCACGCGGAGGTCGTCGGCCGCTGCTCGTCGCAGGAGTCCGTCCTCGCCCGCGTCGTCGGCAAGCACTGCGAGAGCGGCGACATCGTGGTCCACGACGTGCAGCTCCCGGGGGACGTGCGCGCGGGCGACCTCCTCGCGGTCGCGGCGACCGGAGCCTACGGACGTTCGATGGCGTCCAACTACAACCACGTCCCGCGCCCGCCGGTCGTGGCGGTCTCCGACGGCTCGTCGCGCGTGCTCGTGCGACGCGAGACCGAGGACGACCTGCTCGCGCTCGACCAGGGCTGAGCACCCCTATTCTTGGGGCACCCCACCGACTGGAGCCGTCCTGTGTCTGTGCCATTGCTCGTGCCCGCGACTCCCAGATCGCCCCTGCGCGTCGCCGTCCTCGGCTGCGGCGTCGTCGGCACGGAAGTGGTGCGGCTGCTCACGACGCAGGCGGACGACCTGGCGGCCCGGGTCGGCACGCGTCTCGAGCTCGTGGGCATCGCGGTCCGTGACGCGACGATCCCGCGCGACGCCGTCGTCGACCCGTCGTTGCTGACCACCGACGCCGACGGGCTCGTCGAGAAGGCCGACGTCGTCGTCGAGCTCATGGGCGGCATCGAGCCGGCCCGCGCGCTGCTGCTCAAGGCGATCGCCGCGGGGGCGTCCGTGGTCACCGCGAACAAGGCGCTGCTGGCCCAGGACGGCCCGACCCTGTACGCGGCCGCCGACGAGGCGGGCGTCGACCTGTACTTCGAGGCCGCCGTCGCGGGCGCCATCCCGATCGTGCGCCCCGTCCGGGAGTCGCTGGCCGGAGACACCGTCAAGCGCGTGCTCGGCATCGTGAACGGCACCACGAACTACGTGCTCGACAAGATGGCCTCCGAGGGCCTCGACCTGGACCAGGCCGTCAAGGAGGCCCAGGCGCTGGGCTACGCCGAGGCCGACCCGACCGCCGACGTCGAGGGCTTCGACGCCGCGGCGAAGGCCGCGATCCTCGCGTCGCTGGCCTTCCACACGCGCGTCTCGCTGGACGACGTCGACCGGCAGGGGATCGCGGGCATCAGCGCGGACGACGTGCTCTGGGCCTCGCGGACCGGGTACGTGATCAAGCTGCTGGCGATCGCCGAGCGGGGATCCTCCGATGGTGCGGCGGGCGTGCAGGTGCGCGTGCACCCGGCGCTGGTCCCGTCCGGGCACCCGCTCGCCGGCGTTCGCGGCGCCTACAACGCGGTGTTCGTCGAGGCCGAGGCCGCGGGCGAGCTCATGTTCTACGGCCGCGGCGCGGGCGGTCAGCCGACGGCGTCGGCGGTACTCGGTGACGTCGTCTCGGTGGCACGGCACCGCGTGCTCGGGGGCCGCGGCCCGGTCGAGTCGCGCTACGCCGAGCTGCCCGTCCTGCCCGCGGACGCCGCCCGGACCCGCTACCAGGTGCGCCTCGACGTGGCCGACCGGCCGGGCGTGCTCGCCCAGGTGGCCGCCGTGCTGGCGGACCACGACGTGTCCATCGAGACCGTCCGGCAGTCGGCGCTGGAGAGCTCCGAGGTCGCGCACCTCGTCATCACCACGCACGCGGCACCCGAGCACGCCCAGCGCAGCACGATCGAGGCCATCGAACGCCTCGACGTGGTCCAGCGCGTCGTCTCCGTCCTCCGAGTCGAAGGATCCTGATGGCCCACCAGTGGCGCGGCGTGATCGCCGAGTACGCCGACCGTCTGCCCGCGCACGTCCAGACGCACGTCGTCAGCCTCGGTGAGGGCGGCACGCCGCTCGTCTTCTCCCCGACGCTGTCGCAGGCCACGGGCGCCGAGGTGCACATCAAGGTCGAGGGCATGAACCCGACCGGCTCGTTCAAGGACCGCGGCATGACGACGGCGATGTCGGCCGCGGCCGCCCGGGGTGCCAAGGCCGTCGTCTGCGCGTCGACCGGCAACACGAGCGCCTCGGCGGCGGCCTACGCCACCCGCGCGGGCATGGTCTGCGCGGTGCTGGTGCCGGACGGCAAGATCGCGATGGGCAAGCTCAGCCAGGCCGTCGCCCACGGCGCCACCCTCTTGCAGGTGGACGGCAACTTCGACGACTGCCTGGTGGCCGCCCGCAAGCTCGCCGAGGCGTATCCAGTCGAGCTGGTCAACTCGGTGAACCCGGACCGCATCGAGGGCCAGAAGACAGCGGCGTTCGAGATCGTCGACGCCCTGGGTGACGCCCCCGACATCCACGTCCTCCCGGTGGGCAACGCGGGCAACATCACGGCGTACTGGAAGGGCTACCGCGAGTACGCAGGGCTTGAGGGAGGGGAGCCGGCCGTAGCAGCTCGCACCCCGATCATGTGGGGCTTCCAGGCCGACGGCGCCGCCCCGATCGTCCGCGGCTACCCGATCGACGAGCCCGAGACGATCGCGACCGCGATCCGGATCGGCAACCCCGCGTCCTGGCAGCAGGCGGTGGAGGCGCGCGACGTGTCCGGCGGCCTCATCGAGTCCGTCACCGACGAGCAGATCCTCGCCGCGCACCGCGTCCTCTCGGCCGAGGTCGGCATCTTCGTCGAGCCGGCGTCCGCGTCGGGCGTCGCCGGCCTGCTCGCCCTGTCCGCCGCGGGCCGCGTCCCTGCCGGTGCGCAGATCGTCATCACGGTCACGGGGCACGGCCTGAAGGACCCGCAATGGGCGCTGCGCACGCCCGACGGCGGCGAGGTCGTCCCGGTGCGGGTGACGTCGGACGTGGTGTCCATCGCCGCCGCCCTGAGTCTGGACTAGAGCGGTGCGGCTGGGGGCGGACCACGTCCGCGTCCGCGTCCCCGCGACGAGCGCCAACCTCGGGCCGGGCTTCGACGCCATCGGTCTCGCCCTGGACCTCGTCGACGACCTCGAGGTGCACGCCCTGGGCTCGCCCGGCGTCCGCGTCGAGGTCACGGGGGAGGGCGCGGGACAGGTTCCCGACGACGAGCAGCATCTGGTCGTCAGCTCGCTGCGCGCGGCGCTCGACCAGGTCGGCGCACCGCAGACCGGCCTGCACCTCGTCTGCCACAACCGGATCCCGCACGGCCGCGGACTGGGCTCGTCTGCGGCGGCCGTCGTCGCGGGGATCATCGCCGCACGCGGGCTGATCGCCGAGCCGGAGGCGCTCGCCGACGACGTGGTGATCGACCTCGCGGCGAGCATCGAGGGCCACCCCGACAACGCCGCGCCGGCGGTGCTCGGCGGCGCGACGCTGGCCTGGAAGGACGCCTCGGGGTTCCGTGCGATCGGCCTGTCGGTCGACCCGTCCATCGCGCCGATCGCGATCGTCCCGCCCACGCACCTGTCCACCAAGGCCGCCCGTGGCGTGCTGCCGGCGACCGTCCCGCACGCCGACGGTGCGTTCCAGGCCGGCCGTGCGGCGCTCCTGGTCGAGGCGCTGGGCCGTCGGCCGGACCTGCTGCTCACCGCGACCGAGGACCGCCTCCACCAGGAGTACCGCCGCTCCGTCATGCGCGACTCGCTGGCCCTGGTGGACGCCCTGCGCTCGCGTGGCGTCGCTGCGGTCGTGTCGGGCGCGGGCCCGACGGTGCTGGTGCTCGCACGGGCCTTCGGCGGCGGCGCGAGCACCGATGCGGACGAGGCGATCGCGGCGGTCTTCGGTGGCGCGATGGGCGGCTGGCGGGTCCTCCCGCTGGCGGTCGACCGCTCCGGCGCGACCGTCGAGCTCGGCTCCCCGTCCAGCAGGTGAACCCACCGGGTGAAGTACGCCCGTGCGGGTCACCCGTCCGGGTGCAGAAGCCGACAGTGGTAGCATCGATGCGTTCCCCGGACCTCGTCCTCAGGTCACCCGCGTCGTTATTGACCGGGTGCCGACGAAGAGTCGACGACCCGGGAACGATCCAGCCCACAGCGCGCAGACGTCGTCGTACGTACGCAGCGTGTGTGGCTCCACCACCGTCTCGGTCACCACGACCGGACGTCGGCCGATCCCCGATCCATCGGGTCCCGGCCACCGACGAGGGGAAGGGTCCTTCGTGACAGACATCATCGATCCCGCCGTGAGCACCTCCGGCGGGTCCGCCCGCGGCGCCGGGATCTCGGCGCTCCGCCTGCCCGAGCTGCAGGCGATGGCGTCCGAGCTGGGCGTCAAGGGCACCTCCAAGATGCGCAAGGGCGACCTCGTCCAGGCCATCTCGGACGCTCGCGGGGGCTCGCGCCCCCAGGCGCTCGAGCCGCGCCGCACCGAGAGCAGTGCAAGCACAGCCGTCGCCGAGGCGCCCGTCCGGACCGCCCGCGCGCCCCGCAACCAGGCTCCGCAGCTCGACCTCGATGTCCCCACGCAGTCGGACCGCGCGCCGCGCGGCGACGCGCCGAAGGGTGACGCCCTGGCCGGTCTCGAGGCCGCTCTGGACGCCAAGCTCGCGCCCGTCGACGACCGCGCCGGCCGCGCGGCCGACGCCGTCGGCTCCGTGACCGGCGAGCGCCGCTCGCGCCGTTCGGGCCGCGGCGCCGGTGCCCCGCAGGGCGGCGACGACGCCGACCAGCAGGCCATCGGTCAGCAGCAGAACGGCCAGCAGCAGAACGGCCAGCAGAACGGGCACCAGGGCGTTGCGCAGCAGGAGCGCCAGCAGGCCAACGGTCAGCAGGACCGCCAGCAGGGCAACCGCCAGCAGGGCGGCAACCAGCAGGACCGTCAGCAGGGCCAGCAGAACGGCCAGCAGGGCGGCCAGCAGCAGAACCCCAACCAGCAGCAGCAGCGTCGCGAGTTCACGGACGGCGACGACACCGAGGAGCGCGGCGGTCGTCGCCGGCGCTCGCGCGACCGCTACCGCGACCGTGACCGTGACCGCAAGACGCGGGGCACCCGCCGCCCCGGCCCCGGCGAGATCGCGGGTCTCGACGACATCGAGGTCAGCGAGGACGACGTCCTGCTGCCCGTCGCCGGCATCCTCGACCTGCTGGACAGCTACGCGTTCGTGCGCACCACGGGCTACCTGCCCAGCGCGAACGACGTGTACGTCTCGCTGAACCAGGTGAAGCGCTACGGCCTGCGCCGCGGCGACGCCGTCACGGGGGCGGTCCGCCAGCCTCGCGAGGGCGAGCAGCCGCAGGCGCCGCAGGGCAACCGGCCGAGCAAGTTCAACGCGCTGGTCCGTCTGGACTCGATCAACGGTGCCGAGCCCGACGCGGCCAAGAACCGCCCCGAGTTCAGCAAGCTGACGCCGCTCTACCCGCAGGAGCGCCTGCGCCTGGAGACCGAGCAGACGAAGCTGTCGGCCCGCGTGATCGACATCGTCGCGCCCATCGGCAAGGGCCAGCGCGGCCTCATCGTCGCGCCGCCCAAGGCCGGCAAGACGATCATCATGCAGCAGATCGCCAACGCGATCACCACCAACAACCCCGAGGTCCACCTCATGGTCGTGCTCGTCGACGAGCGCCCCGAAGAGGTCACGGACATGCAGCGCACGGTGAAGGGCGAGGTCATCGCCTCGACCTTCGACCGCCCCGCCTCGGACCACACGATCGTCGCGGAGCTCGCCATCGAGCGCGCCAAGCGGCTGGTCGAGCTGGGCCAGGACGTGGTCGTGCTCCTCGACTCGCTGACCCGCCTGTCACGGGCCTACAACCTGGCCGCTCCGGCGTCCGGGCGCATCCTCTCGGGTGGTGTCGACGCCTCGGCGCTGTACCCGCCCAAGCGGTTCTTCGGCGCAGCCCGCAACATCGAGAACGGTGGCTCGCTCACCATCCTCGCCTCGGCGCTCGTCGAGACCGGTTCCAAGATGGACGAGGTCATCTTCGAGGAGTTCAAGGGCACCGGGAACATGGAGCTGCGGCTCTCGCGTGGCCTGGCCGACAAGCGCATCTTCCCGGCGGTCGACGTCAACGCGTCCGGCACCCGCCGCGAGGAGATCCTCATGGCGCACGACGAGCTGAAGATCATCTACAAGCTCCGTCGGGTCATGGGTGCCCTCGACCAGACCCAGGCCATCGAGCTGCTCATCGGCAAGCTGCGCGAGACCAAGTCGAACGTCGAGTTCCTGCTCCAGGTCCAGAAGACGACGCCCGGCAGCGAGTGATCGCCCCGGCCTGACGACGGCCCCCACTCCTCCGGGAGCGCGGGGCCGTTGTCGTCGGGCGACCACGAGCGCCCACCTCTACAGTGCAACGGTGGTCGCGCGCGCGGGTGCCGCTCGTAGTGTCGGCGCCGTAGCCTCACTGATCCTGGCCGCGGCCGCGCTCGGCGCCTGCAGCGCGAGTGCCCCGCCGCTCACTGTGACGGTGACGCCGCACGAGAGCCTGCTCGACGAACCGATCCATGTCCGGGTCTCAGGCGCCCCGTCGGGCGCCCCGACGACCGTGGCGGTCGAGTCGACGGACCGCACCGGCGCCGTGTGGCGTTCGTCGGCGACCTTCGTCGCGGACTCCCGCGGCGAGGTCAACGCCGACGTGGACGCCAGCACGGGCGGCACGTACACCGGCGTCGCGGCCACGGGCCTGGTCTGGTCGATGCGCCCGGCCAGCGGCCGCGACTCGGGCTATATCTGGCAAACCTTCGGCCCGTCGACGTTCACGGCGACCGTGCGCGCGGGCGGATCGACGGCGTCGACGACCTTCGAACGGGCTCTGACGACGACCCGGCTCAGCGGGCGCAGCCCGTCGCTGGCCCTCGACGGCTTCGTCGGGCGCTTTCTGTCGGGGCCGGTTGGTGCAACCCCGCGGCCGGCGGTGCTCGTCATCGGTGGATCCGAGGGCGGTGTGGACACCCTCATGGCGGCGATGCTCGCGATGCGCGGGTATCCCGCCCTCGCGGTGGCCTACTTCGGTGAACCGGGCCTGCCTCAGAACCTGTCCGCCATTCCCCTCGAGTACTTCGAGCGCGCCCTCGGCTGGCTGGCCGCACAGCCCGGCGTCGACCCGGCGCGGATCGTCGTCCTCGGCGGCTCGCGCGGCAGCGAGGCGGCTGAGCTCCTCGGTGTGCACGATCCCGACCAGGTGCACGGTGTGATCGCTGCGTCGCCGAGCGACGTCGTCGGGTGCTCCATCCCCGCGTGCGACGGTCCGGCCTGGACCCTCGGCGGTGCGGCGGTCCCGTACACGCGAACCTGGGGCGACCCGCACGCCTCCGACAACCCCCAGGCCGTGATCCCGGTGGCGACGATCGGCGGCCCCGTGCTGTTCGTGTGCGGCGAGGCGGACGACATCTGGCCGTCCTGCGAGTTCTCCCGGGCGGCGACGGCCGCGCTCGACGCCGATCCGGCGGCACCGAGGCACGAGCTCGTGGCGGTGCCCGACGCCGGGCACCTGATCGACAGCCTGTATCCGGGAGAGCCGGGTGTGAGCTCGGATTGGACCCCCGCAGAGCAGGCCAAGGATGAGCCGGCGCTGCCGGACGTCTGGCGGCGCGTGCTGGCCTTCCTGGCAGCGGTGTGATCGCAGGGCCCGTCGCACGTCGCCCCCGAGCACGGTCGCTCGTCGCCGACCGCCCGTCCCGGTCGCCGAGCGCAGGGTCTATGTCCACCGCGCTGGGCCACCGACCACCGCGGTCGGCGACAGACGAGCGCGCCCGCGGGCGGGCGCCGGTCCGGTGGACCGGCTAGCGTGCGGCGTGTCCGTCTCGCGCGCAAGGGAGCCGATCAATGTCGAAGTGGACCACGTCCCCGCGGGAGGCGCTGCGGGCCGGGAAGGGGTTCGACCTGGCGGCGTTCGATCCGTCGTCGCGACCCGGCTGGGACCATTCACGTGCGGCCGGCGAGGCGCGCCTTGCCAAGAACGGCGTGCGGCTGGGCGAGCTGCAGGAGCGGCTGTTCGCGGACGGTCGCACGGGCGGCACCCGGTCGGTGCTGCTGGTGCTCCAGGGTATGGACACCGCGGGCAAGGGCGGGATCGTGCGGCACGTGATCGGCCTGGTCGATCCGCAGGGCGTCCAGCTCAAGTCGTTCGGGGTGCCCACCGAGACGGAGCGCGCCCAGCACTACCTGCAGCGGATCCGTGACGGGCTGCCGACGCCGGGCCACATCGGCGTGTTCGACCGGTCGCACTACGAGGACGTGCTGGTGGTCCGCGTCAACGAGCTCGTGCCGCGCGAGGTGTGGGAGCCGCGGTACGACGAGATCAACGCCTTCGAGAAGGAGGTCGTCGACGGCGGGACGACGATCGTCAAGGTCGCGCTCATGGTGTCGCCGGCGGAGCAGAAGGCGCGGCTGCGGGAGCGGCTCGAGCGCCCGGACAAGTACTGGAAGTACAACCCGGGTGACCTCGACGTCCGCACGCAGTGGCCGCTCTACCAGGAGGCCTACCAGGCGGTCCTGGACCGCACGAGCACCGAGCACGCCCCCTGGTACGTCGTGCCGGCGGACTCCAAGTGGTACGCGCGGATGGCGATCGGGCGGCTGCTGCGCGAGGCGCTCGAGGACCTGGACCTGGGCTGGCCACCGGCGGACTTCGACGTCGAGGCGGAGCTGGCGAGGCTCGACGCGCAGCCGACGTGACCGAGGTCATCCCGGGCCGCGCGCGGGATGATTTCGAGGCACTCCGCTGTTCTGGCACAATGGTTCGCTGGTCTGCGGTTCACCGGCGCCGTGTCGTGCGTCCGGACCCGGAGACATCCACCCAAGGAGAAGTTCTGTGAAGGCTGACATCCACCCCCAGTACGTGACCACCGAGGTCACCTGTACCTGCGGCAACACGTTCACCACGAAGTCGACGGTGACCAGCGGCAAGATCCACGCCGACGTGTGCAACGCGTGCCACCCGTTCTACACGGGCAAGCAGAAGATCCTCGACACCGGCGGCCGTGTGGCCCGGTTCGAGGCGCGCTACGGCAAGAAGGCTGCCAACTAGCAACCTCACAGCGCCGGTGCCCCGGCGCGGACGACTGCCCTCCATGGCAGTGTCCGCGCGGGCACCGGCGCTGTGTCGTTGTCGGGAGCCGCACCCAGCCGAAGGAAGAACATGAGCGAGGCATTCGCCGCCGCCGAGCCGCTGCTCGCCGAGCACGCGCAGATCGAGGCGCAGCTGGCCGACCCCGCGGTGCACGCGGACGCCGCCAACGCGCGCAAGCTCGGCCGCCGGTACGCGGAGCTCGGTCAGGTGGCGCAGGCGTACACCGCCTGGAAGGCCGCGAGCGACGACGCCGAGGCCGCCCGGGAGCTCGCCGAGGTGGACGAGGGCTTCGCCGCCGAGCTGCCGTCGCTCGAGCACGCCGCCGTCGTCGCCGCGGCACGGCTGCGGGAGGTCCTCATCCCGCGCGACCCCGACGACGCGCGTGACGTGATCCTCGAGGTCAAGGCGGGGGAGGGCGGCGAGGAGTCGGCGCTGTTCGCGGCGGACCTGCTGCGGATGTACACGCGCTATGCCGAGAAGATGGGCTGGGCGACGCAGCTGCTGGGCGCCACGGACTCCGACCTCGGCGGCTACAAGGACGCCCAGCTGGCCATCAAGAGCCGCGGCACCGTCGCCCCGGAGGACGGGGTCTGGGCGCACCTGAAGTACGAGGGAGGCGTCCACCGCGTCCAGCGCGTCCCGGTCACCGAGTCGCAGGGCCGGATCCACACCTCCGCGGCCGGCGTGCTGGTTTTTCCCGAGGTCGAGGACGAGGCCGAGGTCGAGATCGACCCCAACGACCTGCGCATCGACGTGTACCGGTCGAGCGGCCCCGGCGGCCAGTCGGTCAACACCACCGACTCCGCGGTGCGCATCACGCACCTGCCGACGGGCATCGTCGTGTCGATGCAGAACGAGAAGTCGCAGCTGCAGAACCGTGAGCAGGGCATGCGGGTACTGCGTGCCCGGATCCTGGCCGCCCGGCAGGAGGAGGCGGCGGCCGCCGCCAGCGAGGCCCGGCGGTCGCAGGTCCGTACCGTCGACCGCTCCGAGCGCATCCGGACCTACAACTTCCCGGAGAACCGCATCGCGGACCACCGCACCGGCTACAAGGCGTACAACCTCGACGCGGTGCTCGGTGGCGACCTCGCCCCGGTGGTGCAGTCCGCGATCGACGCCGACGAGGCCGCGCGTCTCGCGGCGGCGGGAGACGCGTGACGACCGACGGCGAACGTCCGACGACGGACGACGGACACGTGTCGACGAGCGGCGGCGCGACCTCGGCCGAGAGCGCCGCCGCCGGACGCCGGCCCAGCGTCCGCGACCTTGTCGAGGGCGCAACGCGGCTGCTCGGCGAGGCGGGCGTGCCGTCGCCGCGCCACGACGCGACCGCGCTCGCGGCGCACGCGCTCGGTCTCGACCGCCTGGAGCTCGCCCTCGCGCCACCTGTACCAGAGGGGTTCGCCCCGATGTACGCAGGCCTGGTCGAGCGTCGCCGCAACCGCGAACCGCTGCAGCACCTGGTCGGCTCGACGGGCTTCCGGTACCTGACGCTGCTGGTCGAGCCCGGCGTCTTCGTGCCGCGGCCCGAGACGGAGGTCGTCGCCCAGGTGGCGATCGACGGCGCCGCGACGACGCCCGGCCCGCTCGTCGTCGACCTGTGCTGCGGTGCGGGCGGCATCGCGATCGCGGTGGCGTCCGAGGTCCCCGGCTCGACCGTCGTCGCGGTGGACCTCTCGCCCGAGGCGGTCGCGCTGACCAGGAAGAACGCGGCCCACAACGGTGTCACCAACCTCACGGTCGAGTGCGGCGACGTCGCCGACCCGACGCTGCTGAGCGCGCTCGACGGCACCGTTGACGTGCTCGTCGCCAATCCGCCCTACATCCCCCCCGACGCCGAACCGGTGGACCCGGAGGTGCGCGACCACGACCCGGACCTGGCCCTGTACGGCGGCGGTCTGGACGGCCTCGAGGTCCCGCGCGCGGTGCTGCGCGCGGCCGCGCGGCTCCTGCGGCCCGGCGGCCTGCTCGTGATGGAGCACGCCGAGGTGCAGGACGCGGCCGCCCGCGCGGACGCGCAGGCCACGGGCGCGTTCGAGCAGATCGAGTCGCGCGACGACCTGACGGGGCGCCCGCGGATGCTGGTCGCGCGCCGGAACTCGACCGGCTCGTGAAAGACTCGGCGCCGTGAACGAGCGCATCACGCCGGCGAGCGACCCCGCGACCTGGGGCCCCGCCATCGACGAGGCGGTCAACGTCGTCTCGCGCGGGGGCCTGATCGTCCTGCCCACCGACACCGTCTACGGGATCGGCGCCGACGCCTTCACGCCGCCCGCGGTGCAGGCGCTCCTGGACGCCAAGGGTCGCGGCCGGCACATGCCGCCGCCGGTCCTCATCGCCGACGTGGCCACGCTCGACGGGCTGGCCATCGACGTGCCGGTCGGCGCGCGCGCCCTGGCGACGCAGTTCTGGCCCGGCGGGCTGACGCTCATCGTGCACGCGCAGCCGTCGCTGGCCTGGGACCTCGGCGAGACCAACGGCACGGTCGCGCTGCGGGTGCCGGACCACCCCACGGCGCTCGCGCTGCTGCGGCGGACGGGTCCGCTGGCGGTGTCCAGCGCGAACACCACGGGCAACCCCGCGGCGGTCACCGCCGAGGGCGCCTACGAGCAGCTGGGCGATGTCGTGTCGGTCTACCTCGACGCCGGCGACGCCCCGGGCCAGGTCGCCTCGAGCATCGTCGACGCGACCGGGGGCACCCTGCGCCTCGTGCGCGCGGGCGCCGTCAGCCTCGACCAGCTGCGCGAGATCGCGGACGTGGAGGCACCCGCTTCGTGAGGGTCTACCTGCTCGCCCTGTTCATCGCGGCGTCGGTCGCCTACCTGACCACGCCCCTGGCCCGCTGGTTCGCGCTGCGCTGGGGAGCGATCACGGCGGTCCGTGACCGCGACGTGCACGCGGTCCCGACGCCGCGGCTCGGTGGCATGGCGATGTTCGCGGCGATCCTCGTGGCGGTCGTCATGGTCAGCCGGCTGCCGTTCCTCGAGAGCGTGTACGCGAACCCCCGTGCCCTCGTGGGCATCGTCGGCGGTGCGGGCATGGTCTGCGCGCTGGGCGTCGCCGACGACATCTGGGACCTGGACTGGCTCACCAAGCTCATGGGGCAGGTGCTTGCCGCGGGCTTCCTCGTCTGGCAGGGCGTCCGCCTCTACCAGCTCCCGATCGGTGGCGGGATCGTCGGCTCGGGCGGGCTGTGGACGTTCCTGACCATCCTCACGGTCGTGATCGCCATGAACGCGGTGAACTTCGTCGACGGCCTCGACGGGCTGGCGGCCGGGGTGCTCGCGATCGGCG
The DNA here is from genome assembly GCF_049994875.1 of Cellulomonas sp. McL0617. Taxonomy (GTDB): domain Bacteria; phylum Actinomycetota; class Actinomycetes; order Actinomycetales; family Cellulomonadaceae; genus Cellulomonas. The sequence continues at coordinate 886,831 of NZ_CP188256.1, forward strand.
GTACCGCGTTCTTCCTCTACGCGTACCTGCTGACGCGGGACGTCAACTCCGGCACCTATGCCTACGCCAGCCTCGCTGCCCTCGTGCTCGTCGTGCTGGTGGGTGCGTGCGTCGGCTTCCTCCCGCACAACGTCTACCCGGCCCGCATCTTCATGGGGGACTCGGGTGCCATGCTGCTCGGCTTCGTCTTCTCGGCGGCGGCGATCGTGGTGACCGGGCAGACCGAGCAGGTGCTCGACCGGCAGCGGTTCCCCGCGTTCCTGCCCATGGTGCTCCCCTTCGCGGTGCTGCTGCTGCCGCTGCTGGACATGGGGCTGGCGATCATCCGACGCGTCGGCAAGGGCAAGTCGCCGTTCCACCCGGACCGCATGCACCTGCACCACCGGTTGCTGGCGCTCGGCCACTCCCACCGTCGTGCCGTCGCGATCATGTACGTCTGGACGGCGGTCTTCGCGTTCGGCGTCGCCGCCCTGTACGTCTGGTCGACGACGACGGTGCTGCTCGCGTGCGGCGTCGCCGTCGTCGTCGCCACGATCCTCACGCTCGGGCCGCTGCGCGGCCGGGCGGCCGCACCGTCCTTGGAGTCCACGCCGTGACCGGTCCTACGACACCCACCCCGTCCCTGTCGCCGACCGGGGCCGACCGGGTGTTCCGCCAGGCGCTGCGCGACATGTTCGTCCTGCTCGGCATCCTGACGGTGATCGGAGTGATCGTCGGCTACCTCGTCGACGGGATGGCCGGCGTCTGGGGTGCTCTCATCGGGGTGCTCGTCGCGCTGATCTTCTCGGGCACCACGGTGATCTCGGTCTGGCGGACCTCGAGGTCGAACCCGACGACGATGCTCGCGGTCCTGATGGGTGCGTGGCTGGGCAAGATCATCGTGGTCATCGTCGTGCTGGCCTCGATCCGGCACCTGGACTTCTACAACCCCCAGGTGCTCGCGATCGTGCTCATGGTGGGGGTCATCGGGTCGGCGATCCTCGACGCCCGGGCGGTCCAGCGCGGGCGCCTCACCTACTTCGACGAGGTGCCCGCCCAGAACGCCGTCCAGGAGCCGTCCGACGGCTCCGCTCCGGGTCCGGACCAAGCGGCTTCATAGGTTAGGCTTCACCCCATCCACGACGGCCCGACGCCGTGCTTGTGCCTGCAGCGACGCGGCATTCGGCGCACACGACCACCAGGAGAACGCCCTGTCCAGCCTTGCGACGATCCTGCCGCTCGCCGCGGATGACGGTAGCGGTGGCTTTCACCCGCCCTCGCTGATCGACTTCTTCCCGCCGGCCATCTGGTTCGAGGGCACACCGTTCGAGATCAACCGGATCATCCTGGTCCGCTTCATCTCGGTGATCGCGCTGTTGTTGATCTTCGTCATCGGCGCCCGCCGCGCCAAGCTGGTGCCGGGTCGGTTCCAGAACCTCCTTGAGCTGGGGCTCAACTTCGTCCGCGTCCAGATCGTGTACGAGATCCTGGGCGAGAAGGACGGCAAGAAGTACGTCGGGATCATCACGACGATCTTCTTCGGGGTGCTCTTCTTCAACATGACCGGCGTGATCCCGTTCCTGAACATCGCGGGAACGTCCGTGATCGGCCTGCCGATCATCTTCGCGCTGTGGGTCTATGTGCTGTACCTGTCGCAGGGCGTCAAGAAGTTCGGCGTCGGCGGCTACCTCAAGCACAGCCTGTTCCCGGCGGGCGTCCCGTGGTTCGTCTATCCCCTGTTGACGCCGGTCGAGTTCCTGCAGGTGTTCATCCTGCGCCCCGCGACACTGGTCATCCGGCTGCTGGCCAACATGCTCGCCGGCCACCTCCTGCTCGCCCTCTGCTTCGCGGCGACGTCGTTCCTGCTCTTCCACGCGTCCCCGGGCCTCAAACCGTTCGGCGCCGTCACGTTTGTCGCGGGCTTCGGCTTCTACCTGCTCGAGGTGTTTGTCGCGGCACTCCAGGCGTACGTGTTCGCCATCCTGACCGCTGTCTACCTGCAGATGTCGATCACCGAAGAGCACTGATCGACGCACCCACCGCGACGGGCTGATCCCCGGACCGTCGCCCGCAACGGACGCGCCGAGCGGCGCGTAGATGAAAGGAAACCAGGTCCCATGCTCGCAGCAGCAACAGACGCCACCACCACCATCAACGGGCTCGCCCTCGTCGGATACGGTCTGGCGGCCATCGGCCCCGGCATCGGCCTCGGCATCCTGTTCGGCAAGACGATCGAGGGCATGGCGCGCCAGCCTGAGATGTCCGGCCAGCTGCGCTCGACGATGTTCATCGGTCTGGCGTTCATCGAGATCCTCGCGCTCCTCGCGATCGCCACTCCGTTCTTCTTGAAGTGATTACCGCGCAGCTCGTCGCTGCCACGACATCCCTGGCAGCGGCAACCGACACCGCAGACCTGAACCCTCTCCTGCCCGAGCCGTACGACATCCTGTGGTCTGCGGTCATCGTCCTGATCATCGCGGTCGTGTTCCTCAAGTACGTCCTGCCCAGGTTCCAGTCCGTGCTCGACGAGCGCACGGAGAAGATCGAGGGCGGTCTGGAGCATGCCGAGGTCGCCCAGGCCGAGGCGGCCGCGCTGCGTGCCGAGTACGAGCAGCAGCTCGCCGACGCCCGGACGGAGGCTGCCCGCATCAAGGAGGCGGCTCGCGTCGAGGGCGGGGCCATCTCCGCGGAGATCAAGGCCAAGGCGACGGCCGACGCGGCCCGTACGGTCGAGACGGCCCAGCGCCAGATCGAGGCCGAGCGTCAGCAGGCGTCGGTCTCCCTGCGTGCGGACGTGGGCGCCCTGGCCACCGAGCTCGCCTCGAAGATCGTGGGCGAGTCCCTCGAGGACACGGCCCGCCAGTCGCGCGTCGTGGACCGCTTCCTGGCTGACCTCGAGGCCTCGACGGCCGCAGCGTCTGCGGCCAAGGAGAACTGATGCGCGGAACGAGTCTCGCTTCTCTCGAGGCGGTGCAGGAGCGGTTCGAACCGGTCCTGACCGCCGCGGGTGAGCAGGCGTCCGGCCTGGGTGAGCAGCTGTTCGCCGTCGTCGACGCCCTGGACTCCTCGGGAGCGCTTCGTCGGACCCTGTCCGACCCCGCACTCCCGGGCAAGGCCAAGGCCGGCGTCGCCGCGGCCGTGCTGGCACGCTCGGACGCCCGCGTCGTGGCCGCGGTCTCGGACCTGGTCAGTTCGCGGTGGACGTCGCAGGACGACCTGGGCGATGCGGTCGAGATGCTCGGCTTCGACGCGCTGCTCGCGTCCGCGGAGGCAACGGGCGAGCTCGAGCTCGTCGAGGACGAGCTCTTCCGCATCACGCGGCTGCTCGTCGGACAGCGGCAGGTGCGAGCCGCGCTGTTCGACGCCCGGGGCACCCGGGAGAACCGCGTCGCGCTGGTGAACAGCCTGCTGTCGGGGCGCGTGAGCAACGTGACGCTCGAGGTGGCCCGCCGGGCGACCGCCGCACCGCGCGGAGAGCGGTTCGTCGCGACCCTCGGTCGCGTGGCCGAGCTGGCCGCGAACCGTCGCAAGCGGCTCGTTGCCGGCGTGACCTCGGGCAGCGAGCTCTCCCAGGCGCAGATGGACCGGCTCGGTGCGGTCCTGCAGCAGGCCTATGGGCGCGAGCTGCAGCTCAACGTGACCGTGGACCCCGAGATCCTCGGCGGCCTGCGCATCCAGGTGGGGGCGGACGTGGTCGACTCGACCGTGCTCGCCCGGCTCGCCGACGCACGACGACAACTTGCCAGCTGACGGTCGGCCTCGGGCCGTCCGCGTGAACGACGTGAACGAATCGACGACTGCGCACCGCGTGGTCACGACAGGAGAAGAGCAATGGCTGAGCTGACGATCCGGCCGGACGAGATCCGGGCCGCGCTGGACAGCTTCGTGAAGTCCTACGAGCCGAGCGGCGTCGTGTCGGAAGAGGTCGGTCGGGTCACCCTGACCGCCGACGGCATCGCCCAGGTCGAGGGACTCCCGGGCGCGATGGCGAACGAGCTGCTCCGCTTCGAGGACGGCACGCTGGGCCTCGCGCTCAACCTCGACGTCCGCGAGATCGGCGTCGTCGTCCTGGGTGAGTTCGCGGGCATCGAGGAGGGCCAGGAGGTCCGCCGTACGGGAGAGGTCCTGTCGGTCCCCGTCGGCGACGGCTACCTCGGTCGTGTCGTCGACCCGCTGGGCCAGCCGATCGACGGCCTGGGTGAGCTGGTCACCGAGGGTCGCCGCGCGCTCGAGCTGCAGGCCCCCGGGGTGATGGACCGCAAGTCCGTCGAGGAGCCGTTGCAGACGGGCCTGAAGGCGATCGACGCGATGATCCCGATCGGTCGCGGCCAGCGTCAGCTGATCATCGGGGACCGTCAGACCGGCAAGACCGCGATCGCGATCGACACGATCATCAACCAGAAGGCCAACTGGGAGACCGGCGACGAGAAGAAGCAGGTCCGCTGCATCTATGTCGCCATCGGCCAGAAGGGGTCCACCATCGCCGCCGTGCGCGGCGCACTGGAGGAGGCCGGCGCCCTGGAGTACACGACGATCGTCGCGGCCCCGGCGTCCGACCCGGCCGGCTTCAAGTACCTCGCGCCGTACACCGGCTCGGCCATCGGCCAGCACTGGATGTACGCGGGCAAGCACGTCCTGATCGTCTTCGACGACCTGTCGAAGCAGGCCGAGGCCTACCGTGCCGTGTCGCTGCTGCTGCGTCGCCCGCCGGGCCGTGAGGCGTACCCCGGTGACGTCTTCTACCTGCACTCCCGCCTGCTCGAGCGTTGTGCCAAGCTGTCGGACGCGCTCGGCGGCGGGTCGATGACGGGTCTGCCGGTCATCGAGACGAAGGCCAACGACGTCTCGGCGTACATCCCGACCAACGTCATCTCGATCACTGACGGCCAGATCTTCCTGCAGTCGGACCTGTTCAACGCCGACCAGCGCCCGGCCGTCGACGTCGGCATCTCGGTGTCCCGCGTCGGCGGTGCCGCCCAGGTCAAGGCGATGAAGAAGGTCTCCGGCACGCTGAAGCTGGACCTGGCGCAGTTCCGCTCGCTCGAGGCGTTCGCCATGTTCGCCTCGGACCTGGACGCCGCGTCCCGTGCGCAGCTGACCCGCGGTGCGCGCCTGATGGAGCTGCTCAAGCAGGCGCAGTACACCCCGTACCCGGTCGAGGACCAGGTCGCCTCGATCTGGGCCGGCACCAAGGGCAAGCTGGACGACGTCCCGCTGGCCGACGTGCGCCGCTTCGAGACCGAGCTGCTCGACCACCTGCGCCGCAACACCGAGGTGCTCTCCACCATCGCGTCCACCGGCAAGCTGGAGGACGAGACGGAGAAGGCGCTCGGCGACGCGATCGACGAGTTCCGCAGGGGCTTCCTGGTCGGCGACGGCACCACGCTCGTCGGCTCGCTCGACGACGGCGCCGACGTGGACGTCGAGCAGGAGCAGATCGTCCGGCAGAAGAAGGGCTGACCGTGGCAGGTCAGCAGCGCGTCTACCGGCAGCGGATCCGGTCGACACAGTCGCTGAAGAAGATCTTCCGCGCGATGGAGCTCATCGCTGCCTCGCGCATCGGGAAGGCGCGGGACCGCGTGACGGCGTCGACGCCGTACTCGCGCGCGCTGACCCGGGCGGTCTCGGCGGTGGCGACGCACTCCAACGTCACGCACCCGCTGGTCACCGAGCGCACGGACACGAACCGCGTGGCCGTGCTCGTCGTGACCTCGGACCGTGGCATGGCCGGCGCGTACTCGGCCAGCGCGATCCGTGAGGCCGAGCGCCTCATCGGTCGGCTGACCGAGGAGGGCAAGGAGCCGGTCGTCTACGCGACCGGTCGTCGTGCAGTCTCGTACTACGCCTTCCGCGGTCGTGAGCTGGCGGGCCAGTGGACCGGCAACTCGGACGCACCGTCGGTCGACACCGCGAACGAGATCGCCGACGCCCTGCTCACGGCGTTCGCCGCGCCGGCCGACGAGGGCGGTGTCTCGGAGCTGCACGTCGTGTTCACGTACTTCAAGAACATGGTCACGCAGACCCCCCGCCTCATCCGGCTGCTGCCCCTCGAGATCGTCGAGGGCGTCGAGCCGACCGGCGACGACGAGATCGCGCCGCTGTACGAGTTCGAGCCGTCGCCCGAGGACGTCCTGGACGCCCTTCTGCCGCGGTACGTGCGCAGCCGCATCTACACCTGCCTGCTGCAGGCCGCGGCGTCCGAGCTGGCTGCCCGCCAGCGTGCGATGCACACCGCCACCGAGAACGCGGAGGACCTGGTGCGCATGTACACCCGGCTCGCCAACCAGGCCCGCCAGGCCGAGATCACGCAAGAGATCAGCGAGATCGTGTCGGGCGCCGACGCGCTCGCCGGCTGATCTACCGAGACCCTTCCGAGAATCCAACCGGAGAACAACATGACTGCCACCACCACCGAAGCTGCCGTCGAGCACGCCTCCGGTCCCGGCGTGGGCCGCGTCGCCCGGGTCATCGGGCCCGTCGTCGACATCGAGTTCCCGTCCGACCAGATCCCCGAGCTCTACAACGCCCTCAAGGTCACCATCGACCTGTCGGCGCAGGGCGAGGGCGAGGCCGACGGCGGCGTCGAGATGACGCTCGAGGTCGCCCAGCACCTCGGCGACTCGCTGATCCGCGCCATCGCGCTCAAGCCGACCGACGGCCTGGTCCGCGGCGCGCTCGTGCGCGACACGGGCGAGGCGATCAGCGTCCCCGTCGGCGACGTCACCAAGGGTCACGTCTTCAACGTCATCGGTGAGGTCCTCAACCTGAAGGAGGGCGAGAAGCTCGAGATCACCGAGCGCTGGCCCATCCACCGCAAGCCCCCGGCCTTCGACCAGCTCGAGTCGAAGACCCAGATGTTCGAGACCGGCATCAAGGTCATCGACCTGCTGACGCCGTACGTGCTCGGCGGGAAGATCGGCCTCTTCGGCGGCGCCGGCGTCGGCAAGACGGTGCTCATCCAGGAGATGATCCAGCGCGTCGCGCTCAACCACGGTGGCGTGTCGGTGTTCGCCGGTGTCGGCGAGCGCACCCGTGAGGGCAACGACCTGATCGTCGAGATGGAGGAGGCGGGCGTCTTCGACAAGACGGCCCTCGTCTTCGGCCAGATGGACGAGCCGCCGGGCACGCGTCTGCGCGTCGCCCTGTCCGCCCTGACGATGGCGGAGTACTTCCGCGACGTGCAGAAGCAGGACGTGCTGCTCTTCATCGACAACATCTTCCGGTTCACGCAGGCCGGTTCCGAGGTGTCGACGCTGCTCGGCCGCATGCCGTCCGCGGTCGGCTACCAGCCGAACCTGGCCGACGAGATGGGCCTCCTGCAAGAGCGCATCACCTCGACGCGTGGCCACTCGATCACGTCGCTGCAGGCCATCTACGTGCCCGCCGACGACTACACCGACCCGGCCCCGGCCACGACGTTCGCGCACCTGGACGCCACCACCGAGCTGTCGCGCGAGATCGCCTCGCGTGGTCTGTACCCGGCCGTCGACCCGCTGACCTCCACCAGCCGGATCCTCGACCCGCGGTACGTCGGCCAGGCGCACTACGACGCCGCGACCCGCGTGAAGTCGATCCTGCAGCGCAACAAGGAGCTCCAGGACATCATCGCGATCCTCGGTGTCGACGAGCTGTCGGAGGAGGACAAGACGGTGGTGGCCCGCGCCCGCCGCATCCAGCAGTTCCTCTCGCAGAACACGTACATGGCCGAGAAGTTCACCGGTGTCGTCGGGTCGACGGTGCCGCTGAGCGAGACGGTCGAGGCCTTCGGCAAGATCGCCGACGGCGAGTTCGACCACATCGCCGAGCAGGCCTTCTTCAACATCGGCGGCCTCGAGGACCTCGAGCGCAACTGGGCCCGCATCCAGAAGGACTACGGCGTCTGAGTTTTCTTGCCGGGGCGCCGTCGAGAGACGGCGCCCCGCCCATTCTTTCGAGAGGAGTGCTCATGGCAGACATCGAGGTCGAGATCGTCGGCGCCGAGGGCAAGCTCTGGTCCGGCACCGCGTGGCAGGTCTCGGCGAAGGCCGGCGAGGGTGAGATCGGCATCCTGGCCGGTCACGAGCCCGTGCTCTCCGTGCTCAAGCCCGGCGAGGTCCGGGTGTTCGCGGAGCGCGGCAAGCAGCCGGAGCGTTGGCAGGTCGAGGGCGGGTTCCTCTCGTTCGACTCCAACCACCTGACGATCGTCGTCGACGACGCCGTGGCCGGCGCCCGACCCGCTCCCACGGCGCACTGACACGTGAGCGGGGTGGTCGTCGCGCTGCTGCTCGGCGCCGCCCTGCTCGCCGTCGTCACCGGCCTGCTGTGGCTCTCCCGGGTCCACACCCTGGACCGCCGGGTGGGCTCGTTCCACTGCTGGGAGGCGACGAGCCCCGATGGTCCGTGGACCGCGGGCGTCGCGCAGTACGGCTCGGCCACCCTGTACTTCTGGCGGCGCTGGTCGCTCGCGCCCCGTCCGCACATCCGCTGGAACCGCGTCGGTCTGTCCGTCGTCGAGCGGCGCTGGCAGGACCCGGACGCGACGTCGGGGGATCGCCTGGTCGTCGCGACCTGTCGGTCGCAGAGCGACTTCTACCTCCTGCTGAGCGCCGAGGCCTACACGGGCCTGACGTCCTGGATCGAGGCGACGCCCTCGCGCGTCAACTCCGTCACCTGACAGAAAGCACACCCTGATGCGCCTCGTCGTCGCCTCCTGCTCGGCGCGCTACAGCGGTCGACTGAACGCCCACCTGCCTCTGGCCACGCGGCTCCTCGTCGTGAAGGCCGACGGGAGCGTGCTCCTGCACTCCGACGGCGGGTCGTACAAGCCGCTGAACTGGATGAGCCCGCCGTGCACGCTGGCTGTCTCGGACCCGTCCGACGAGTCCCGCACGGCCGGCGTCACCCAGGTGTGGACCGTCCAGCACCAGAAGTCGGACGACCGGCTCGAGATCGAGCTGCACGAGGTCCAGCACGACTCGGCGCACGACCTCGGCGTCGACCCCGGCCTGGTCAAGGACGGCGTCGAGGCCCACCTGCAGGAGCTGCTCGCGGCCCAGATCATCCTGCTCGGCACCGGCCACACGCTGGTGCGCCGCGAGTACCCGACCGCGATCGGCCCGGTGGACATCCTGGCCAAGGACCCGGCGGGCGGCACCGTCGCCGTGGAGATCAAGCGCCGCGGCGACATCGACGGCGTCGAGCAGCTGACCCGCTACCTCGAGCTGCTCAACCGCGACCCGCACCTCGCACCGGTGCGCGGCGTGTTCGCGGCCCAGGAGATCAAGCCGCAGGCCCGCGTGCTGGCCACCGACCGGGGGATCGGCTGCCTGGTCCTGGACTACGACGCCATGAAGGGCGTCGACGACAGCGGCACACGCCTGTTCTAGGGGCGGTCCCCGGTCGGTCCGTGCCGCGCCGTGGCCGACCGGGCCTGACCCGGTGCGCGAGGATGGTGGCGTGAGCGAACCCCTCGTCCTGCGCGGACGCCTGGTGACCCCCCGCGGCATCGTCGACGACGGAGCGGTGGTGGTCGACGACACGACGATCGTCTGGGTCGGGCCGTCGGACGGGCTGCCGCCGGCGTGGGTGCTTCCGGAGGCGACCGAGGACACGTTGCTGCCCGGTCTGGTCGACCTGCACTGCCACGGCGGCGGGGGAGCGAGCTTCCCGGACGCGACCGACGTGGCAACGGCGCAGACGGCCGTCGACGAGCATCGGCGGCACGGGACCACGAGCTTGGTCGCGTCCCTTGTCACCGCGCCGCGGGACCTCCTGCTGACCCGGACCGCGCTGCTGGCGGACCTCGCGGACGCCGGCGAGATCGTGGGGATCCACCTCGAGGGACCGTTCCTCTCCGCCGACCGCTGCGGCGCGCAGAACCCCGCCGACATGCTCATCGGGGACGCGGCCCTTGCGCGGGAGGTCGCGGACGCCGCGCGCGGGCACCTGGTCACCATGACGATCGCCCCGGAGGTGCCCGGGGTCGTCGACGAGGTCCTGCCGGCACTCGTCGACGCGGGCGCGGTCCCGTCGGTCGGCCACACCGATGCGTCGGCGGAACAGGTCGAGGCGGCCGTCAACCGCGGTTTCGACCTGTTGGCCGCCACGAGCAACCGGCGCCTCACCGCGACGCACCTGTTCAACGGCATGCGTCCGCTGCACCACCGCGACCCCGGCCCGATCGCCGCGTGCCTGGCCGCGGCGGCGCGCGGGGAGCTCGTCGTCGAGCTGGTGGCGGACGGCACCCACCTGGCCGACGCGACGGTCCTGTCGGTGTTCGACCTGCTCGGCGCCGGGTCGATCGCCCTGGTCACCGACGCGATGGCCGCGGCCGGCATGCCCGACGGCGCCTACCAGCTGGGCCCGATGGGCGTCGTCGTGGACGGCGGGGTGGCCCGGCTGGCGAAGGGTGGCGCGATCGCCGGGGGTACGGCGCACCTGATCGACGTCGTGCGCACGGTCGTCGCCGCGGGGGTGCCGCTCGAGGATGCGGTGCTGTCGGCGGCGACGGTCCCGGCGGACGTGCTGGGGCGGCGGGACATCGGCGCGCTGGCTGCGGGCCGGCGCGCGGACGTCGTCGTCACCGACGCCGATCTGCGCCCGCTACGCGTGCTGCGCGACGGCGAGTGGCTATAGCGCGGCCGTCGTCTCCCGGACGGTGAGCTCGGGCGCGAGCAGGCGGCTCTCCGGCGTCTGGCCGTCGTCCAGCCGGGACATCACCATCTCGACGGCCACCGCACCGATCCGTGCGGCGGGGATGTCCACGGCCGTGAGCTGCTGCGGCTGACCGGTCGCGACGTCCTGCGGGCACACGGCGACCACGGACATGTCGCGCGGCACCTCGATGCCGCGCTCGCGCAGCCCGGCCAGCACGGCGGGCAGGGCGACCTCGTTGTGGACCACGAGCCCCGTCACGCCGGGGAGCCGGTCGAGCACCCGGTCCAGCGCGGCGACGGCACCGGCGTGGGACGACTCGCACGGCTCGAACACGGCCTCGACGCCCAGTCGCTCGGTCTCGGCGCGGAAGCCGTTGACCATGCGCAACGCGTACGTGGTGTGCCGGTCGAGGACCACGCGGGGCGACCCGATGAGTGCGACGCGACGGTGACCGAGCCCGACCAGATGGTCCACGGCGGTCCGGGCGACGGCCTCGAAGTCGAGGTCCACGCACGAGAGGCCCGAGGCGTCGCGGGGGAGCCCGATGAGGACGGCCGGCTGGCGCTGTCGGCGCAGGATCGGCAGCCGCGGGTCCTCGGCCTCGACATCCATCATGATCACGGCGTCGACCATCGAACCGGCGGCCACCCGCTCGACACCCGCGTGGTCGTCCTGGGTGAGCAGCAGGACGTCGTGCTCGAAGTCGCGGGCGCGGGTCACCACGCCGGTGACGAACTGCATGATCACGCCGACATTGACGTCGACGCGCAGGGGCGCCATCAGCGCGAGCACGTTGGTCCGCTGCGAGGCGAGCGCCCGGGCGCCCGCGTGCGGCCGGTAGCCGAGCTCGCGCACGGCCTGCTCGATCCGCTCGCGCGTCGACGCCGAGATCGGACGCTTGCCCGACAGGGCGTAGGAGACGGTGGAGACCGAGACCCCGGCAGCGCGCGCGACGTCGTCGATCGTGGTCACGGCGTTCCGCCTCCTTCGGCTCGGGCCGGACACACCGGCGCCGGGAGAAACCCTAGCGGGCGGTCCGCGGGTGACGTCCCATGTCAGAGCGGTCAAGCGAAGCGCTTCGACCACGTGCGCCTCATCATGCACCCAAACAGCCGGGATGTCTGGTCTGGACAGCGGGAAAATCACGCGCTATCTTATCGAAGCGCTTCGACGATCGGACGCAGTTTCCCCCAATCCGATCGACATCCACTCGACGAGGAGAACCCGGATGAGGATCAGCACACGGCGATGGGCGGCCGTCGGAACCGCCGCCCTCCTGGCCACGGCAACCCTGACCGCCTGCAGCAGCGGCAGCGGCGGCGGCAACTCGGACTCCAAGACCCTCACGGTCTGGCACTACGAGTCCGACGACTCGGCCATGGGCCAGGCCTGGAACAAGGCGATCGAGATCTTCAAGACCGAGCACCCCGGCGTGAAGGTCGACGTCGAGCACCAGACGTTCGAGCAGATCCAGAAGAACGCCAAGATCGTGCTCACGGGCAAGGACGTGCCCGACGTCATGGAGTACAACAAGGGCAACGCGACCGCGGGCCAGCTCGCCTCGCAGGGTCTGCTGACATCGCTGACCGACGTCGCGAAGGCGAAGGGCTGGGACAAGGAGGTCAGCGGCTCGCTCCAGACGACCGCGAAGTACGACGAGAACGGGCTCATGGGCTCGGGCGACTGGTACGGGGTGCCGAACTACGGCGAGTTCGTCGGCATGTACCTGAACAAGGACCTGTTCGCGAAGTACGGCATCGCCGTGCCGACGACGTTCGACGAGTTCGAGGCCGCGCTCGCCACGTTCAAGACGAACGGCGTCACTCCGCTGGCCGAGGCCGGCGCCGAGTACCCCCTCGGGCAGCTCTGGTACGAGCTGGTGCTGCACTACGGCGACCGCTCGCTGGTCGACAACTACCAGCTGTTCAAGAGCGACGTCGACTGGCAGGGCGACGCCATGACGAAGGCCACCGAGAAGCTCGACGAGTGGGTCAAGAAGGGCTACATCGCGTCCGACGCGGCGGGCCTGACGGCCGAGGACATGGGCGTCTCGTTCATCAACGGCACCTTCCCGATCATGGTCTCCGGCTCGTGGTGGTTCGGCCGCCTGCAGGAGCAGGTCAAGTTCGACTGGGCCCAGACGCTGTTCCCCGGCAACACGCTGCACCCCGGCTCGTCCGGCAACATCTGGGTGGTCCCGACGAACGCGAAGTCCAAGACGCTCGCCGAGGACTTCATCGACATCACGCTGCGGCCCGAGGTCCAGAACGTGCTCGGTGAGAAGGGCGGCCTGCCCGTGGCCGGTGACACGAGCAAGATCACCGACCCGAAGACGGCCGAGCTGACGCAGAACTTTGCGGACATCGTCAAGGACGACGGCCTGGCCTTCTACCCCGACTGGCCCGTTGCCGGCTTCTACGACGTGATCGTCAGCCAGCTGCAGTCGCTGGTCAACCAGTCCAAGTCGCCCGCCGAGGTCCTCGACGGCCTCAAGGGCGCCTACGAGTCCGGCAAGACCGACCTGCTCGGCTCCTGACCCGAAGCGCTCGGGCGGGACGCGCCGTCCCGCCCGAGCGCCCCACGGAGGACGAAACCCCATGAGCACCGAAGCTCTCGACAGCCGCACGACGACGGCCCCGCCGCCGGCCGAGCCCGCGATCGCGCGCCGCACCAAGAAGCGTCCGACGTGGGTGGGCTACCTGCCCTACCTCGCGCCTGGCGCCCTCGCGTTCATCGTCGTCATCGGCATCCCGTTCGCGACGAACATCGCCTACAGCTTCCAGAAGTGGAAGGGCGGGCTGGCCCCGCACCAGTGGGTCGGCCTGGACAACTACCAGGCGCTGCTGCACGACGAGCAGTTCTGGACGTCGTTCCGCAACTCGATCTCGATGATCGTGGCCATGGTGGTCGTCCCGACGCTCATCGGCCTGGTGCTCGCGTCCGTCCTGTTCGACTACCTGGGCAAGAAGTTCGGGTCGCGCTCGGCGTCGGTGCTCAGGGCCAGCTACTACCTGCCGCAGATCCTGCCGGTCGCGGTGGCGGGCGTGCTCTGGAACTGGATCCTCAACGCGCAGACCGGAGCCCTGAACGAGGTGCTGCGCTCGATCGGCATCGAGCACCCGCCCAACTGGCTCGGGTCGCCGACGACGGCGATGCCGACGGTGATGCTCGTGCTCGTCTGGGTGCAGATCGGCTACCCGGTGGTGATCTTCATGTCCGCCCTGCAGCGCGTCGACCCCGAGCTGTACGAGGCCGCCGAGCTCGACGGTGCCGGCTGGTGGCGCCGCTTCCGCGCCATCACGATCCCGCAGATCAAGCCCGAGACGTTCGTCGTCGTGCTCACCTGCACGGTCGCCGCGCTCAAGGTGTTCGGCCCGATCTACGTGCTCACCCGCGGCGGCCCCGAGGGGTCCACCCTGGTGCCCAGCTACTACTCGTACCTCAACTTCTTCGACAAGTCGAAGGTCGGCTACGGCGCGGCGGTGGCCAACGTGCTCACCCTCGTCATCGTGATCGTCGCCGGTCTGATCCTCGTCGCGCAGGCGCGCAGCGAGCGCAAGGAAGGGGTGGGCTGATGGCCACCGACGTCCTGTCCACCGCGGCGCCCGGTGCCCGGCACCGCCGAGGGACCGCCCGCTGGGTCGTCCTCGTCGGCGCGATCCTGGTCGCGCTCGCGATCCTGCTGCCCTTCTTCATCATGCTGCTCAACGCGTTCAAGTCGCCGACGGACTATTCGCTGCACGGCCCGCTGAGCTGGCCCACCGAGATCTACACCAAGGGCCTGACCACGTTCTGGGACCGCGTCGACTTCCCCCGGAAGCTGCTCAACTCCATCTGGATCTCGGGCGCCGTCGCCGTCTTCGGAACGCTGCTGGCGCTGCTGAACGCCTACGCCATCGGCATCGGTCGCGTGAAGGGCCGGCTGCTGGTCGTCTCGCTCTTCCTGCTCGCGACGATGCTGCCGCAGGAGGCGCTGATCTACCCGCTGTTCACCATGGCGCAGAAGGTGGGGCTGTCGGACTCCCCGTGGTCCGTCATCATCATCTTCACCGTCATCCAGTCGGCGTTCGGCACCTACCTGCTGGCCTCGGTGCTGGGCACGTTCCCCAAGGCGCTGCTCGAGGCAGCGGCGCTCGACGGCGCCAGCAAGTGGGACGTCCTGTGGAAGGTCGTCTTCCCCGTGGTGCGCCCGACCCTGTCCGTCCTGATGATCTTCTTCTTCATCTGGACGTGGAACGAGTTCTTCATCCCGCTGGTCATGCTGACGACGAACGACACGCAGACCATCCCGGTCGCGCTCGCGTCCTTGCAGGGTGACCGGATGATGGATGCGCCGACGACCAACGCCGGCGCGCTCGTCTCGCTCCTGCCTGCGGTGCTCTTCTTCCTGATCTTCCAGCGAACCCTGACGCGCGGCGTGACTGCCGGCGCCGTCAAGTAAAGGCATCCACCGATGAAGTTCACCAACGGCTACTGGCAGCTCCTCCCGGGCGTGCAGGTGCTGCGTCCGCGCAGCATCGCCGACGTCGTCGTCGGAGAGGACACGCTGACGGTCTACAGCGCCACGGTTCCGCTGACCTCGCGGGGGGACACCCTCAACCGCCCCCTGGTCACGGTGACGTTCACGTCGCCGATGGACGACGTGATCGGCGTCCGGATCGAGCACCACACGGGCGGTGTGCCGGCCCGGCCGGCGTTCGCCGTGCGCCGGGGCGATGCCGACGTCAAGGTCGTCGCCGACGGTTCGGTCGCGACGTTCACGTCGGGTGGCCTCACGGCGCGCGTGTCGGCGGACGGCGCGTGGAACGTGGACTTCGAGGCGAACGGTCGGGTCCTGACCTCGTCGACGGCCCGCAGCATCGGCGTCGTCACGGACGCGGGCGGCGCGGCCTACGTGCACGAGCAGCTCGCCCTCGGCGTCGACGAGCACATCTACGGGCTCGGGGAGCGCTTCGGTGCGTTCGTCAAGAACGGGCAGTCCGTCGACATCTGGAACGCCGACGGCGGGACCGCGACGGAGCAGGCGTACAAGAACGTGCCGTTCTTCCTGTCCGACGCCGGGTACGGCGTGTTCGTCGACCATCCCGGTCGGGTCTCGTTCGAGGTGGGCTCCGAGGCGGTCTCGCGCACGCAGTTCTCGGTGCCCGGCGAGGTGCTGCAGTACTACGTCGTGCACGGCCCGTCGCCCAAGGAGGTGCTGCGCCGATACACCGCGCTCACCGGGCGGCCGGCGCGGGTCCCGGCGTGGTCGTACGGCCTGTGGCTCTCGACGTCGTTCACCACCCAGTACGACGAGGCGACCGTCATGTCGTTCGTCGACGGGATGGCCGAGCGGGGGCTGCCGCTGAGCGTCTTCCACTTCGACTGCTTCTGGATGCGCGCGTTCCACTGGACCGACTTCACGTGGGACCCGGCGACGTTCCCCGACCCCGAGGGTCTCCTGCGGCGGCTGCACGACAAGGGCCTGAAGGTCTGCGTCTGGATCAACCCGTACATCGCGCAGCGCTCGCGGCTGTTCGAGGAGGGCCGCGCGGGCGGGTTCCTGGTCACGCGCGCCGACGGCTCGGTCTGGCAGACCGACGACTGGCAGGCGGGGATGGCGCTGGTCGACTTCACCAACCCGGCGGCGGTCGCCTGGTACCAGGACCACCTGCGTCACCTGCTCCGCCAGGGGGTCGACGCCTTCAAGACCGACTTCGGCGAGCGGATCCCCACGGACGTGGTCTGGCACGACGGCTCGGACCCCGAGCGGATGCACAACTACTACACGCACCTGTACAACCGTGCGGTGTTCGAGGTCCTCGAGGCCGAGCGCGGCGCGGGCGAGGCGGTGCTGTTCGCGCGGTCGGCGACGGCGGGCGGGCAGCAGTTCCCGGTCCACTGGGGCGGCGACTGCGAGTCAACGTTCGTCTCGATGGCAGAGTCGCTGCGCGGCGGGCTGTCGCTGGCGTCGTCGGGCTTCGGGTTCTGGAGCCACGACATCGGCGGGTTCGAGGGGACCCCGGACGCGGCCGTGTTCAAGCGGTGGCTGGCGTTCGGCCTGCTCTCGTCGCACAGCCGGCTGCACGGGTCCGACTCCTACCGGGTGCCGTGGGCGTTCGACGAGGAGGCCGTGGACGTCGCCCGCCTGTTCACCCGGCTCAAGCTCTCGCTCATGCCGTACCTGGGCCGCGTCGGCGAGGACGCCCACGAGCTCGGGCTGCCGGTGATGCGCCCGATGGTCCTGGAGTTCCCCGACGATCCCGGCGCCGCGACGGTCGCGACCCAGTACATGCTCGGCGAGAGCCTCCTGGTCGCGCCGGTGTTCACGGCGGACGGCCGAGTGAACGTCTACGTGCCGGAGGGCGTCTGGACATCGCTGCTGACCGGCGAGAAGGTCGCCGGACCGCGCTGGTTCTCCGAGACGCACGATGTCCTGTCGCTGCCGCTGTACGTCCGCCCCGACACGGTCCTGCCGGTGGGTGCGCGCGAGGACCGGCCGGACTACCCGTGGGCCGACGGGGTCACGCTGCGCCTGTTCGAGCTCGCCGACGGCCATCGCTCCGTGACCACCGTCCCGTCCGACGACGACGCCGAGCCCGCGACCTTCGTCGTGACCCGTGACGGCGACCGGGTGCGGGTCAGCGCCCGCCACGCCCGGGGGAGCTGGCGGGTGCAGGTGGGCTCCGACGGCGCCGCGGTCGAGGCGCAGGACGACGGGGAGGTCGAGCTCACCCTCTGACGCTCTGAACGCGTCCCCGCAGCCTGCGGGCGACCCGTTGCGGGAGCGCTCCCACGTGCCGTATCGTAACGTTTCGACGCCATGCCAGGCGGACCGCGCACGCGATGACGCCGCGACTCGTACCGGCCTCTGACACAGCCACCCAACAGAAAGACCCCTCACATGACGACTCCGCGACCCTCCGGCCGCCGATTCCCGGACGACTTCCTCTGGGGATCCGCCACCGCGTCCTACCAGATCGAGGGTGCCGTGCACGAGGGTGGTCGGGCGCCGTCGATCTGGGACACGTTCTCCCGCACGCCGGGCAAGGTGCAGGACGGGGACACCGGCGACGTCGCCGTCGACCACTTCCACCGCGTGCCGCAGGACGTCGCGATGATGGCCGACCTGGGCCTGCAGGCGTACCGGTTCTCGATCTCGTGGTCCCGCGTGCAGCCGGACGGTTCGGGCGCGTTCCTCCAGGCGGGCCTCGACTTCTACTCCGACCTGGTGGACCGGCTGATCGCGGCCCGCATCAAGCCCGTCGCCACGCTCTACCACTGGGACCTGCCGCAGGCGCTCGAGGACGAGGGCGGCTGGGCCAACCGCCGGACCGCGATCCTGTTCGGCGAGTACGCCCGCAAGATGGCCGAGGTGCTGGGGGACCGCATCCACCTGTGGACGACCCTGAACGAGCCGTGGTGCTCGGCCTACCTGGGCTACGCCTCGGGCGTGCACGCGCCCGGCCGCACCGACGACGTCTCGGCGCTCCGCGCGGTGCACCACCTCAACCTCGCGCACGGCCTGGCGGGCCGGGCCGTCAAGGACGTGCTCGGTCAGGACACCCCGGTGTCCGTCACGCTGAACCTGCACGTCACACGCGCCGCCACGGACGCCCCGGAGGACCTCGAGGCCAAGCGGCAGATCGACACCATCGGCAACGAGGTGTTCCTGCGCCCGATGCTCGACGGCGAGTACCCGAAGGAGGTCTTCGCCGACACCGAGCACCTCACCGACTGGTCGTTCGTGCAGGACGAGGACCTCGACATCATCCAGGTGCCGCTGGCCGTCCTCGGCATCAACTACTACTCGACCGGCCGCGTCCGCTGGGGCACCCCGGAGGTCGGCGACGGTGGTCCCGGCCCCGACGGTCACCGCTCCTCGGCGTCGAGCCCGTGGGTCGGTGCGACGAACGTCGAGTTCCTCCCGCAGCCCGGCCCGCACACGGCGATGGGCTGGAACATCGAGCCCGAGGGTCTGGTCAACCTGCTCGTCGAGGTGCACGAGCGCTACCCGGCCCTCCCGCTCGCGATCACCGAGAACGGCGCCGCGTTCGACGACGAGGTGACGCCCGACGGCCGTGTCCACGACGTCGACCGGGTCGCCTACCTGCACGACCACATCGACGCGGTCGGTGAGGCCATCAAGCGTGGCGTCGACGTCCGTGGGTACTTCGTCTGGTCGCTGATGGACAACTTCGAATGGTCGTACGGCTACTCGAAGCGGTTCGGCGTGGTCCGCGTGGACTACGACACCCTGGAGCGCACGGTCAAGGACTCGGGTCTCTGGTACAGCGACCTGATCGCCACCAACGCGATCCCCGCCCCGGCACCTCACCTCTAGCACCACCCATGACGTCCGCGCTCGTGAGGTCGGGAGCCCTCTGAGCGCGGACGTCCGGCTTTTCCGGGACGCCCGACGAGCGGTGGCGCATGGGGGAGGATGGAGCCCGTGGGACGACGATCGACCAAGCGGCCGTACGGCGCCGAGCACGTCGAGCTCGACCTCGAGCGGGCCACCGCCGGACGGACGAGCGAGAGCGATCGCGACGGAGAGTGGTCGGTCCAGCGCGTCCGCGGCTCCGATCGCGAGTACCGCTGCCCCGGCTGCGACCAGGTGCTGGCCGCGGGCACCGCGCACGTCGTCGCCTGGCGCACGGACGGCCTGTTCGGCGAGGCCGTCGACGACCGCCGCCACTGGCACACGTCCTGCTGGCAGGCCCGCGACCGCCGCGGCCCGACCCGCCGATGAGCGCTCCCACGAGCGCGCCCCGGCTCATCGCCACGGACCTCGACGGCACGTTGCTCCGCGACGACGGCACGGTGTCCGCCCGGACGGCCGCGGCCCTGCGCGCGGTGGCCGACGCCGGGATCGAGGTCGTGTTCGTGACCGCGCGACCCGCACGCTGGCTGGACGACCTGGCCGAGCACGTCGCCGGCCACGGCGTCGCAATCTGCGCGAACGGCGCGGCGGTCGTCGACGTCGCGACGCGCCAGGTGCTGGCCGAGCACGGGATGTCGGACGAGCTCGTCGCGACGATCGCGCGGCGGGTCCGCGCGGCATGGCCGGACGCCACCTTCGCCGTCGAGAACGCCGCAGGCATCGGTCTGGAGACCGGGTTCCCGTCGCCGTACGAGAACCCCGTGGGGAGCCCGGTCGCCGACCGCGTCGAGGACGTGCTCACCGGGTCGACGTTCAAGCTCCTGGTGAAGAGCGCCGACCGCCCGGCGCGGACGTTCGCCGCCGACCTCGCGGCCGTCGTCGGCGAGCTCGCGATCGTCTCCGACTCGGGCGCGTCCGGCCTCGGTGAGATCTCCGGACCGGGGGTGACCAAGTCGGCGACCCTGGAACGCTGGGCCGCCGACCGCGGGATCGGCGCGGCCGACGTCTGGGCGCTCGGCGACGCCCCCAACGACCTGTCGATGCTGACCTGGGCGGGCGCGTCCTTCGCGGTGGCCAACGCTCACCCGAGCGTCCTGGCCGCGTCCACCCACCGGTGCGCCGCCAACACCGACGACGGCCCGGCGGACGTGCTCGACCTCGCGATCGCCCGGGTCCGCTAGGCCCGGCGGACCGCCACCAGCACGGCGTCGCGGATCTCGACGGGCTGGCCGTCGGTGCCCACGACGGTGCGCGACGGCGACGACGCGGTCACGTCCCACTGCGCCGGGTCGAGCGTCACGCCGATGTCCTCGGCGGTGAACAGCAGGTCCGCGCGGTCGGGCCGCTGGATCTGCGTCGAGCCGTGGTCGGACGGGTGGTGCCCGACGACGAGCAGGGTCCCGCCGGGGCGGACGGCGGCGGCGAGGCGGCCGTGCAGGGACCGCAGCGCGTCGGACGGCAGGTGCATGAACTGCGCGGACACCAGGTCGAAGCGGTCGACGCCGGGCCCCCAGGTCAGGACGTCGCGCTGCTCCCAGCTGATCGACAGCGCGCCGGCCAGGGCGGCGGACCGGTCCAGGGCGACCTGGGAGATGTCGATCGCGGTCACGTCCCACCCGTGGGAGGCCAACCAGATGGCGTCGGCGCCCTCGCCGGACCCCACGTCCAGCGCGGTCCCGGCCGCGAGCGGCGAGACGACGGAGACGAGGTGCGGGTTCGGGTTGCCGCTCCAGATGCGGTCGGCGGAGCTGTATCGCTCGTCCCAGAACTCCGGCGTGTACAGGATCTCGGCGTGCTGGTCATGGCTCATGCGATCATCCTGCCGCGTGCGACGCCGCCCGCTCGCACGGGGTTGCGGAACCGGCAATAGGCTCGTCCCGATGAGCACCGACGGCACCGACGCACACCCGATCCGCTCCCTGACGGTCCTGCCCGCGCGACGCGCGGACGTCGAGCTGCACACCGCGGACGGCCTGACGCTCGTCGGCGAGCTGGCCGTCCCGGAGCACGCGCCGCCCGCGGCCACCCTGGTGACGCTGCACCCCCTGCCCACGCACGGCGGTTACATGGACTCGCACATCTACCGCAAGGCGGCCTGGCGGCTGCCCGCGATGGCGGACCTGGCCGTCCTGCGGTTCAACACGCGGGGGACGGCGAGCCCGCGGGGCACCAGCGGCGGCGCGTTCGACGGTGGTCTGGCCGAGCGGTTCGACGTCGCGGCGGCGATCGAGTTCGTCGAGTTCCACGACCTGCCCCGCCCCTGGCTGGTGGGCTGGTCGTTCGGCAGCGAGCTGGTCCTCATGCACGGTCGCGACCCGGCGATCGAGGGCGCGATCCTGCTCTCGCCGCCGCTGCACCGCGCCACGGATGCGGACCTCGACGCGTGGGCGGCGTTCGGCAAGCCGCTGGTCGTGCTGGTCCCGGAGCTCGACGACTACCTGCGTCCCGACGAGGCCCGCGCGCGGTTCGCCCGCGTCCCGCAGGCCGAGGTGATCGGCGTCGACGGCGCCAAGCACCTGTGGGTGGGGGAGTCGTCCGTGCGCCGGGTGCTCGACGAGATCGTGGGCCACGTCCTGCCCGACCATCCGCTGCCGCTGCCGACGGAATGGGCCGGCGACACCGTGGAGGCGACCGCGTGATCCCGCTCCTGCTCCTGCACGCCTTCCCGCTCGACCACCGGATGTGGGACGAGGTCGAGGCATTGCTCACGGGCTTCCCGGCCGTGTTCGCGCCGGACCTGCCGGGCGACCTCCGCCGCCAGGAGCCGGCGCTCGAGGCAGTCGCCGACGCCGCGGCCGAGCAGCTGCGCGCCGCCGGGATCGACCGGGTGCTCGTCGGCGGGCTGTCGATGGGCGGTTACGTCGCGCTCGCGCTGCTCGAGCGCCACCCGGACCTCGTCGCCGGCCTCGCGCTGATCGACACCAAGTCCACGGCAGACGCGCCGGAGGCGCACGCGAACCGCCTGCGCGTCGCCGACGAGGCCGAACGCTCCGGGAGCGTCGACGTCGTGCGGCCGATGAGCGGGGTGCTCCTGGGGGAGACCACGCGCGCACTGCGACCGGAGGTCACGGCCGTCGTCGACGGCTGGATCGGCGAGCAGGATCCCGCCGTGGTGGCGTGGTGCCAGCGCGCGATGGCCGCCCGTCCCGATCGCACCGACGTCCTACGGACCTTCGACGGGCCGTTCGTGGTGGTCGTCGGTGCCGAGGACACGGTCACCCCGGTCGCGGCCGCCGAGCACATGGTTCAGGCGGCACCCCACGCACGCCTCGTAGTCGTCCCGCGCGCCGGCCACCTGACCGCGATCGAGGACCCGGCCGCGGTCGCGGCCGCCCTCGGCGGGCTACTTTCCTAGCAGCCGCGCCAACGCCGCGGACAGGTCGATCGACTCGCCGTCCTTGCCGCCGGCCCCGAGCACGAGGGTGGGCTCCGACGGGGTCGGCGTCACACCCTTGAACCGCGCGGACAGGCTTCCCGGCACGGTGAGGATGTAGAAGTTCCCCGCCGTGTCGATCGCGATCGTCTCGTCCTTGCGCAGGTACCAGCCGGTCAGCGGCGTCTTGTACCGCGTCCCGCCGTCGTAGCTGTGCGCGCGGAGCTCGACCGGCTGCGGGCCGAACTTCTGCGACTGCACACGCCGCAGGAACGCGGTGATCTGCTCGCGGGCCGCAGCGGACTCCTGCCGCTGACGCGTGGCCAGCACCTCTTCGTGAGCGGCCGCGGTCGCCCGCTGGCGCTCACGCCACGCGGCCGTCGCGTCGACGGGCGCGGGGGCCGGGTTCAGGGAGTTCTGGTCGGACAACGGTCGATCTCCTCGTCAGGGCGCGACGGTGCGCTCTCAGTGGGTCGGCGCGGGTGCGTCGTCCTTGCCCGCAGTCTGCTGGTCGTGCGACTCGGAATCCGCGGACGCGTCGGACTTCACCTCAGGAGTCACCTGTTCGGGTGACGAGTCGTCCGACGGGCCCGCCTGCGCGGGGACCCCGGACGCGGGTGCGGCAGCGGCGGCCGAGACCGGGGCCGGGCGCGACTTGGCGGGGCGAGCCGCCGGTCGCGCCGACTTCCCGCCGGCCTTGTCCTCCTTGGCCGGCGGTTGCGTCGCCGTCGACTTCTTCTGCTCCTCCTCGAACGCAGCCTCGGCGCGCGATGCCCGCTCGAGGGTGGCTCGGTCCGGGTTGTGCCCGAGCAGGTTGCGCAGCTCGTCGAGGTAGGAGGTGATCGACTCGCGCTGCCGGTTGAGGTCCTCGACCTGTCGTGCGGCGGACGTCCGCTCCCGCTCCGACTCGATCATCGCGTCGGAGATCTGCTTCTCGGCGTGCTCGCGCGCCTCGGCGACCACGCGGTCGGCGTTCTTGCGCGCGTTGGACAGCAGCTCCTTGGCGTGCGTCTCGGCGTCGGTGCGGACCTTGTCGCCCTGCGCCAGGGCCTTGGCCACGCGCTGCTCGGCCTCCGACGCGTGCGCCTCGGCGTCGCGCACCAGGCGCTCGGTGTCGGCGCGTGCGGTCTCGTGCCGGTCGGCGTCCTCGCGCTCCGCGGCCTCTCGTCGCGACGCGATCGACAGCTCGGCGTCGGCCAGCTGCTGCTCGGCCGAGCGGACCAGCTCGTCGGCCGTGGTCTTCGCGTTCGTCGTCAGCTCGGCCGCCGCGCGTCGGGCCTCGGTCAGCGCGCGCTCGGACTCGAGGCGGGTCCGCTCGCGCAGCTCGGCGGTCTCCCGGTCGGTCGCGGCGCGCAGCTCGGCGGTCTCGCGGTGCGTGACCTCCTGCAGCTCCTGCGCCTCGCGGTGGGTGACGTCGCGCAGGTTCCCGGTCTCGTGGTTCGCCCGTTCGCGCAGCTCGGTGGTGTCGCGCTCGGCGGTCGCCCGCAGGTCCACGGCGTACCGCTCGGCATCGCCCCGCAGCGCGACGACGGCCTGCTGGGTCTCGGCGCGGAACGTTGCCAGCTCGTCGGCGGCGGACGCACGCAGCTCCCCGGTCTCGCGCTCGGCCTGCGCGCGGACGAAGGCGGCGTACTGCTCGGCCTCGACCCGCAGCGCAGCGACCTCGGCGGCGACCCGCTGCTGGAGCGCGGAACCATCCCGCTCGGCGGCGGCGCGCACGCCGTCCGCGTACTCCTGGGTCTGCACGCGCAGCGAGGTGACCTCCTGGGCGGCCTGCTGGCGCAGCGCGGCCACCTCGGCGGCGGCGTCGGAACGCTGCTGCGCGACGTACCGGTCGACCTCGGTGCGCTGTCCGGCCAGCTCGGCCTCGACCCGCTGGCGCAGCTCGGTGGTGTCGGCGTCGGCGCTCTGACGCAGGTCCTGCGCGTAGTGCTCGGCGTCCTCGCGCTGCGCGGTCGTCTCGACCTCGCTCCGCGACCGCAGCTCGCTGGCGGTGCGCTCGGTGGCGATCCGCAGCTGCGTGGCCTCGTGCTCGACGCTCGCGCGCAGCGTGCCCAGCTCGCGCTCGAGGGAGCCGCGACGCTCGCTCTCCTCGGTCGTGATCGCGCTCTGGATGCGCGCCGCCTCGCGCTCGGCGGATCCCACCAGCTCCTCGGCACGGCGCTGGGCGGCGGTCAGCGTGCTCTCGGCCTCCGACGACGCCGTCGTGCGGACCTCGTCGGCCTCACGACGAGCGGTCGCGATCAGCTCGGCGACCTCGTTCTCCGCACGGGCGCGCAGCTGTCCCGACGAGAGCTTGGCGCGCGCCAGGGCGTCGGCCGCCTGCGCGTTCGCCTGGGTGACGACGTCGGAGGACTGCTCCTCCGCAGACCGCAGCAGCTGCTCGATGCGCGAACCGAGTCCCGAGTAGGTGGGGCGCTCGGCCTCGCGGAGCTGGCGGTGGGCCTCCGAGAGCTCGCCGGCCACCTGCATGGCGCGACCGTCGAGCTGCTCGACCTGGGCCCGCGCGTCGGCAAGCGACTTCTCGAGATCGGAGATGTGGGAGTCGACGGATTCGCGTTCGTATCCGCGGAAGTTGACGACGGGGAAGGGGGTCCGGGCGTCGGGCACGAGCGATCCTCCTGGCACTGTGACTCCGGGAAGCCGCCTCGGTCGAGACGCTCTGTGACATCCGGAGCCCGGGCGCAACGATACGCGTCTTCACTCGCCCTTGGCTTCGGCCGTTGCGCGTGATCACGCGCCCGGCCCAAGCGTGCCGGGTGCGTCAGGAACGCCCCGGTTCGGTCGTGACATGCCGCTCTGCCTATCCTGGGGCAACTCGGCACTGGAGGATCCTGCGTGGTGAAGCGACTTGTCATCGCCGCCGTCGGCGTCGTCGGACTGGTCGTCATCGGTCTCGGCGTGGCCTCGGCGACGGTGTGGAGGGCCGACGACGTGCTCGTCGCCGGAACCTCGGACGGACCTCACACGCTGGTCACGGATCCCGGTGTGCTCGAGCTCGGCGGGGATCCGGTGACCGTGCGCGTGACGGTCCCCGACAAGGGCACGGTGACGCTCGCGGTCGGCCGCGACACGGACGTCAAGGGCTGGATCGGCACCGAGTCGTACGGGCAGGTGACCGGCCTGAAGAGCTGGCACGAGCTCGCCGTCTCCGGTGTCAAGGACACGACGCCCGAGCCGTCGCCGAGTGCGAGCGCAGCGGCCGATGGCGCGGCTGCAGCCCCCGCACCGAGCCCGACGCCGACCTCCGACGCGGCCGCCGTCGTGCCGACGGCTTCGGATCCTGCCGGGTCCGACCTCTGGGTCGTCCAGGCGACGGGCAAGGGTGTGGCGTCGCTCGAGTGGCCGCAGCAGGAGGGCCGCTGGAGCCTGATCGCGGTGAGCACGGGCGCCTCCGCACCCCACCTGACGCTGGCGTGGCCGAGGACGGTCACGACGCCGTGGCTCTGGCCGGCGGTCGTCGTCGGGCTCCTGCTCGTCCTGCTCTCCGTCTGGCTCCTGGTCCGCGACCTGCGTCGGCAGCGCCTGGGTCTCGACGAGGAGTGGCACCCGGTGGAGACGGGTGCGATCCCCACCGTCCTGGCCGAGGACGTCGACGCGATCCCGGTGCTCACCCGTCGCCAGATGCGGGAGGCCGTTGCCGCTCGGGCGGCTCGCCCCGCCGCGCCGCGCACCGGCCAGGTCCGCCAGGTGGCGCCACCGTTGCCGGACACGGAGGTCCGCACGGCCACGACCCCGGTCGACGCGCCACCGACGAGCCGCCGGGCGCTCCGGGCGGGCTCGCCGCAGACGTCCCCGACCGCAGCCGTCCCGACGACGTCGGCCGAGGGCCCTCTCCCGTCTCCCGCGCCCGTCGGCCCGGGGGCCGCCGGATGGACTCCCGCGTCCCCGCGTCCGTCGACCGGTCCGTCGGCACCGGATGCTTCGGCACCGACCGGCGCGGCAACTGGCGGCTCGGCACCGAACGGCGTCACACCCGTGGGCTCGGCGTCCGCCGGCGCCGCGCCCGTGGGAACGGCAGCCTCGACCGATCCCGACGGGCCGCACGGACGCCCGTCGTGGCTCAACCCTGCCGGTTCGACCGCGTCAGGTGCGGGCGCGCGGTCTGCGGGTCCGCCGGCACAGGCGCCGCTCAACGCGCCGACCGGCCGCCCCGGTTCCGGTGATCGCCCGGCCGCGTCGACCAACCCGTCGACCGGAGCCCCCACCGACGCGGCGACAGGCGCCCCGACGGCCCCCACGGCCGACGGCGCGGAGCCGGGCGGCTCACCGGCGCGCGGGGCCGCGGCCTGGGCGACCGTGACCGCGCCGACGCCCGCGGTGTCGTCGACCGATGCTCCCGACCCGCACGCGGGCCGACCGGCGTGGCTGGCGACCACCGCCCACGACGCGCCGCAGGAGACGGCCGGCGGGTCTCGGGCGGACGCCTGGCGCCGCGCGTGGGGTCTGCCACCGACCGAGACACCGTCCCCGCAGCCCCCGACCGAGAGCACCGACGAGACCAGCGAACAGGAGGACGGCCGATGATCCGCCGCCCACGTCGTCGCGCGGCCCTCGTCGCCGGGACCGTCGGCCTCGCCCTGGTCGTCCTGTCCGCCTGCGCCTCGCCACTGCCCCAGCCGGACCCGGCGCCCGTCCCAGCGGTCGCCCCGCCCGCCACGACGATCGGGCAGTCGGACGATGTCCTCACCGACCTGGGTGCGGTCCTGGCGGCCGGCGACGCGGCCCTCGACCCGGCACTCCTCGCCCCGCGCGTCTCGGGTCCGGCGCTCGCGATCCGCTCTGCGGAGTACGTCCGCGCGAAAGCGACGGCCAACGTCAAGCCGCCGACGGTCATCCCGACCAAGGCCCAGGCGCTGATCCTCCCGCAGACCGACACGTGGCCACGGACGCAGCTGGTGGTGACCGAGCAGCCCGACGACCTGCAGGCGCCGCGCATCCTCGTCCTGCAGCAGAGCGCACCGCGCGACCAGTACCACCTGTGGGGCTGGGGCCGCATGGGTCAGGGCATCAAGATGCCGCCGACGGCCGCCCCGGCGACCGGGAGCCCCGTGCTGGCCCCCGACACCGCCAGCCTCAAGGTCGCGCCGGCCGACGTCTTCGCCCAGTACTCCGACGTGCTCGCCAACGGCACGGCCTCCCAGTACAACGCGAGCTTCGCGCCGGACGCGTTCCGGACCGGGATCGAGGCCGCGCGTGCGACGACGGCGGCGGGGGTCGGTTCGGCCGGCACCGCGACGGAGACCTACACGCCCGAGCCGACGCCGCTCACCTCGCTCGCGACGCTGGACGGCGGCGCGATCGTCGTCGGACAGCTCACCACCGTCTCGACCGTCCAGCTCACCGCCGGCGGCACGGTCCGGATCGACGATCCGTTCTACGCCGCGCTCACCGGGAAGTCGTCGGCGTCGAGCAGCTTCATCCGCACGTTCACCGACGTCGTGATCATGTACGTCCCGCCGGCCGGAAGCAGCGCACTCATGCAGGTGCTCGCGGCGGAGCACGCCATCACCACGGTGACCGCCGACTGAGTTTCGGGCAGGCTGTCTCCAGGCCCCGCACACCGACCGACCTCGCACGAAGGATCCACGCCGCATGTCCCAGCCCACCGGACCCCGCCCCCGCCTCGACGTACGCGGCGCGATCGACCTGTCGTCGCTCGCCCGGCCGGCCACGCCGCCGCCCGGCAGTCCGGGAGGCTTGCCCGCGCCGGGCGCCTACGTCGTGGACGTCGACGAGGCGTCCTTCCCGGCGCTCGTGCAGAGCTCCACGACGCACCCGGTCGTGGTCGTGCTGTGGGCGGCGTGGAGCGAGGTCAGCACGGCGGTCGCCGCGGACCTCGCCGCCCTGGCCGACGAGGACGGCGGCCGCTGGCTCCTCGCGCGCATCGACGCCGACGCCAACCCGCAGATCGCCCAGGCCTTCCAGGTCCAGCCCCGCGAGGTGCCGACGGTCGTGGCGGTGCTGGCGGGGCAGCCGCTCCCTCTCTTCCAGGGCGCCTACCCGCGCGACCAGGTGCGCGCGGTGCTCGACCAGGTGCTCGCTGCGGCCGAGGCCAACGGGATCACCGAGCGGGTCGCCCCCGTCGGCGAGGGGCCC
This sequence comes from Cellulomonas sp. McL0617, assembly GCF_049994875.1. Classification (GTDB taxonomy): domain Bacteria; phylum Actinomycetota; class Actinomycetes; order Actinomycetales; family Cellulomonadaceae; genus Cellulomonas. Next base: position 915,279 of record NZ_CP188256.1, read on the forward strand.
GAGGCTCCCGACGCGGAGCCTGAGCCGGAGCTGCCGCCGTTGCACCAGGCCGCGTACGACGCCATCGAGCGAGACGACCTCGATGCCGCACGGGCCGCGTACGAGCAGGCGATCAAGGAGGACCCGCGGGACGGGCTCGCGCGGGCGGGGCTCGCGCAGGTCGGACTGCTCGACCGCACCCGCGACGCAGACCTCCAGGCCGCACGAGCGGCAGCGGCCGCGGACCCGAAGGATCTCGACGCGCAGCTCGTCGTGGCGGACCTGGACATCCTCGGTGGCAAGGTCGACGACGCGTTCGGCCGGCTGATCGACGCGCTGCGGACCACGGTCGGACCGGACCGGGAACGCATCCGGCTTCGTCTCGTGGACCTGTTCGAGGTGATCGGCGGCGACGATCCCCGCGTCGTGGCGGCTCGCCGGGCGATGGCGAACGCGCTGTACTGAGCGTTCCCGCAGGTCAAGGCATGTTTCCGCGTGGTGACCCGCGTCACCCGATCGCGATTTGCCCTCGGGGGGCCTGGCCCGTACTGTTCTCGACGTCGCCCGGCAGGGAGGAACGGACACCGAGGATCGAACCTCGATGGCTGGTCCCCCGGACGACACCCCCGGAAGCTCCGACCGACGATCACATCGCCGGTCATCGTGAGTGTCCGGGACGCGGAGCTCGACTCCTCACCAGACGAACTAACGCTCGGATCGCCCTTCACCGGGAGGCCGGGAGGGAGTTTGACTGGGAGGGCCAACTCCGCTAAGTTAGAACGGTTGCCTCCGGCCAGGTTGAAGGACCTGAATGGATGCGCGTCTGTTCCTTGAGAACTCAACAGTGTGCCAAATAGTCGATGCCATATGGCTTGCTATCGATGATGTCTGCGTCCTTTGGGTGTGGGTGTTTGAGGTGGTGGGTCTTGGTTGAGATGGGTGTCTTTCTTTCACCTCCGTGGGAGGGGGCATCCGAACAGCCGAATTGGATTGGTCGGCCGGGTTGAACCGGTTGGCTGTTTCGTTTTGTCGGTTGCCTTGCTGCTTCGGTGGTGGGGTGCCAGTTGACATTTACGGAGAGTTTGATTCTGGCTCAGGACGAACGCTGGCGGCGTGCTTAACACATGCAAGTCGAACGGTGATGGCCAGCTTGCTGGTCTGATCAGTGGCGAACGGGTGAGTAACACGTGAGCAACCTGCCCTTCACTCTGGAATAACCACCGGAAACGGTGGCTAATACCGGATACGAGACGTACACGCATGTGTCGCGTCTGGAAAGATTTATCGGTGAGGGATGGGCTCGCGGCCTATCAGCTTGTTGGTGGGGTAGTGGCCCACCAAGGCGACGACGGGTAGCCGGCCTGAGAGGGCGACCGGCCACACTGGGACTGAGATACGGCCCAGACTCCTACGGGAGGCAGCAGTGGGGAATATTGCACAATGGGCGCAAGCCTGATGCAGCGACGCCGCGTGGAGGATGACGGCCTTCGGGTTGTAAACTCCTTTCAGCAGGGAAGAAGCGAAAGTGACGGTACCTGCAGAAGAAGCGCCGGCTAACTACGTGCCAGCAGCCGCGGTAATACGTAGGGCGCAAGCGTTGTCCGGAATTATTGGGCGTAAAGAGCTCGTAGGCGGTTTGTCGCGTCTGCTGTGAAAACCTAAGGCTCAACCTTGGGCTTGCAGTGGGTACGGGCAGACTAGAGTGCGGTAGGGGTGACTGGAATTCCTGGTGTAGCGGTGGAATGCGCAGATATCAGGAGGAACACCGATGGCGAAGGCAGGTCACTGGGCCGCAACTGACGCTGAGGAGCGAAAGCATGGGGAGCGAACAGGATTAGATACCCTGGTAGTCCATGCCGTAAACGTTGGGCACTAGGTGTGGGGCTCATTCCACGAGTTCCGTGCCGCAGCAAACGCATTAAGTGCCCCGCCTGGGGAGTACGGCCGCAAGGCTAAAACTCAAAGAAATTGACGGGGGCCCGCACAAGCGGCGGAGCATGCGGATTAATTCGATGCAACGCGAAGAACCTTACCAAGGCTTGACATACACCGGAAAAGTGCAGAGATGTGCTCCCCGTAAGGTCGGTGTACAGGTGGTGCATGGTTGTCGTCAGCTCGTGTCGTGAGATGTTGGGTTAAGTCCCGCAACGAGCGCAACCCTCGTCCCATGTTGCCAGCGGGTTATGCCGGGGACTCATGGGAGACTGCCGGGGTCAACTCGGAGGAAGGTGGGGATGACGTCAAATCATCATGCCCCTTATGTCTTGGGCTTCACGCATGCTACAATGGCCGGTACAAAGGGCTGCGATACCGCGAGGTGGAGCGAATCCCAAAAAGCCGGTCTCAGTTCGGATTGGGGTCTGCAACTCGACCCCATGAAGTCGGAGTCGCTAGTAATCGCAGATCAGCAACGCTGCGGTGAATACGTTCCCGGGCCTTGTACACACCGCCCGTCAAGTCACGAAAGTCGGTAACACCCGAAGCCAGTGGCCCAACTCGTAAGAGAGGGAGCTGTCGAAGGTGGGACTGGCGATTGGGACTAAGTCGTAACAAGGTAGCCGTACCGGAAGGTGCGGCTGGATCACCTCCTTTCTAAGGAGCATCTGGCATCAGGTCGTCCTGTCATGGGGTGGCTGTGGTGTCCAGGCCCGTTGTCCCTGCCGAACGAGTGGGGGACGGTGCTCGAGGGTGGAACATCGACTGTGGCCGGCTCTTCGAGCTGGTGGCGCCTAGTACGCCGCAACCCTTCGGGGTTCGGGTGGGAACGGTGGCTGCTGGGGTTGGGGGTCGGCTGGGCACGCTGTTGGGTCCTGAGGGAACAGCCGGAAGGTTGTTCGTTCAGGGTCGCTACGGATCTGGGTCTGCGCTTGCGAGCGTGGGGCGGGTTCGGGGGACTGCGGGCTGGTACCGCTCGGTCGAACCGCTCAGGCGATCAACGCTGCAAGGTGTTGGTGGTGGGGGTAGGCGCTGGGGTGAGGGTGTCAGTACCGGTCGTAGCTTGAGAACTGCACAGTGGACGCGAGCATCTTTTTGAATGATCTTTGTGGTCAAGTTTATAAGGGCACAGGGTGGATGCCTTGGCACTAGGAGCCGAAGAAGGACGTTGTAGCCTGCGATAAGCCTCGGGGAGTTGGCAAACGAACCGTGATCCGAGGATGTCCGAATGGGGAAACCCCGCACGAGTCATGTCGTGTGACCCGCACCTGAATATATAGGGTGTGTGGAGGGAACGGCGGGAAGTGAAACATCTCAGTACCGCCAGGAAGAGATATTCCGTGAGTAGTGGCGAGCGAAAGCGGATCAGGCCAAACCGTGTACGTGTTCAAGCCGGCAGGCGTTGCGTGCACGGGGTTGTGGGACCTTTCCGTTGGATCTGCCGATCCGACAGGGAGTCAGAAAGTCGCGTCATAGTCGAAGGGCATTGAAAGGCCCGGCACAGAGGGTGTGACCCCCGTAGACGAAATGGCGTGGCCTCCCGAAGGGGATCCCAAGTAGCTCCGGGCCCGAGAAACCTGGAGTGAATCTGCACAGACCACTGTGTAAGCCTAAATACTACCTAGTGACCGATAGCGGACAAGTACCGTGAGGGAAAGGTGAAAAGTACCCCGGGAGGGGAGTGAAATAGTACCTGAAACCGTGTGCCTACAATCCGTTGGAGCCTCCCTAGCAGGGGTGACAGCGTGCCTTTTGAAGAATGAGCCTGCGAGTTAGTGGTACGTGGCGAGGTTAACCCGTGTGGGGAAGCCGTAGCGAAAGCGAGTCCGAATAGGGCGTCTCAGTCGCGTGCTCTAGACCCGAAGCGGAGTGATCTAGCCATGGGCAGGTTGAAGCGCGGGTAAGACCGCGTGGAGGACCGAACCCACCAGGGTTGAAAACCTGGGGGATGACCTGTGGTTAGGGGTGAAAGGCCAATCAAACTCCGTGATAGCTGGTTCTCCCCGAAATGCATTTAGGTGCAGCGTCACGTGTTTCTTGCCGGAGGTAGAGCTACTGGATAGCCGATGGGCCCCACCAGGTTACTGACGTTAGCCAAACTCCGAATGCCGGTAAGCCAGAGCGTGGCAGTGAGACTGCGGGGGATAAGCTCCGTAGTCGAGAGGGAAACAGCCCAGACCACCAGCTAAGGCCCCTAAGCGTATGCTAAGTGGGAAAGGATGTGGAGTTGCACAGACAACCAGGAGGTTGGCTTAGAAGCAGCCACCCTTGAAAGAGTGCGTAATAGCTCACTGGTCAAGTGATTCCGCGCCGACAATGTAGCGGGGCTCAAGTATACCGCCGAAGCTGTGGCATTCACACATCGCTAAGCCTTCGTGGTTCAGGCGTGTGGATGGGTAGGGGAGCGTCGTGTGGGCAGTGAAGTCGCGGGGGAACCCAGCGGTGGAGCCCACACGAGTGAGAATGCAGGCATGAGTAGCGAATGACGGGTGAGAAACCCGTCCGCCGAATGACCAAGGGTTCCAGGGCCAGGCTAATCCGCCCTGGGTAAGTCGGGACCTAAGGCGAGGCCGACAGGCGTAGTCGATGGACAACGGGTTGATATTCCCGTACCGGCGAAGAACCGCCCATACCGAGCCCGGTGATGCTAAACGCCCGAAGCACCGCATCGTCCCTTCGGGGACACCGTGGTGTAGAGCGCGTGACCCGAACCGGTAGTAGGTAAGCGTATTAACAGGGGTGACGCAGGAAGGTAGCCGAGCGTGGCGATGGTAGTCCACGTCTAAGGTCGTAGGGTGAGGTGTAGGCAAATCCGCACCTCGTGAAGCCTGAGAGCTGACAGTGACCGCGAATGCGGGAAATCGGTGATCCTATGCTGCCAAGAAAAGCCTCGACGCGAGGTTCTAGCCGCCCGTACCCCAAACCGACTCAGGTGGTCAGGTAGAGAATACCAAGGCGATCGAGAGAATCGTGGTTAAGGAACTCGGCAAAATGCCCCCGTAACTTCGGGAGAAGGGGGGCCTGAAGCGTGAACCGACTTGCTCGGGGAGCGTGAAGGGCCGCAGAGACCAGGGAGAAGCGACTGTTTACTAAAAACACAGGTCCGTGCGAAGTCGCAAGACGATGTATACGGACTGACGCCTGCCCGGTGCTGGAAGGTTAAGAGGACGGGTCAGCCGCAAGGCGAAGCTCAGAATTTAAGCCCCAGTAAACGGCGGTGGTAACTATAACCATCCTAAGGTAGCGAAATTCCTTGTCGGGTAAGTTCCGACCTGCACGAATGGCGTAACGACTTCTCCGCTGTCTCAACCGCGAACTCGGCGAAATTGCACTACGAGTAAAGATGCTCGTTACGCGCAGCAGGACGGAAAGACCCCGGGACCTTTACTATAGTTTGGTATTGGTGTTCGGTGCGGCTTGTGTAGGATAGGTGGGAGACTGTGAAGCCGGCACGCCAGTGTCGGTGGAGTCAACGTTGAAATACCACTCTGGTCGCTCTGGATATCTAACCTCGGTCCGTGATCCGGACTAGGGACAGTGCCTGATGGGTAGTTTAACTGGGGCGGTTGCCTCCTAAAATGTAACGGAGGCGCTCAAAGGTTCCCTCAGCCTGGTTGGCAATCAGGTGGCGAGTGCAAGTGCACAAGGGAGCTTGACTGTGAGACTGACAGGTCGAGCAGGGACGAAAGTCGGAACTAGTGATCCGGCGGTGGCTTGTGGAAGCGCCGTCGCTCAACGGATAAAAGGTACCCCGGGGATAACAGGCTGATCTTGCCCAAGAGTCCATATCGACGGCATGGTTTGGCACCTCGATGTCGGCTCGTCGCATCCTGGGGCTGGAGTAGGTCCCAAGGGTTGGGCTGTTCGCCCATTAAAGCGGTACGCGAGCTGGGTTTAGAACGTCGTGAGACAGTTCGGTCCCTATCCGCTGCGCGCGCAGGAAACTTGAGAAGGGCTGTCCCTAGTACGAGAGGACCGGGACGGACGAACCTCTGGTGTGCCAGTTGTTCCGCCAGGAGCACGGCTGGTTGGCTACGTTCGGAAGGGATAACCGCTGAAAGCATCTAAGCGGGAAGCCTGCTTCAAGATGAGGTTTCCATGGGGACTTGATCCCCGAGAGGCTCCCAGCTAGACCACTGGGTAGATAGGCCGGATGTGGAAGAGGGGACGAAAGACCCTCGCAGCTGACCGGTACTAATAAGCCGACAACTTCATCACATTCATTCAAGTCAATGTGCTACGCGTCCACTGTGCGGTTCCCGAGAGACGAACGGGAACCCGTTTGACAACTCGACAACGTTACGGCGGTCATAGCGAAGGGGAAACGCCCGGTCCCATTCCGAACCCGGAAGCTAAGCCCTTCAGCGCCGATGGTACTGCACTCGCCAGGGTGTGGGAGAGTAGGACGCCGCCGGACATCATTCAGGAAAGCCACCCCTCCGGGGGTGGCTTTTCCTGTTTCTATGGCGTGTTCATACGGCCGACGGGCCGACGTCGCGCGGCCACTGCCAGCGAGCCGCCTGCCGCCAGCGCAACGAGCAGCCCCGCGCTCAGGCGGAACCATCCTGAGTGCCAGGCGTCCGCGCCATTCGCGTCGCACTGGTCGCTGATCATGCGGCGGGCGGCATCGGACATCTCTCCGCCGTGTATCAGGTAGCTCGAGCCGGGATGGAAGTGCAGAGCGCTGGCGCATCGATCGCCGTTGTCCGCATACGTCGTCGTCGTCCACGTACCGACCGCGCACCCGGCGCCGATGACGATCGCCAGTACGGCCGCGGCACCGAGCGTGACCAGCGCTGCCGTTCCTGAGGTCCGCGAGCGCACGGGGGTGCTGCGTGCGGATGGGCGTGCGTCGGCATCAACGGTGCCGGCTGCGTCGGACCCCTTCCCGCGGGGTGTCAGTCGGCGGCCTCGAAGACGACGACGCCGAGCGGGGGGACGCGGATCGAGGCGGATGCCGGGCGGCCGTAGTGCTCGACGTCCTCGGCCTGGATCTGGCCGAGGTTGCCGACTCCCGATCCGCCGTAGGCGACGGAGTCCGAGTTGTAGATCTCTCGCCAGGTTCCGCTCTTGGGCAGCGCCAGCAGGTATTCCTCGTGCGGGATGCCCGCGAAGTTGACGACGACCGCGACCGGTGGGACGCCGACCCCCTTACGCAGATAGGCGAGGGTGTTGCGGAACGCGTCGTCGGAGTCGATCCACTCGAACCCGTCGGGGCTGTGGTCGAGCTGCCAGAGCGCCGGTGTCTCGCGGTAGACGCGGTTCAGGTCCGTGACGGACTGCATGACGCCCTGATGGGCGGGGTCGTTCAGCGCGTGCCAGTCGAGGGAGCGCGACTCCGCCCACTCGGTCTGCTGCGCGAACTCGCTGCCCATGAAGAGCAGCTGCTTGCCGGGATGCGTCCACTGGTACCCGAGCAGGAGGCGGACGCCGGCGAGCTTCTGCCAGTGGTCCCCGGGCATCCGCTCGTACAGCGAGCCCTTGCCGTGCACCACCTCGTCGTGGCTGATGGGCAGGACGAACCGCTCCGAGTAGGCGTAGACCATCGAGAAGGTGATCTCGTTGTGGTGGTAGCGGCGGTGGATCGGCTGCTCGGTCAGGTACCGGAGCGTGTCGTTCATCCAGCCCATGTTCCACTTCAGGCCGAAGCCGAGGCCGTTGCCGTCGGTCGGGGCCGTGACGCCGGGCCAGGCCGTCGACTCCTCGGCGATCATCATGATGCCGGGGGTCCGCCGGTAGGCCGTGGCGTTGGCCTCCTGGAGGAACGAGATGGCGTCCAGGTTCTCGCGGCCGCCGTACTGGTTGGGCCGCCACTGCCCGGGCTTGCGGGAGTAGTCCAGGTAGAGCATCGACGCGACGGCGTCGACGCGCAGCCCGTCGACGTGGAACTCCTCGAGCCAGAACGTCGCGTTGGCGACGAGGAAGTTGCGCACCTCGGACCGGCCGAAGTTGAACACGTACGTGCCCCAGTCGGGGTGCTCGCCCAGCAGGGGGTCCGGGTGCTCGTAGAGCGCGGTGCCGTCGAACTGGGCCAGCGACCACTCGTCCTTGGGGAAGTGCGCGGGGACCCAGTCGACGATGACGCCGATGCCGGCGCGGTGCAGGGTGTCGACGAGGTAGCGGAAGTCGTCCGGGTGGCCGAACCGGGAGGTCGGCGCGAAGTAGGACGACACCTGGTAGCCCCACGAGCCCCCGAACGGGTGCTCCGCGACGGGCAGCAGCTCGATGTGCGTGAAGCCGAGGGCCAGGACGTGCTCGGTGAGCTGGTGTGCGAGGTCGCGGTAGGACAGGCCGACGCGCCAGGAGCCGAGGTGGACCTCGTAGACGCTGATCGGTGCGGTGTGCGGGTCGCGTGTGGTGCGCGCGTTGATCCAGTCCTGGTCGCTCCAGGCGAAGCCCTCCTCGATGACGACGGACGCCGTCGCGGGGGGGACCTCGGTGCCGCGAGCCAGGGGATCGGCCTTCTGCCGCCAGGAGCCGTCCTGGCCGAGGATCTCGAACTTGTACCGGGCTCCCGCGCGGACGCCGGGCGCGAAGATCTCCCAGACGCCGCTGTCGCCCAGCGAGCGCATCGCGTGCGACGCGCCCTGCCAGTAGTTGAAGTCGCCGACCACGCGCACGGCGCGGGCGTTCGGGGCCCAGACGGCGAAGGACGTGCCGCTGACCTCGCCCAGCTCGCCGGGGTAGCTGCGCACGTTGGCGCCGAGGACGGTCCACAGGGTCTCGTGGCGACCCTCGCGCACCAGGTGGCGGTCGAGCTCCTGCACGGTGGGCAGGAATCGATAGGGGTCGTCGGCGACCGTCGTGAGGGCGTTGTAGGTGACCTCGAGCCGGTAGTCGGGCACATCGGCGACGGGCAGCACCGCGACCCAGATGCCGTCCTGCTCGTGCCGGGCGGGAATCCGACCGGTGGCTGTGACCACGACGACCGCGTCCGCGAGGGGGCGCAGCGTGCGGATGGTGATGCCACTGCCGCCGGCGTGCGGGCCCAGGACGTCATGAGGCGCGTAGGACACGCCATAGGCGACGTTGCGCAGCACGTCTGTGTCGACAGGGACCGGGGACGGTGCGGCCGGGCTCATCCCCCTACCCAACCACCCGGAGGACGTTTGCGCAGGTCTGTAGCCTGGGTTACCTGTGCCACAGCTAAGCGGTCAACGGCGCGCGGGCGGTCGAGCGGCGCGCCTGCAGACGGGGCAGCGGGGCCATGTACGCCGTGACGGGCCCTCCCGCGAGCATGTTGAGCAGGCAGTCCGCCACCTGCATGCCCATCGCCTGCACGTCCAGACTCATCGCGGAGACGGTCGGGTTGGCCAACCGGCACAACGCCGAGTCGTCCCACGCCAGGAGAGAGAGCTGGTCGGGGACGGTGACACCCATCTCCGCGGCGACGCCGACCGCGGAGACGGCCATGACGTCGTTGTCGAAGACGATCGCCGTCGGGTTGGCGCCCCGGCCCAGCAGTGCACGGGTGGACCGCTCGCCCGACGTGTCGGTGTAGTCGCCCTCGACGATCGTCCCGTCGACGCCGAACCGTTCGCACTCCTCGACGAAGGCCTCGCTGCGCAGCCGCGTGTGCTCGAACTGCGCCGGACCGCTGACCCGCGCCAGCCGGCGGTGGCCCAGGTCGACCAGGTAGCCGACGGCGTCGCGCATGGCCTGGGCGTCGTCGATCCAGACGTTGGAGAAGCCGAACCCGCTGCGGGGTCCGCCGACCACCACGGCGGGCAGGCCGAGCTCGGTGACGACGCCGAGCCGCGGGTCGTGCTCGGTGAGGTTGACGATGACGACGGCGTCGACCATGCCACCCGCCGACCACCGTCGGTACGCGGCGATCTCGGCGTCCATGTCCTTGACCACGTGCAGCAGCAGCGACCGGCCGTCGGTGGCCAGCACCTCCTCCATGCCCGCGATGAGCTCCATGAAGAACGGCTCGAGGCCGAGCATCCGCGCCGGCCGTGCGAGCACCAGCCCGACAGCGTCGGCGCGATGCGTCATGCGCGCGAGCCTAGTGGTTGGCGCGGGCCGCTTCACGAGCCTCGACGCCTCACGAGGCGGGTGCCCGGGTGCGCGAGACCTCGTTGGCGGAGCGGAGCACGGGGGTGCGGACCAGCGCGTCGGCCAGGTCGGTGCGCGTCGAGCGGACGTGCACCGTCGTGGAGGCGCCGGCCGGGAGGGTCACCAGCGACTCGTCGACGCAGGCGTCGGGGTCTGCGCGGTCCGCCAGCAGCGTCACGTCGCGGGCCAGCGACGTCGCGGTCAGCGTCACCAGGTACCCGTCGGCCACCCGCTCGACGCTCGTGCGGACCGGGGAGGGCGCGAGGTCGAGCTCGACGTCGTCCAACCACGTGTGTGCGGTCCGGACGTCGCCCAGCTCGGCGACGAGGACCTCGCCGCGCGGGTCGACCGGGGTGCGCAGGTCGACCGGCAGGTTGAGGGTCTCGACCGAGCGGGCCGGTGCGTCGAGCACCAGGACGGTCTCGGCCAGGACGGTTCCGTCGAACCGTTCGCGCCGCACCGCGACCGGGCCGACCCACCGCTCGTCGGAGTCGTTGACGGCAGCCAGCACCTCGAGCTCGTCGCGCACCTGCACGGTCAGGATCCGGTCGGCGAAGGAGGCGCGCAACGCGTGCCACAGCGGCTTGCGACGCTCGTCGCCGTCCACCGCGGCCCACGACGTGACGGGCCAGCAGTCGTTGAGCTGCCAGACGATCGCGCCGGCCGTGCGCGGCCACCACGAGCGGTAGTGGGTCACGGCGTGGGCGACCGCGCGAGCCTGGTTGAGCTGGGTGGCCCAGTGCCAGTCGGAGAAGTCAGCAGGCACGCCGAGGTGGGGGGCCATGCCGCGGTCGAGCTTTCCGTTGCCGTCGTCGGCCTTCTGGTGCAGCAGGAAGACGGCGTCCTCCTTCTCGAGCGGCGCGCCGTCGGCGTTGCGGACCGCGCGCTCCAGCGTCGACCAGGCGGGCGGCCCCTGGAAGCCGAACTCGGAGCAGAAGCGGGGGATGTCCGCGCGGTAGGCGGTGTAGTCGACGCGGTTCCACACCTCCCACTCGTGGTGCGTGCCGTGGTCCGGGTCGTTCGGGTGGACGCCCGCCGGGGACGACGGGCTGCCCGGGGTGTAGGGCCGCGTGGGGTCGAGCTCCGCGACGATCGACGGGAACAGGTCGTGGTAGTAGCCGGCACCCCAGGAACGACCCTCGAGCGAGTCCTGCCAGCCCCAGTCCTCGAAGCCCCAGAGGTTCTCGTTGCCGCCGTTCCAGATCACGAGCGACGGGTGGGCACTCAGGCGGGTGACGTGCTCGCGGGCCTCGGCCTCGAACTCGCTGCGGTGGGGCTCCTCCTCGGGGTAGGCCGCGCAGGCGAGCGGGAAGTCCTGCCAGACCATGATCCCGGCCTCGTCGCAGACGTCGTAGAAGTCCTCGGACTCGTACACGCCTCCGCCCCAGACGCGCAGGAGGTTGAGGTGGGCCCCGACGGCCTGGTCGATCCGGCGGTTCAGGCGCTCGCGGGTGATGCGGGTGAGCAGGTGGTCGTCGGGGATCCAGTTGGCGCCGCGCACGAACACGGGCTTGCCGTTGATCCGGAGCACGAACGCCGAGCCGTGCTCGTCGGCCGACGTGTCCAGGTCGACGGTGCGCAGGCCGATGCGGCGGTGCCAGCCGTCGAGCCGCTCGCCGGCGACGGTCAGCTCGACGTCGGTCTCGTACAGCGGCTGCGCGCCGTGGCCGACCGGCCACCAGAGCGCGGCGTCGGGGATCGTCACGTCGAGGACGGCCGAGGTCGCGCCCGCCGCGAGCGCGCCGGTCGCGACGACGTCGCCCACGCGGACGCGCAGGTCCACCGGCAGCTCGTCGAGACCCGAACGTTCGACGTCCACGTGGACCGCGACGCGCGCCGTCGACCCGGCGACGGTCACCAGCGGCCGGACCGAGGCGATGCGCGCGGTCCGCCACCGCTGGATCGACGCGGGCTTCCACAGGCCCGCCGTCTGCAGGTCGGGGCCCCAGTCCCAGCCGAAGCTGCAGGCCATCTTGCGGACCATGTTCAGCGGGGCGGGGTAGGCGCCGGGGCGGCCTCCGATCCGCAGGGCCTCCTGCTCGGCGTGGGTCAGGGCGGAGGCGAGGTCGACGACGAGGTCGGTCTCGCCGGTGGCCAGGGCGCGCACGTCGAACCGATAGCTGCGGTGCATGTTCGCGGTGCGGGCGACCTCGACACCGCCGAGCGTGATCGTCGCGACCGTGTCCAGACCCTCGAGCACGAGGTCCACGCGCTCGTCGTCGGCGGCGGGCTCGATCGTCAGCGGGCGCTCGTAGCGCCAGTCGACCCGGTGCATCCATGCGAGCTCCGTCTCGGCGAGATCCACGTACGGGTTGACGATCAGGCCCGCGGTCAGCAGGTCGGTGTGCACCGTGCCGGGCACGTGCGCGGGCACGACCTGGCCGGCGATGCTCTCGGGCACGGGACCGGACACGGCGCGCAGCGTCCAGCCCTGGTCGAGGGTGGTGATGACCATGAAGAAGGCTCCTAGAGGGTTACTTGACCGCGCCCGCGGACAGGCCGTTGTAGATGAACCGCTGCAGCAGCAGGAAGACGACCAGCGTCGGGACGATCACGATGATCGCGCCGGCCGACAGCACCTCCCACTGGGTGCCGAACGGTCCTTTGAACCGGAAGAGGGACGTGGACACGACGCCGAGCTGCTGCGACGGCATGTAGAGGAACGGGATGTAGAACTCGTTGTAGATCGCGATGCCCTTGATGATCACGACGGTGGCGATCGCGGGCTTCAGCAACGGGAAGATCACCCGGCGGTAGATGGTGAAGTGGTTGGCGCCGTCGAGCGTGGCAGCCTCGTCGAGCGACACCGGGATCGAGCGCATGAACTGCACGAAGATGTAGATCGAGACGATGTCGGTGCCCATGAACAGCGCGATCGGGGCGAGCCGCGTGTTGTAGAGGCCGAGGGTGTTGACCACCTGGAAGGTGGCCACCTGGGTGGTCACGGCCGGCACCAGCGTCGCGAGCAGGAACAGCGCGACGATGGCCTTCTTGAACCGGAACTCGAAGCGGTCGATCGCGTACGCCGCCATGGTCCCGATGACGATCGTCCCGGCCACCGAGACGACGAGGATGATCGTGGTGTTCAGGAACGCGGTGGCCATGTGCGCCTTGGTGAACGCTTCGCCGAAGTTGGCGAACGTGACGTGCTTGGGAAACGCCAGCGGACTGCTCGTCGCGTAGTCCTGGGCCGTCTTCAGGGACGTCAGCAGGATGACGACCAGGGGGATGAGCGCGGCCGCACAGGCCAGCACGAGGCTGGTGTACTTGCCGGTCCCGGCGAGCGCCGACTTCATGTCAGGTCCACCTTGTCGTCGGGCACCAGCACGCGTTGCAGCCAGGTGATCAGCAGGATGAGGACCAGCAGGATCACCGCCATGGCCGAGGCGAGACCGACCTTGTTGAAGTTGAACGCCGTCTTGATCGTCTGGATGACGAAGGTGGCCGACCCGTTGGCGCCGTCGAGCATGACGAACGGGATCTCGAAGACCCCGAGGCTGCCCGCGATCGCGAGGATGAACGACAGGCTGATGATCGGCTTGATGCCCGGCGCGATGATGTGCCGGAACATGTGCCAGCGGTTGGCGCCGTCCAGCTCGGCCGCCTCGTAGATGCCGCTCGGGATCGACTGGATCGCCCCGAGGAAGAGCACGAAGTTCAGGCCCAGGTACCGCCAGACCGACGTGCTGGCCAGCGAGTAGTTGACGAGGTGCGGGTTGCCGAGCCACTGCGGCGTCGAGCCGATCCCCACCGCGTCCAGGAGCGAGTTGAGCGTGCCGCCCGGGCGGAAGAAGTACAGGAACACGAACGAGACAGCGACGCCGTTGATCAGGTTGGGGAAGAAGATGATCCCCTTGAACAGGCTCTTGAACCGGGTGCTGAAGCTCAGGATCGTCGCGAAGTACAGCGCCAGCGCGATCTGCACGACCGAGGCGACGATGTAGTAGAGGCTGACGACGAAGACCTTGAACAGCTCGGGCCGCGTGAAGAACTCGACGTAGTTGTGCAGCCCGACGAAGTTCTTCGTGGTGCTGAGGCCGTTCCAGTCGGTGACCGAGTACCAGAACATGTTCAGCACGGGGATGTACGTGAACACGACCAGGAAGAGGATCGGCGTGATCAGGAACAGCCACGGCGTGATCCGCCAGCCGTGCGACGTCTGCTTGGCCTGCCGTTCCTGACGCAGCGTGAGGCGCGGACGCCGGGATGTCGTCGGCGGGGGTGCGTCGACCACCGGGCTCGTACCGGTCATGGGGACTCCTCGGGTGGGGCGAGCGGACGGAGGGCCGGGCGGCGCGAGGGGACGCGCCGCCCGGCGGTTCTCAGCTGGCGCTGGCCCACTTCGAGTCGAGCTGCTGGAAGATCTGGTCCTTGTTCTGCCCCGAGGCCCCGCGGGCGGCGTCGATGAGCTCGCGGTAGTAGTCCGGCTGGTCGATGCCGACCTCGCTGGCCTTGCTGCGGTCCGACAGCTCCGGCGACGGAGTCATCTCGAGATACTGCACCCCGGTGGCCTCGAAGTCCTTGAGGTTGTCCGACGGGGGCGCGTCCTTGACGGTCGGCAGGCCGCCGGCCACCTGGTAGAAGCCCGAGTCGTCGATGAACCAGTTGAACCACGCACGCGCGGCGGCCTTGTGCTTCGAGTGGATGTTGATCGCGAGCTGACGGTCGCCGCCCACCGGGGAGTGCAGCTTGCCGTCGACCTCGACCGGCGCCGGCATGAAGCCGATGTCGGCCGGGTCGGTGCCCGCGGTCTTGGCGGCGTCCTGCATCTGCGGGACCGCCCAGGAGCCGAGCACCATGGTGCCGATCTTGCCGGTGGCCAGGAGGTTCTTGGAGTCCTCCCAGTTCGTCGTCGTCGGGTCGGCCTCGATCAGGCCGGCGGCTGCGACGTCGTAGAGCAGCGAGTCGACCTCGTACTTCTCCTGGCCCTTGGTCCACGGCGCGTCGTCCTTGGCCATCTTGACCAGCGCGTCCTTGTCGCCCGTGTAGGCCCCCATGAGGCCCTGCGGCCAGGTGAGCGGCCAGCCGTCCTTGTAGTTGGTGTAGAGCGGCACGGCGTCGGTCTTGGCCTTGATCGCCTTGAGGTCGGTCATGAACTCGTCGGTCGACGTCGGCTCGGCGGTGATGCCCGCGTCACGGAAGACCTTCTTGTTGTAGACGATCCCGTTCGCGTTGCCGAACGTGGCGAGAGCGTAGACCTTGCCGCCGTTGGCCTGCTCGTTGACGAAGCGGTACTTGGTGCCCAGCTGGTCGGTGGTGCCCAGCGGCTCGAAGAACGAGGACAGGTCGGCGTTCGCGACACCCGTCGGCAGGATGAGGACGTCGCCGTAGTCGTCGGTGTTCATGCGGGTCTTGACCTCACCGTCGTAGTCGGTGATGGCCTCGAACGTGACCTTGACGTCGGGGTACTTGGCCTCGAACGTCTTCTTGTAGTCCGCGAACGTGGTGTCGACCAGGTCCGTCCGGTTGGTCAGGACGGTGATATCGCCGGACGGTGCGCCGCTGTCGGCGGACGAGGCGTCGGCGCTGCCGGACCCGCTCGAGCAGGCAGCAGTCAGGGCGATGAGCGAGGCAGCGGCCGTGGCGGCCAGGATCTGCCGGCGTCGGATGCGGGACATCGATGTTCCTCTTCACTGGACGGCACGTCGGCGTGCCGGCTCATGGGGGAGGTGCGCCCGGGGGTTCGGCGCTGCTCCTTGCGACATTCTTAGATAGATGAATAAAGTAAGTCAAGAGCGCGTGGCGAAACCGATGTCCGCGCCTCGACAACTACCGTGGGGCGCGTGTCGCGACCCGGGGTCAGAGGAGGATCCTTGAGCCACCCCGCGTCCGTGGGCGCACCGCATGCCACCAGTCGCGCCGCGCTGCTCGACGTCATCCGCGCCGCCGGGCAGATCAGCAGGGTGGATCTCGCTCGGGAGACCGGCCTCACGGGAGCGACCGTGTCCACCGTGGTCCGTCGTCTGATCGACGACGGACTCGTGACGGAGGTCGGCCGAGCTGAGTCGACGGGCGGGAAGCCCGCCGTGCTCCTCTCGCTGCAGCCGGAGGCGCGGTACGCCGTCGGAGTGCACCTCGACCACGGGGGGATCACCTACGTCATCGCCGATCTCGGCGGAGCCGTGGTCAGCCGGTGGCGTCGCCCTGGGGCGGGCGCCGACGCGCCCGGCGCGGTGGTCGAACGCGTCGCGTCCGAGCTGCGCACGCTGGTGTCGCAGGCGGGCATCGAACCTGACCGCATCCTCGGCCTCGGCGTCGTGTCGCCGGGCCCGATCACGCAGGCCACCGGAGTCGCACTGACGCCGCCGGTCATGCAGGCGTGGACGGACTTCCCGCTCGCCGACGCGTTGCAGGCGGCGACGGGTCTGCCGGCACTGCTCGAGAACGACGCGACGGCGGCCGCAGTCGGCGAGTACTGGGGCGGCCAGATCGAGGCGTCGAGCTGCTTCGCCGCGCTCTACATGGGCACCGGCGTCGGGTCCGGGATCATCGCCAACGGTGACGTGTTCCGGGGGTCGAGCGGCAACACGGGCGAGATCGGCCACATCTGCCTCGACGTCGACGGTCCGCCGTGCTGGTGCGGCGGCGTCGGCTGCGTCGAGGTTCTGGCGGGGCCGGCGGCCGTCGTCTCCGAGGCGCGCGCCGCGGGTATCGATCTGCCCGGGGTGGGGATCGCCGAGGACTTCGCCGCGCTCTCGCGGGCGGCGATGCGCGAGGACGGACCGGCCCGCGACATCGTCCAGCGCTCGGCCCGCTACCTCGCCGTCGCTGCCCAGACGCTGGCCAACGTCCTCGACCTCGACCTGATCGTCCTGACGGGGCCGTCGTTCGCGATCGCAGGCTCGTTGTACGTCCCGGTCATCCGCGACCAGCTGGCCCGCACGTTCTTCGGGCGCGCGAGCCACGCCGTCGACGTCGTGATCTCCCCGCACGCTTCCGAAGCGGCCGCCATCGGTGGCGCCGCCCTGGTGCTCCAGAGCGAGCTCGCTCCCCGGCACTCCTTCCAGCGGGCAGCCGGCGCTCCGGCGCGGCTCGCCTGAACCACCCCTCGAGGAAGAGGACTTCTCCATGCCCATCTTCGACATCCGCGCGCACGGTGCGGTCGGCGACGGCCGCACCAACGACGCGGCCGCGATCCAGTCCGCGATTGACGCCTGTCACGCCGCGGGCGGCGGCACGGTGCTCGTCCCGGCGGGCGCGACGTTCCTCACCGGGTCGATCGAGCTCAGGTCGAACGTCGAGCTGCACGTCGAGCGCGGCGCGACGCTGGCGGGCAGCGGCGACCCCGCCGACTACACCGCCCGGCTCGAGGTCGGTGCCCTGTCCGCGGGCGTCGTGGACCAGGAGAACGACTCCGCGCTCATGCTCATCACGGCCCGGGACGCGACGAACATCGCGATCACCGGTGCCGGCACCATCAACGGCGCGGGTCGGCACTTCATCCGGGAGGACCTCGGCTCGATCTACCGCTGCCCGAACCAGCGCCCGTTCACGATCTTCCTCATCGGTGTCGAGCGCCTCGTCATCCGAGACGTGCGGATCGAGGACGCGGCGCTGTGGTGCGTGCGACTCTCGGGCTGCGAGGACGTGCTCGTCCACGGCGTCACCATCGACACCGACCTGAAGTACCCGAACGCCGACGGGATCGACCTGGACCGCTGCCGCCGCGTGCGGATCAGCGACTGCGAGATCTCGTCCGGCGACGACGCCATCTCCCTCAAGACCAGCGAGGAGTTCCCGGCCTACGGGATCACGTCGGACGTCGTGATCACCAACTGCACGCTGCAGTCCACGTCCAGCGCGGTGGTGGTCGGTGTCGACGCCGTCGCCGACATCCGCGACGTCATCGTCACGGGCTGCGTGATCCGCTCCTCGCACCGCGGGCTCGCCGTCAACCTCGGCCAGGAGGGCAGCTTCGAGAACATCCTGTTCTCCGACTGCATCGTCGAGACCCGGCACTTCGACCGCGGGTGGTGGGGGCACGGCGAGCCGATCTACGTCAACGTGGGTGCCTGGCACGACGTGGTCGGCCGCCTGAAGAACGTGCGGTTCCGCAACATCCTGGCGCGCTCGGAGAACGGCGCCTACATCGGCTCGGACGCCCCTGGGCTCATCGAGGGCGTCGTGCTCGACGGCGTGCGCATCGAGCTGGACCGCTGGTCGAGCTGGCCCGCAGGCGAGTACGACCGCCGCCCCAGCTCGAACGGCCCCGAGGTCTACGCGCACCCGACCTCGGGCATCCACATCGACACTGCGACCGATGTGACCCTGCGCGGTTGCGAGGTCGTGTGGGCCGGTTCCGACGAGCACTTCGCGCACGCGGTCGAGGCGATCGACGTCGACGGACTGGTGATCGAGGGTCTGCGGGGCGCGGCCGCCCGACCCGGGCTCGACGCCGTCGCCATCAGACGGCGCGAGCCCGGTGAGGTGCGCCACCCCGTCGCCGTGCCCGTGCCGCTCATGATCCCGGCCGACCGATGAGCGGCCTGGACGCGCCGATCTGCGGCATGACCTGGGGCTGGACCGGCGTGCGGGGCACGTGGCTCACCGCGCAGGCGTCCGCCTCGATGGACGCGATGACCGAGCTCGGTGTGAACTGGGTGACGCTCGCGTACGCCGCCGTGCAGGCGACGGCCCAGTCGACGGTCGTCCCGTTCGCCGACGGGCCCACCGTCACCGACGACGAGATCCGCGGCGCGGTGGCGGCCGCCCGCGAGCGCGGGCTGAAGGTCTGCCTCAAGCCCGTCGTCAACGTCGCCGACGGCACGTGGCGTGCGTACATCGGCTTCTTCGACGTCGACGTGCCGGGCGAGCCGTCGTGGGCGCAGTGGTTCGCGGCGTACGGCGAGTTCGTGCTGCACCACGCCCGGCTGGCGGCCGAGCTCGGCGTCGAGATGTTCTGCATCGGGTGCGAGATGGTGCGGGCCGACGGTCAGGAGGCGCACTGGCGCGCGCTGGTCGCCCAGGTGCGCGAGGTGTACGACGGGCTGGTCACGTACAACTGCGACAAGTACCAGGAGGACCGTCTGACCTGGTGGGACGCGGTCGACGTGATCTCGGCGAGCGGCTACTACCCGACCGGCACCTGGCCCGAGCACCTCGACCGCATCGAGGCCGTGGTGCGTCGCGAGGGCAAGCCGTTCTGCTTCATCGAGGCCGGCTGCCCGAGCCGTGAGGGCTCACCCGCGAGACCGAACGACTGGTCGCTCGTCGGTGCGCCGAGCGAGCGGGCGCAGGCCGACTACCTCGACGAGATGCTGACGGCGTGCGCCGAACGCCCCTGGGTGGGCGGGTTCATGCTCTGGGACTGGCCGGCGGACCTGTACGACCGCTCCGAGGCGTCGACGAACGACGACTACTGCATGTACGGGAAGTCCGGCGCCGACGTGGTTCGTCGGCACTACCTCTCGGCCCGCGGCTGGTCGGACGTCAGCCGTTCCAGCCCGGCGACCGCGATCGGCAGCCAGGCCGGGCGGTTGCGCGACTCGTAGACGGCCTCGTACAGGGTCTTGTCCAGCTCGAGCGCCCGGACCAGCGTGGCGTGGTGGTCCAGCCCGTAGCCGGCGAGGAGCCCGTCGCGCGCGTCGCTCGTCCAGGCGGCGGCGTCGTCACCGGTCAGGCCACCGACGGCAGCGGCGTAGTCGATCGAGCGGAGCAGGCCGGCGACGTCGCGCACGGCGAGATCGGGCCGCGTGCGCTGGTCCAGCGGCGCCAGGGGTTCGCCCTCGAAGTCGGTGATGAACCACGTCCCGTGCGAGCGCAGGACCTGACCGAGGTGCAGGTCGCCGTGCACGCGCTGGCGGGGCGGGGCCGACGGGAGGGCGCGGACCTCGGCGACGACGGCCGCGACCCCGTCGGCGAACCGCGCGAGGGACGGCACCGCGGACAGGGCCCAGGAGAACCGGCCCTCGACGGCCCGCGCCACCTCGTCGACGGCCGAGGGAGCCACGCCGTACGACGACACGAGCGCCTCGTGCATGCCGAGGGTCACGGCGCCCAGGTCGGTCGCGGGGCCGGCGAACGACTCCCCACGGCCGGCGTAGGAGCAGGCCAGCTCGAACCCGTCCTCGGCGGCGTCGACGAAGGTGGCCAGCACCCCGAGGTAGCCCGGCTGGTCGGCGCCGGGCCAGGTGGCCTGCAGCCACGCCAACGGCGCCGGGACGTTGGGCCAGCCGACGGAGACCAGGTGCCGCGGCACGTCGACGTCCGGGTTCTCGCCCGGAGCGACCGCCCGCAGGACCTTGAGGATCCCGGTCCCCAGGATGACGGACGTGTTGGACTGCTCGCCGCTGATCATCCGGGCCGTGGCGACGTCCGCAACGATCCCCGGGCCGTCCGCCGCGGCGAGCCACGCACGCAGGAAGGAGGGGTGGGCGGCACCGTCGCACACCGGACGACCGTCGAACGTGCCGATCACCTCGGAGCCGGTACCGAAGACCAGCGGGACCTGCAGCACCACGTCGATCGACCCCGCGTGCACGCGGACCAGCAGGATGCGCACGTCGTCGGCAAGATCGATCCCGCCCACCACCGACAGGTCCGCCGTGACGCCCTTGGCCGGGTACCACCGCTTGCTCGGCATCCAGTCGCGCACGACCTCGAGGAGGCGTGCGTCGTCGGGATCCGTGCGGGCGGTCACCGTCACGGGGTGGTCAGCTCCAGCCAGTAGAAGTCCCGGGAGCCGAGCGTGAAGGTGCTGCCGCCGTCCGCGCTGACGCCCGGGAAGTCGGCCCCTCCGAACACGTCGTGCATCGCCCAGCCCGCATGATCGGGCAGGCGGACCGTGGCCGAGCGCGCGGTCGCGGCCATGTTGGCGACGACGAGCACGATCTCCGACGGCGTCTGGCGCAGGAAGGCGAGCACCGAGTCGTTGTCGCTGGTCAGGACCTCGAAGTCGCCGGCGCCCAGGGCCGGGTGCTGGCGCCGGACGCTGAGCATGCCGCGCACCCAGTGCAGCAACGAGGTGGGCTGGGCGAGCTGCGCCTCGACGTTGGTGTGGCCGTAGTGGTGCACGAGCGACTGCACCAGCGGGAGGTACAGCTTGCCCGGGTCGGCCGTGGAGAAGCCCGCGTTGCGGTCCGGCGTCCACTGCATCGGCGTGCGGACCGAGTCGCGGTCGGGCAGCCAGATGTTGTCGCCCATGCCGATCTCGTCGCCGTAGTACAGGCACGGGCTGCCGGGCAGCGAAAGCAGCAGCGCGTGCGCGAGCTCGATCTCCTTGCGCGAGTTGTCGAGCAGGGGTGCCAGGCGCCGGCGGATCCCCACGTTGGCGCGCATCCGGGAGTCCGGCGCGTACCACCCGTACATCGAGGCGCGCTCCTCGGTGGACACCATCTCGAGGGTCAGCTCGTCGTGGTTGCGCAGGAAGGTGCTCCACTGCGCACCGTTCTTCGGGATCGGCGGCGTGTCGGCCAGGATGTCGATGATCTGCGTGGCCCGCTGGTCGCGGATCCCGTAGTAGATGCGCGGCATCACGGGGAAGTGGAAGCACATGTGGCACTCGGGCTCGTCCTGCGTGCCGAAGTAGTGCACCACGTCCTCGGGCCACTGGTTGGCCTCGGCCAGCATGATCCGGCCCGGGAACTCGTCGTCGATCATCTTGCGGACCGTGCGCAGGAACGCGTGCGTCTCCGGGAGGTTCTCGCAGTTGGTGCCCTCCGCCTCGAACAGGTACGGGACGGCGTCGAGCCGGAACCCGTCCACGCCGAGGCCCAGCCAGAACCGGCCGACGTCCATCATCGCCTCGACGACGCGCGGGTTCTCGAAGTTCAGGTCGGGCTGGTGGCTGAAGAACCGGTGCCAGAAGTACTGCCGACGCACCGGGTCGAAGGTCCAGTTGGAGGTCTCGGTGTCGACGAAGATGATCCGCGCGTCCTGGTAGCGGGTGTTGTCGTCGGACCAGACGTAGAAGTCGCCGTACGGGCCTTCGGGGTCGGAGCGGGACGCCTGGAACCACGGGTGCTGGTCGCTCGTGTGGTTCATGACGAGGTCCACGACGATCCGCATGCCGCGGGAGTGGACCTGCTCGATCAGCTCGGTGAAGTCCGCCATCGAACCGTACTGGCCCGCGATCGCGGTGTAGTCGGCCACGTCGTAGCCGCCGTCGCGCAGCGGGCTCGGGTAGAACGGGGGCAGCCAGAGGCAGTCGATGCCGAGCCACTGCAGGTAGTCCAGGCGGTCGATCAGACCCCGCAGGTCGCCGCTGCCCTGACCGGAGGAGTCGGCGAACGTGCGGAGCATGACCTCGTAGAACACCGCGGTGCGGTACCACTGCGGATCGGGTGCGAGCCCCTGCGGATCGGTCGAGGGGACCGGCGGCTGGCGTCGGCCCGGCAGGGAGAGCTGCGCCGTGGTGGGCGCAGGCTCGTGGGCGTGCCGGCCGACGCCGGTCAAGGCGACACCAGGCGGATGACGTGGGCGGCTCGAACGGCCGGGTCGAGCCGGACGAAGGCGGGCGACGACCACTCGTAAGCGTCGTCGGACAGCACGTCGTGCGCGACGACCGGCCTGCCGTGCTCGAGGCCCAGAGCGTCGAGGTCCAGCTCGACCCAGCCCTCGCGGGCGTTGTACGTGTCCAGGTTGACGATGACGAGGATCGTGTCGTCGCGACCGGTCGGTGAGTGCTCCGCGGACAGGTGCCGGGAGAACGCGACGAGCGCGTCGTCGGACGTCGGATGCAGGTGCAGGTTGCGCAGCTGCCGCAGCGCCGGGTGGTGGCGCCGGATCTCGTTCAGGCGGCCGAGCAGCACGTTGATGCCGATGCCGTCGGCGATGCCCCAGACGCGGGGCTTGAACTCGTACTTCTCGTTGTCGATCTGCTCCTCGACGCCCGGCCGCGGTACGTCCTCGACCAGCTCGTAGCCCGAGTAGATGCCCCACGTCGGGGCCCCGAGCGCCGCCAGGACCGCGCGCACGGCGAAGCCCCGCACGCCCGTGGCCTGCAGGTACGGCGGCAGGATGTCGTGCGTGGTGGGCCAGAAGCTCGGCCGCATCCAGGAACCCTGCTCGCCGGAGACCTCGGCCAGGTACTCCGTCAGCTCGGCCTTCGTGTTGCGCCACGTGAAGTACGTGTACGACTGGTGGAAGCCGATCTTGGCCAGCGTCTGCATCATGGCGGGCCGGGTGAACGCCTCGGACAGGAAGATGACGTCGGGGTGGTCGGCCCGGACGGAGGCGAGGATCCGCTCCCAGAAGTCGAGCGGCTTGGTGTGCGGGTTGTCGACGCGGAACAGCGTCACGCCGTGGTCGATCCAGACCTGCAGGACCCGACGGATCTCGCGGTAGATGCCCTCGGGGTCGTTGTCGAAGTTCAGCGGGTAGATGTCCTGGTACTTCTTGGGCGGGTTCTCGGCGTAGGCGATCGTGCCGTCGGCGCGCGTGGTGAACCACTCGGGGTGCGTGGCGACCCAGGGGTGGTCCGGCGAGCACTGCAGCGCGACGTCGAGGGCGACCTCCATGCCGAGCGCGCGGGCGTCCGCGACGAACGCGTCGAAGTCGTCGAACGTCCCCAGCGACGGCTCGATCGCGTCGTGGCCGCCGTCCTTGGAGCCGATCGCGTACGGCGAGCCCGGGTCGCCCTGTTCGGCGTTCAACGCGTTGTTCCGGCCCTTGCGGTACGTGGTGCCGATGGGGTGCACCGGCGTCAGGTAGACAACGTCGAACCCCATCCCCGCGATCCGCGGCAGGTCGAGCGCGGCCGTGCGCAGCGTGCCCGACGTCCAGGTGCCGGTCTCGTAGTCGTACGTGGCGCCGGCCGAGCGCGGGAAGAACTCGTACCAGGAGCCGGCCAGCGCGAGCGGCCGGTCGACGACCAGGGGGTAGGAGGGGCTCGCGGTGACGGCGTCGCGGATCGGGTGCGCGTCGAGCGCGGCCCGCACCGCCGGGGACAGGCCGGCGGCCAGCCGGGAACCCGGGTTGTGCTCGTGGTCCCGCAGGCCCGCGACGGCCTCGGCGAGGACCCCGGCGATCCCCTTGCTCCCCTTGCGTCGGGCGGCCTTCTCCAGCAGCAGCGCCCCCTCGGTGAGCATGAGCTCGACGTCGATGCCCGCCTCGACCTTGATCGACGCGTCGTGGGCCCAGGTGCCGTAGGGGTCGGACCAGCCCTCCACGCGGAACGTCCAGGTGCCGGTGCTCGTCGGGACGACGCGGCCCTCGAGCCGGTCGAGACCCGGTGCGATGTCGACCATCCGAGCGCTCGCGCGGTCGACGCCGGACGGGTCGGTGAGCACGACCGTCGCACCGACGGCGTCGTGCCCCTCCCGGAACACGGTCGCTCTCACGGGAACCGCCTCGCCGACGACGGCCTTGGCCGGGAACCGCCCGGCTTCGGCGACGGGAGAGACGTCCACGACGGGGATGCGGCCGATGGTGGGGCTGACCGGGCCGAGAGATGTCGTCACCCTCCCGAACCTAGCCGTAGGTGCAGGTGGCGGGCATCTGGAGGCGGCATGTGGGATACGTGCCGCGGCATGCGCTCGGGCGGGGCCGGCGGGTCGTCGGGCTCAGCGCAGGTCGGCGCCCAGCGCGCGTCCCGTGGTGCGGCCCGTGAACAGGCAGCCGCCCAGGAAGGTGCCCTCCAGCGCGCGGTGACCGTGCACCCCGCCGCCGCCGAACCCCGAGGCCTCGCCCACCGCCCACAGCCCCGGCAGCACCTGGCCGTCGGGCCGCAGCACGCGGCCTTCGAGGTCGGTGTGGAGGCCGCCCAGGGTCTTGCGGGTGAGCACCGACAGCCGGACCGCGAGCAGGGGCCCGTGCGCCGGGTCGAGCAGGCGGTGCGGCTTGGCCACGCGGATGAGCCGGTCGACGACGAACCGGCGGGCCATGGCCGTCGCGACGACCTGAGGGTCCTTGCCCAGCCCGGTGGCGACCTGCTGGTCGCGGGCCTCGATGGTCGCGCTCAGCGCCTCGGCGTCGATGCGGGACGTGCCCGACAGGGCGTTCATCTTGGCGGCCAGCTCGGCGGGCGTGTCGGCCCAGAGGAACTCGTCGGACTTCTCGGCGAACGCCTCGACCGGTCCGACCGCCCCCGGCTTCACGCGCTCGAGCAGCAGGCGCAGGTCCTTGCCGGTCAGGTCCGGGTTCTGCTCGGAGCCGGACAGGGCGAACTCCGCGCCGAGGATCGTCCTGTCGAGCACGAACCACGAGTGGTCGTCGCCGCGCTCGGTGATGTGCTGGAGCGCGCCGAGGGAGTCGAAGCCCGGGAACAGGGGAGCGGGCAGCCGGTTGCCGTCCGCGTCGAGCCACAGGCTGCTCGGCCCGGCGAGGATGCGGATGCCGTGCTTGCTCCACACCGGCGAGTGGTTGGTGATGCCCTCGGGGTAGTGCCACATGCGGTCCTCGTGCACGACCGCGGCGCCGGACGACCGCGCAGCCTCGATGCCGGAGCCGTCCACGTGGTCGGGCACTCCGGACAGCATCCGCTCGGGCAGCCTCCCCGCGCTGCCCGGCCAGGTGGCGCGCACCAGCTCGTGGTTGGCGCCGATGCCGCCGGTCGCGATCACGACCGACGCGGCGTCCAGCGCGAAGGGGCGGACCACCGTCCGGCTGCTCGGCACCGCGCGGTCGACGCCGTCCGAGGCCAGCACGTCGCCGCGCACGCCGGTGACGACGCCGTCCGTGGTGACCAGCCCCGTCACGCGGTGCCGGAACCGCACGTCGACCCGACCCGCGCGCCGGGCGTCGAGCAGGGCGCGGACGAAAGGTTCGAGGATCCCCGGGCCCGTGCCCCACGTGACGTGGAACCGCGGGACCGAGTTGCCGTGCCCGCCGGCCTCGTAGCCGCCCCGCTCGGCCCACTGCACCAGCGGGAACCACTTCACGCCCTGGCCGGCGAGCCAGGACCGCATCTCGCCGGCGGCGAACGACACGAACCCCTCGGCCCATGCCCGGCCCCACCGGTCGTCGTCGCCGAACTGGGCGGACCCGAGCCAGTCGGCCAGCGCAAGGTCGGCGGAGTCCTTGACGCCCAGACGGCGCTGCTCGGGGGAGTCCACCAGGAACAGGCCGCCGAACGACCAGAACGCCTGACCGCCGAGGCTCGCGGCGTTCTCGGCGTCGAGCAGCGTCACGTGCCGCCCGGCCGCGAGCAGCTCGGCGGTGGCCACGAGCCCGGCGAGGCCCGCGCCGACGACAACGACGGTGTTGGTCATGGGCGCCACCGTACGCGTCTGGACGCTTGTCCAGAAAGTCAGACGAGCGTGTACACCCGCATGCTCATGGGCTCGATCACGGAGGCCTCGCCGGGCTCGGCGTGCAGGCCGCCCTCGATCGCCACCGCGGACTCCTCGTTGGGGTGCTCCCAGACCGAGTCCCACGCCAGGCGCCACGTTCCGCCGTGGTCGTCGGCCAGCACGAGGTGCATCGCGTCGAGCGAGCCGTTGATGACCAGGAGCACGGTGTCGTGCTCGGGTGCCGGTGCGCTGCGCACCATCTGCAGCGTCCGGATCGACGGGTCGTGCCAGCGATCGTGGTCGAACGGGATGCCGAGCGCGTCGTACCAGGCCAGGTCCGGTCGCTTGCCCGGCCGGTCCGGCCGGCCCGAGTAGAACTCCTCGGTCCGCAGCGCCGGGTGGTCGCGGCGCAGGGCCAGGAGCCAGCGGGCGGTGGCGAGCATGTCCTTGCGCCACGGGGCCAGGTCCCAGCGCATCCAGGAGACCTCCGAGTCCTGGCAGTAGGCGTTGTTGTTGCCCTTCTGCGACCGACCCATCTCGTCGCCCGCGGTGATCATCGGCACACCGGCAGCGAGCACCAGGGTGGCGAACAGGTTGCGGATCGAGCGACGTCGCAGCGGCACGATGTCCGCGGCAGGCGACTCCCGGTCGACCGGGCCCTCGATGCCGTGGTTCCACGAGCGGTTGTCGTCGGAGCCGTCGCGGTTGTGCTCGCCGTTGGCGGCGTTGTGCTTGTGGTCGTAGGCGACCAGGTCGGCCATGGTGAAGCCGTCGTGCGCGGTGACGTAGTTGACCGACGCGACCGGGCCGCGGGTCAGCGGCGGGTCGCTGTGCCCGAACAGGTCGACCGACCCGGACAGGCGCGTGGCCAGGTCGCGCACGCGGTGGCCGGGCAGGCCGTGCGCCGCGCGGGCCGGGTCGGCCAGCCAGAACGAGCGCACCGCGTTGCGGAACCGGTCGTTCCACTCCCCGAACGGCTCGGGGAACTGCCCGGTCCGCCAGCCGCCGGGCCCCACGTCCCAGGGCTCGGCGATGAGCTTGAGCCCGTGCAGGCTCGGCTCGGTGGCCATGGCGACCAGGGCCGGATGGTCGGGGGCGTACCCGCTGCTGTCGCGGCCGAGGGTGACGGCCAGGTCGAACCGGAAGCCGTCCACGCCCACGACGTCCGCCCAGTAGCGCAGCGAGTCGAGCATCATCCGCACCACCTCGGGGCGGCGGAAGTCCAGCGTGTTGCCGGTGCCCGTCATGTCGTCCAGGGACGCCGGGGCACCGCCGTTGTGCAGGTAGTAGGCGGCGTTGTCCAGGCCGCGCCACGAGAGGTGCTGACCCGGCAGGCCGCCCTCGCACGTGTGGTTGTAGACCACGTCGAGCAGCACCTCGAGGCCCGCCGCGTGCAGCGTGTGGATCGCCGTGCGCAGCTCGTCGAGCACCGCCGCCGGGCCAGCCTCCTGCGCCGCGGCCGTGGCGAACGCGGCGTGCGGAGCGAAGAAGCCGAGCGAGCTGTAGCCCCAGTAGTTGGTCAGCCCCTTGTCGATCAGGTGCGGTTCGGAGGCGAACGCGTGGATGGGCAGCAGCTCGATCGCGGTGACGCCGAGCCCCAGCAGATGGTCGACGACGGACGGGTGCGCGAGGCCGGCGTACGTGCCACGCAGCTCCGGCGGCAGCCGGTCGTTGAGCAGGGTCAGCCCGCGGACGTGGGCCTCGTAGACCACGGAGGTCGACCACGGCACCCAGGGTCGGTTGGTCGTGGGGTCCGGGCTGGTCAGATCCCGGGTGTCGACGACCACCGCGTGCGGGACGAAGCGCGCGGAGTCGATCGTGCTGGCGGGACCGTACGGGTCGCCCGCGAGGTCTTCGCCCACGACGTGCCCGTACGTCTCCCGCCCGTACCCGAGCTCGCCCACCAGGCCGCGGGCGTACGGGTCGACCAGCAGCTTGGCGGAGTTGTACCGGTGGCCCGCCGCAGGCTCCCACGGGCCGTGCGCCCGGAACCCGTACCTCTGGCCGGCGCGCACGCCGGCCACGCTCGCGCTGAACACCCCGTGCACCGGTCCGGCCAGCCGCACGCGGCGCTCCTTCGACCCGTCGAACATGCACAGGTCGACGGCGGTGGCGTGCGCGGCGTAGACGGCGACGTCCACCCCGTGGTCGGTCACGTGCACGCCGAGTCGCGGAGGGCGACGGCGTGGGGAGGTCGAGGTCACCCCGACATTGTGGGGGAACGTGCGCGCTGTCGTGCGACCGGCGTGTTTCCGGCAGGCGACACGGGCGTCGGTCGGGACCGCCGCGGCGGGTAACCTTCCGCGGGTGAGGATCGTCGTGTGCGTGAAGCATGTCCCGGACATCCAGTCGGAGCGGGCCATCGGCCCGGACCACCGTGTGGTGCGCGACGGGGGTGACGGCACCATCAACGAGCTCGACGAGAACGCCCTCGAGGCGGCCATCGCGCTGGTCGAGGCGTCGGGCGGTTCCGTCGTGGCGCTGACCGCGGGTCCCGCCGACGCCGCCGACGCGGTCCGGCGCGGCCTGCAGCTCGGCGCGCAGGAGGCCGTGCACGTGCTCGACGACGCGATCGGCGGCTCCGACGCCATCGGCACCGCACGCGTGCTGGCCGCCGCGATCTCGCACCTGGACGCGCAGGAGCCCGTCGACCTCGTGATCACGGGCATGGCCGGTCTCGACGCCCTGACGTCGCTGCTGCCGACGGCGATCGCCGAGCTGCTCGACCTGCCTGCGCTGCCGCTGGCCGCCGAGCTCACGATCGACGCCGATGCCCGCACCGTCCGCATCCGGCGCAACCTCGACCACTCGTCCGAGGTGCTGTCGGCCTCGCTGCCGGCCCTGGTCTCGGTCACCGACCAGGCCAACGACCCGCGCTACCCGGGCTTCAAGGGCATCATGGCCGCCCGCAAGATCCCCATCACGACGCTGACGCTCGCGGACCTGGACCTCGACGCCTCGCGCGTCGGCGCCGCCGGTGCCCGCACCGAGGTGCTCGAGGCCGCCGCCCGGCCGCCGCGCGAGAACCGCGTGCTGGTCAACGACACCGGCGACGCCGGCGTCCGGCTCGCCGCGTACCTCGTCGACAACCAGCTCGTCTGACCTTCCAGAACAGGACCTCTGCCGTGAACGCACCCGTGCTCGTCCTCCTCGACCACACCGAGGCCGGTGCCCTGCGCGCGCCCGTCCGCGAGCTGCTGACCCTCGCCCGCGACCTGGCCGGCCCGCAGGCCGTGCACGCGGCGTGGCCGCTGGACGGCGTGGAGCCGTCGGCCACCGTGATCGACGAGGTCGCCGCCCTGGGCGCGACGCACGTGCACCGGCTGTCCGCGGACGCCGACCTGCACCTCTCCGCCGTGCTGGCCGAGGCGCTCGCCTCGCTGCTCGACGCGACGGGCGCCGGGCTGCTGCTGCTCGAGTCGTCGTTCGAGAACAAGGAGGCCGCCGCGCGCCTGGCGATCTCCACCGGCGCGGGCGTCATCACGGACGCCGACACGCTGTCGCTGGTGGACGGCCGGTTCGTCGCCGCCAAGACCGTGTTCGCCGGCACCTGGACCACGTCGTGCGCGATCACCGCGCCCCTGGCGATCGTCACCGTGAAGCCGAACAGCGTGGTCGTCTCGACGATCACCGGTTCCGCGCCGGCGCTCACCGAGCACGCCGTCGAGGTGACCGACCGGGCGCGTCGGGTCACGCTCGTCGAGCGGATCGTGCGGCCCGAGAGCGGACGCCCGGACCTGGGCAGCGCGAGCGTCGTGGTGGCCGGCGGCCGCGGCACGGAGGGCGACTTCTCGCTGGTCGAGGAGCTGGCCGACGTGATCGGCGGCGCCGTCGGCGCGACGCGCGTGGCCACCGACGAGGGGTGGATCGGGCACGACGCGCAGATCGGCCAGACCGGCGTGACGATCGCCCCGAAGCTCTACGTCGGCGTGGGCGTGTCCGGTGCCGTGCACCACCGCGGTGGCATGCAGGCCTCGGGCACGATCGTCGCCATCAACTCCGACCCCGACGCCCCGATCTTCGAGATCGCCGACTTCGGCATCGTCGGCGACCTGTTCACGGTCCTGCCGCAGGCCGTCGCCGAGATCCGTCGGCTCAAGGGCTGACCAGCGCCACCAGCGACCGGTCGGTGCGCTGACCATAGAGCCGGCGACCGATCTGCTGCAGGGCGACGATGCCCTGCGGGTACGGGATCTGCCACCGCTCCTCCCCGGTCGAGCGTGCGTAGGCCGCGAGGGTGTCCGACTGCGACCATCCGACGACCACCCGGTCGCCGTCGGTCGTCATCAGGTCGGGGGACGTCGTCCCGCGTTGCCAGTGCCGGTGACCCGACCAGCCGTCCAGCGCGACGACGCCCGCGTACGTGGGGACGTAGAGCGTGCCGTCGAGCACGATCGCGTCGGCGTAGCTCGGGTGGATGTCGTCGGCGTGCCAGCGCGGTGCTCCCGTGCGGACGTCCCAGGCCTGCAGTCCCAGGCCGGTGGTGAACACGACGTCGGACAGGCTCCCGTCGTCGACGCCGACCCGGACGGGCATACCGGGGACGGTGACGTCGGACGTCGAGCTGGTGGTGACCACCGTCGTCGTCGCCCGGTAGTCGGCACCGTTCTGGAGCTGGAGCAGGCCGGTGCGGGACACGAACGACACGTTCGTCGACTCCGTGCCCAGGTCGCCCCGCACGAGACCGCCGTGCCGGTCGAGCAGCACCCGCGTGCCGAACGTCTCCACCGCGATGTCCGTCCCCGACCGGACCAGGCTCGTCGTCCTGCCGACCAGGCTGTCCGGCTCCGGGACGACCAGCGGGACGCGCGCGGTCCAGCGCTGCTCGCCCGTCGCGAGCGCGTAGGCGGCGACGAACAGCTGGGCCGAGTCACTGCCGGCGACGACGACGAGGTCCCGCTCCGGTGCCAGGACGGCCGAGCCCGTGACCGCCCAGTGGGCGGCGACCGAACCGTCCGCCGTGTCGACCACGTCGACGACGGTGGTCGTCGGGAGCGCCGTCGTGGCCTGGCTCGCGGCGGCGGACCCGAGCTGGGGGCTGACCCGGCTGTAGCCGTCGCTGACGAGGCAGACGACGTGGGCGGGTGCGGGGTCCTCGACCGGCGACGTGCAGGTGCTGTCGCCGTGGATCTCACCCGTCGAGGCGTCCACCGACAAGGGCGCCGACGGTCCGGCGAGGGTCGCCGTCCAGCGGCGGTCGCCGGTGCGGGTGCTCGTCGCCGACAGCTGCTGCGACCCGTCGTCGGCGATCTGCAGGACGGCGACCGTGTCGTCGTCGACCGCGCCCCGCCACATCACCGACCTCTGCGGCGGCTCCTCGCGCAGCACGCGGGGCGGGCTCGCGAGGTCGTCCACGACTCCGACGAGGTGTGCCGCAGCGGCGCGGTCATGGGCGTTGACCACCAGCTGGCCACCGACCAGGGCGACCAGCACGACGACTCCGGCCGTCGCGAGCAGCACGCGGGTGCGCCGACGATGGTTCCGCGGCTCGGACGCCGTCGGAGCCGGTGCCGGGTCGTCCAGCTCGACCTCGCGCATCGCCGCCATGAGCCGACCGTACGCGCGTCGGCCGACCGGGTGAACCGGCTGACGGCACTCGTTCGGCACCGCTACGGTGCGGGTCGATGTCGTCTCCAGGGGAGTCCCATGCTGCGTCTTGCGCCGTACCTGATCGAGCTCGCACTGCTCGTCTACTGCCTCATCGACTGCATCCAGACCGACTCGGTCCTGGTCCGAAACCTGCCCAAGACGTTCTGGGTCTTCCTCATCGTGTTCGTGCCCGTCGTCGGGTCGATCGCGTGGCTGGTCGCCGGGCGGCCGGAGCGGTCCTCGCGCGGCCGGAGCGTGCCGTGGCCGTCGACGCAGACCGCCGGGTTCCCCGAGTACGAGCGGCCGCGTCCCGGGTCGCCCGACGACGACCCGCAGTTCCTGGCCGGCGTGCGCGCCTCGGACGACAAGCACGAGCAGATGCTCCGCGAGTGGGAGCAGCAGCTGCGCGAGCGCGAGGCGCGGCTGAAGGAGGAGGACGAACCGTCCTAGGCCAGGTCCCTCAGCCAACGCAGCGTGGCCACCGCCTGCGCGGCCTGGAACCGGCGCAGGTTCGGGATCCCCAGCGGCGGCGGCTGCCGCGAGCTCCACGCGAAGTAGCCGGCCAGCCCCGCCAGGCCGGCGCGCAGGTCGTCGTCGGGCACGCCCTCGGACACCGCGTGGCCACGGAAGTTCGTCGCCGCGTCGCCGCCGCCCTGCAGGGCGACGCTCGGGAGCATGAACGCGAGGTCCAGCCACGGCGCGCCGACGCTCGCGTGCGGCCAGTCGATCAGCCAGACGCGGTGGTCGTGGTCCGGGTCGATGAGCACGTTGTCGGCGCGCAGGTCGCCGTGCACGAGCGCGTCGCCGGAGCAGACGCGCAGCGCCTCCTGCTCCCACAGCACCAGCCGCTCGCGGTTGTCGAACGCCCACCGGCCCAGGTCGCCCGCCACCTCGGCGTACCGCTCCTGGTCCTGGTCGTCCAGCGCCGTCAGCCGACGCCAGCCCCGGAAGTCGTCGGCCAGCAGATCGTCCGTGCGGGGCAGCCGGTGGCCCGGCAGGGGTTCGGCGTCCGCCAGCGCGCCGAGCGCGTCGGCCACGGCCGCGAGGTCGGCGGGCTTCCAGGGGAGCTCCGGGGAACGGCCGTGGATCACCTCGAAGCCCAGGATCACCCAGTCGTCGTCGTCGGAGAACCAGAGCAGCCGGGGCGCCGGCACCTGCGGCGGAAGGGCACGTGCGACGCGGATCTCGGCGCGGGCCAGGTCGGGGGAGACCGGGTTCTGCTCGCCGGAGACCGCCTTGACGAAGACGCCGCGTCCGTCAGCCAGCTCGAGCACCGCCGCGAACCCGGGGCTGAAGCCGCTGGTCGCGCTGATCTCGGCCGTGACCTGGGAGCCGGCGAGCTCCGCGATCCGGGTCCGGATGTGCCGCGGGAGGTCGCGCCAGTCCAGCCGCTGGCCGCTGAAGGCGAGCGGGAGGGCGATGACGTCGTCGGCACTCACGCGGCACATCCTGCCAGGTGATGTCGACACCCTGACGGGTGGTCCCACGCACTGGTGTCCGACCGAGCGCCGCCCCGTTCGTAGACTGTGCGGGTGAGCGTGTATCTCGACCATGCGGCGACCACGCCCATGCTCCCCGAGGCCACGCGGGTGCTCGTCGAGCAGCTCGCGCTCACCGGCAACCCCTCGTCGCTGCACGCGTCCGGCCGGGCCGCGCGTCGCGTGGTCGAGGAGTCGCGCGAGCGCCTGGCGGCATCGGTGGGCGCGCGCCCGAGCGAGGTCCTGTTCACGGGCGGCGGGACCGAGGCCGACAATCTTGCCGTGAAGGGGCTGTTCTGGGCCCGTCGGACCCACGACCTGCGACGACGCCGGATCCTGGTGTCGGCCGTCGAGCACCACGCGGTCCTCGACCCGGCCTTCTGGATGGCCGAGCACGCGGGAGCCGAGCTGGTGCTCCTTCCGGTGGACTCCGACGGTGTGCTCGTGGTCGACGCCCTGGCGCAGGAGCTGTCGGAGCACGGTGACGAGGCCGCGCTCCTGTCCGTGATGTGGGCCAACAACGAGGTCGGTGCGCTGCAGCCGCTCGCCGACGTCGTCGCGCTCGCCCACCAGTACGGCGTGCCGGTGCACGCGGACGCGGTCCAGGCCGTCGGGCAGGTGCCCGTCGACTTCGGTGCGTCGGGGCTCGACGCGCTCACCCTGACCGGCCACAAGGTCGGGGGACCCGGCGGCGCCGGGGCGCTCCTCGCCCGGCGCGGGCTCGAGCTGACGCCCGTGCAGCACGGCGGCGGGCAGGAGCGCGGCGTGCGGTCCGGGACGCTCGACGCGGCCCTGCTCGCGTCCTTCTCGACGGCCGTCGTGGCCGCCGTCCAGGGCCGGGAGACTTTTGCGACGCGGGTCGGCGCGCTGCGCGACGCGCTGGTGGCCGGCGTCCTCGACTCGGTCCCGGGTGCCGTCCTGCGCGGTCCCCGGAACGGGCGCCTGCCCGCGAACGCGCACTTCACGTTCGGTGGCTGCGAGGGCGACTCGCTGCTGTACCTGCTCGACTCGGCGGGCGTCGAGGCGTCGACGGGGTCGGCCTGCCAGGCGGGCGTACCGCGTCCGAGCCACGTGCTGCTGGCCATGGGGGTCGACGAGATCGAGGCGCGCGGTGCGCTTCGGTTCAGCCTCGGGCACTCGTCGGTCGCGTCCGACGTGGAGACGCTGCTCACCGTGCTGCCCGCCGTGGTCGAGCGGGCGCGCGCGGCCGGCCTGGCGACGGTGTCCTGATGCGTGTCCTGGCGGCACTCTCCGGCGGCGTCGACTCCGCCGTGGCGGCGGCGCGCGCGGTCGACGCCGGGCACGACGTCGTCGGCGTGCACATGGCCCTGTCCCGCACCCGCGACCAGTTCCGCACCGGCTCGCGCGGCTGCTGCTCGATCGAGGACGCCGGTGACGCCCGGCGGGCCGCCGACGTGCTGGGCATCCCGTACTACGTGTGGGACCTGTCGGAGAAGTTCGAGCAGACGGTCGTCGCGGACTTCGTCGCCGAGTACGAGGCGGGCAGGACGCCCAACCCGTGCGTGCGGTGCAACGAGCACATCAAGTTCGCGACGCTGCTGGACAAGGCGGTGGCGCTGGGCTTCGACGCCGTGGCGACGGGGCACTACGCCCGGATCGTCGATCGTCCTGATGGTTCGCGCGAGCTGCACCGGTCGGCGGACGCCGCCAAGGACCAGTCGTACGTGCTGGCCGTGATGGGCCCCGAGCGGCTGGCGCGCTCCCTGTTCCCCCTGGGCGACGTCGCGTCCAAGGAGGAGACCCGGCGCGAGGCCGCCGCACGCGGGCTGTCGGTGTCCGCCAAGCCCGACTCCTACGACATCTGCTTCGTCGCCGACGGGGACACCCAGGGGTTCCTGCGCTCGCGGCTGGGGTCGCAGCCGGGGGAGATCGTCGACGAGGCCGGTGCGGTGCTCGGCACCCACGACGGCGCGTACGCCTACACCGTCGGGCAGCGGCGCGGGCTGTCGATCGGACGCCCCGCGCCCGACGGGAAGCCGCGGTACGTGCTCGCGGTCGAGCCCGTGCACAACCGCGTGGTCGTGGGGTCCGCCGACGACCTGTCCGTCGACGTCGTGCAGGCGGACCGGGCGGTGTGGTTCGCCGCTCCGGGCGACTCCTTCGAGTGCGCGCTGCAGGTGCGGGCGCACGGCGCCGCCGTACCGGCGCGCGCCCGCGTCCTGCCCGACGGATCGGTCTCGGTGTCGGTCGACGGCGCGCTGCGCGGCGTCGCGCCCGGGCAGTCCGCGGTGCTCTACGACGGCACCCGCGTGCTCGGCCAGGCCACCGTGACGGCCGCCGTCCGGTCCGCCGTCGGCGCTGCTCGGTGAGCCGCCCGTCCGTCACGGGCACGGGACCGTGGCCCGGCACCGACGTGCTCGAGGCGCAGAGCGTGGTCGTCGGCGACCTGCTGGACACGCCGTCGGGCGAGGTGGACGGCCTGCCGTTCACCGTCACGCTGCCGGCGCGCGGGCCGTGGAGCGACCAGGTCGGGCGGGCGTCCGCGCTGCTGGCGGACCTGCCGACCGAGCTCGGCGCGCACGGCTGGAAGCTCGCCGCGCACCCCGGCGGCGACCTCGGACGCGCGCAGGCGTTCGTCCGAGAGGACGTCGATGCGCTCGCGGTGGCCGCGCACGGTTACGTCGGGCCGCTCGTCGTGCCGGTCCTCGGACCGCTCACGCTCGCCGCGTCGCTCTACCTGGCGCGCGGCGACCGGGTGATCTCCGACGCCGGCGCGGTCCGCGAGCTCGCCGCCTCGCTCACCGACGGGCTGGCCGCGCACCTCGGCGCACTGAGCCGCGCCGTCCCCGGGATCGTTCCGTCCGTGCTCCTGCACGAACCGCTGCTCGCGCAGGTGATGGCCGGGGTGCTGCCGTCGTTCTCCGGCTACTCGGCGCTGCGGTCGGTGCCCGGGCCGGTCGCGGCCGGGCACCTGACGTCCGTGGCGACCGGGCTGCGTGCCGCCGGCGCCGCCTCCGTGGTCGTGCACGGCGGCGCGGCGTGGTCGTCGCTGGGTGCGATCCGGGCGTCGGGTGCCGACGGGTTCGCCCTGGCCGTCACCGCGCTCGACGACCGGTCGTGGGAGCGGGTCGCCGAGGTGGTCGAGGGCGGGCTCGCGTTCTGGCCCGAGCTGCCGCCGCAGGCGTCCTCCCAGTGCGCCGGCCCGGACGTCGCAGGGCAGGCCGACCTCCTGCTCCGGCCGTGGCGGTCCGTCGGGCTGCCGGCCGCGGCGTTGCGCGACGTGGTCCTGCTCGCCGGTGACGCCACGGGCGTCGGGTCGCCGGACGACGCCCGCGCGGTGCTCGCCGGACTGGTGCGCGCCGCGCGCCTCGTCGCCGAACGTGCGGAGTCCTGATGCGTCGTCCGCTCGTCCTGCTCCTGGCGTCCGCGACGGCGCTCGTCGGCCTCGTCATCCTCGCGGTCGCGTTCATCGGCATCGGCGCGCGGACGCTGCAGGCCTCGCAGGCGGGCGACTCGCCCTGCCTGCAGGCCTATGCCGCCGACCTGCCCGGGTCGCACATCCGGTACACCGTCTTCCCGCCGCGCGGGGTGTGCACCTGGGACGTCGACGGGCAGCCGCAGGACGTCGTGGTGGCCTCGGCGTCCCCGCGGCTGACCGGTGTCGCCGCCCTGCTCGCCGTCGGCGGCGCGGCGGTGTGCGTCGGGGTGCTCGTCGAGCCCCGGCTGCGGCAGGCGCGCGCCTGACCGGACGGATCACCCGATACCGGGTGTATCTGTGCTCGATCGACCCTTCTCTTCGGTGCGAGTCCCAGACACCAGGAGCGGTCATGAAGGCGTACGCCAGCGAGATCAAGTACTCCCACCTCGAGGACCTGCGGGCCATCGTCGCCGCGACCTCGACGGGGCAGTACGAGGTGGACGACGCGACCTCGGCGTTCGAGCGACAGGTGCAGAACGACCTGGCGGCGGCTCGGCAGGCGCACCTCGACGACGAGCTCGGCATTGCGATCCGCGGCTACAGCCAGCTGCAGGCGCTGATCCTCAAGACCGCGCACCCGACGTTGCCGGTCGCGGCGCCGTCGTACCCGCAGTGGGAGGTGTCCTACGCCTCGTCCCAGCTGCCCGCGTTCCTCGCCATGGCGGCCGAGTCCGCCAGCCGGACGCTCCCGCCGCTCAGCACGGTGCCCGCCGGCATCGTCTGGCCCGTGCCGCCGGACCCGGCCGAGCTCGTGACGCACCCGCAGGTGTTCGGCGCGGGCGTGTCGAGCACCCTGGACACCGTGCACGGCCTGCTCACCGGGGCCGCCGGGTCGGTCGTCGCGGGCGACTTCGCCGGTGCGGCCAAGGCGTACACGCAGGCGATCAAGGCCGCCGGTGACCAGGACCTGGCGCTCGTCGCGCACCTGCACCAGGACCTGGGGCTCGTGCTCGAGCGCGCAGGCAGGGCCGACGCGGCGACGACCGAGCTCACCACGGCGCAGGAGCTGTTCACCAAGGCCGGGTCGGGCGAGGGGCAGGTGTCCGCGCTCGCAGCTCTCTCGGGCCTCTTCGAGCGGCAGGGGGACGACGCCCGAGCCAAGGAGGTGCTGGCCCAGGCCGGTGCGGTGAGCCAGAAGCTGGGCATCTTCGAGCTCGGGGTCACGGGGGTCACCGGCGTCGCCGACGCCCCGACCCGCGCGCTGACCGGGCGGACCGTGGTGGGTCCGGGCCGGGGCCTCCCGTTCCGCCGGATCGACGGCGCGCCCGGGCTCGAGCTCGCCGGCGCGATCCCGGAGCCGATCAGCCAGGCCGAGACTCCGTCTCTGCAGGCCCTGGCCTACGTCGGCGAGCTGCGCACGGTGGACACGTTCACGATCCTCGGCACGGACGCCTCGAGCACGGTGAGCCTCGCCGGCGACAAGGCCGGGAACCTCACCGCGCTGTACGAGACGATGGCCGTGACCGACGACCTCGGCCTCCTGTACGTCCAGGGCCTCCCGGCGACGACGTTCGTCGCGTACCTGCCCTACATCTACTTCTTCGTCATCCCGATGAGCCTGGGCGACTGCTATCTCGCGTCGGGCGACTACGCGTCGGCCGAGACCGCATACCGCAACGCGCTGACCTACCCGTACCTCAACCTGAACGTTGAGGTCACCCAGGTGTGGACGCGGCTCGCGCAGACCTACGTGGCCTGGGGCGACTCGATCTACCGCGCCGCCGGCGACTCCGCGGCGGGCTGGCCCGCCGCGGCCGTCAAGTACCACCTCGTCGTGGGCTCGGACGGCACTGTCCCGGCGACGTCGCCGCTCTACGCCGACGCCCGGTTCGCCGCGCTCAAGGTCAGGGCCGCGGCGATCGCGGCGGCGGCCGACCCCACGAGCGTCGACGACAACCCGGCCGTCGCGCTGCCGCTCACCCGGGCGCGGCTGCGGCTCAGCCAGATCGCGGCGGGCCAGAACTTCCTCGGGTTCGCGCCGGACTACCTGCCCCCGTTCAGCTTCGAGGCGCTGCAGACCAACGCCCGCTACCTGGCCGAGCACGCGGGGACCATGGAGCAGGCGTACATCCAGTTCAAGAGCCAGGCCGAGAACGAGGAGTTCCGCGAGGACCAGATGGACCAGCAGGTCGACCTCGCGGCCGCGAGCGTCGTGCTGGAGCAGGACGGGGTCGCGCAGGCGCAGGCCGGCGTCGCGGTCGCGCAGCGCAGCAAGGACTACGCGACCACACAGCTCACCAACGCCCAGGAGGCGTCGACCGCGTTCGGGGACGTCCGGTGGGAGCTCGAGGAGCTCACCGAGCTCGACGCCTGGGCGCAGGCGTCCGCGGTGGACCACGACGACGAGGTCAAGCTCACCATCACGGGGTACGACTCGTTCGGGTCGGACCACGAGCCGCGCAACACCGTGCTCCAGCGGCTGGCCGCCCAGCGGGCCAGTCTCACCGACGACCTCGAGCAGGGGCGCCTCGACCGCGAGGTCGCCGCTGCGCAGTCGTACCAGGCGGTCGCCCAGGCGCAGGTGGTCCAGGCGCAGGCCGGCGTCGCCGTGGCCCAGCAGCGGGTCGCGGTGGCCCAGCTGCAGCAGGCCCAGGCCGAGGCCAACCGCGAGTTCCTCGACCTGCGCGAGTTCAGCAGCCGGCACTGGTACGAGATGGCCCAGGTGATGAAGGGGCTGGCCGCGGACTACCTGGACATGGCGACCAGCGTGGCGTGGCTGATGCAGCGCGCCTACGCCGCCGAGACCGCCCGCGACCTGCACAAGATCCGGCTCGACTACCGCAACGCCGGCGCGGGCGACGTCCTCGGTTCCGACGTCCTGCTGCGCGACGTCGACTTCTTCACGGTCGACTTCCTGACCAGCACGCGGTCGAAGAAGGCGCCGATCAAGGTGTCCTTCTCCCTGGCCCAGCTCTACCCCAGCGCGCTGCGTGCCCTGCGCACCACCGGCGTCGCCAACCTGCAGACCACGCTCGAGCAGCTCGACCGGCTGTACCCGGGCTTCTACCTGCACAAGGTCCGCGCGGTCGAGGTGCAGTTCGTCGGCGTCAGCGCCGCCTCCGGGGTGCACGGGACGCTGCGGAACATCGGGGTGTCGCACTTCCGCGCCGCCGACGGGAGCGTCCAGCAGCTGGTCTACCCCCCGGACGTCCTGCCGCTCTCGCTGTACGACGCGCGGACCGACGCGATCGTGCTGCGCGCGGACTCCCAGCAGCTGCGCCTGTTCGAGAACAACGGCGCCGCGACGATGTGGCGGCTCGAGCTGCCGCTGGGCACCAACGAGGTCGACCTGTCGGCCCTGCTCGACGTGTACCTGGTGGTGTATCTGGACGCGTTCTTCGACGGCGGGCTGGAGGGCACGGTCAAGGCGGGCCTGCCCACCACGGGCACGGCGGGCCGGGCGACGTCGCTGCGGCTGCAGGCGCCCGACGAGCTGTTCTTCCTGCGCACGCAGGGCAGCGGCGACCTGGTCGTGTCCGCGGCCGACCTGCCGCGGACGCAGAAGGACCTGGTCCGCACGTCGTTCACGCTGCGCGTCTCGGGCGCGCCGGCAACCGTGGTCCGGCTCAC
The DNA here is from genome assembly GCF_049994875.1 of Cellulomonas sp. McL0617. Lineage (GTDB taxonomy): Bacteria > Actinomycetota > Actinomycetes > Actinomycetales > Cellulomonadaceae > Cellulomonas. The sequence continues at coordinate 955,496 of NZ_CP188256.1, forward strand.
GCCCGCGTCGACCGGGACCGAGCTGGTGCTCACCACCGACGCTGACGGTCTGGTGCAGGGCGCGCCGGTGGCGAGCCTGCTCGGGGGCGGCGTGGCCGACAGGTTCACCGTGCACATCACGGCGGCGGACAACCCGACGCTCGCGGTCGGACCCGGCGGCGTCCCGGACCTGTCCGGGATCACCGACGTGTCGGTGTACCAGGACTACTCGTTCACCTGGCGCTGAGACCATGAGCGACGGCGCCACCTCCGAGCAGGCAGTCAGCGCGCCGGCCGGGAGCGGGAACGCCCCGGGCTTCGGCGAGTCGTTCGGGCTCAACCTGAACACCGGCCAGGCGTCCTACACGATCCCGATCCCCGTGCCCAAGGGCGTCGCGGGACAGGTGGCGAAGCTCGAC